>NZ_JBWJPF010000013.1:0-114735 GCF_056393265.1 Stenotrophomonas sp. Steno-C15
GCTGCGGGGCGCGCTGCTGCAACGCCCAGACGATGCCACCGCCAAGCAGGGTCAGCACTGCCGCGAACGCGCACACCCCCAGCCAGTCCCACGCGGCGTAGGCAAGCCCGCCCACACCGCCCAGCACGCTCGACCCCAGGTAGTAGGCGAACAGATACAGTGCCGAGGCTTCCGCGCGCATCATGCCCGCCCGGCTGCCGACCCAGCTGCTGGCGACCGAATGACCGCCGAAGAAGCCGAAGGTCACCAGCGCGATGCCCAGCGCCATCGTGGTCAGCCACGGCATCGCCAGCAGCGCGATGCCGGCACCGATAAGCACGAAGGAGATCGACAGGACACGCCCACGGCCGTACCGCGTGGCCTGTTGGCCCATCCATGCCGAGCTGAACGTACCGACCAGGTAGACGCTGAAGATCAGCCCGACCACGGTCTGGCTGAGGTGGTACGGCGGCGCCAGCAGGTGATAGCCGAGGTAGTTGTAGAGGGTGACGAATACGCCCATCAACACGAAGGAGGTGGCGAACAGCCACGGCAGGCCGGGATCGGCGAACAACGTGCGCCAGCGCGACGGCAGCTGGCGCAGGCCGCCGCGACGGGCCTGGAAATGCCGCGATGGCGGCAGCTGCAGCCACAGCAACACGGTGCTGGCCACGGCGATGATCGAGACCACGCCGATGCCCCAGCGCCACCCCCAATGGTCGGCGATGATGCCGGCGAGCAGGCGCCCGCTCATGCCACCAATCGCGTTGCCGCCGATGTACAGGCCCATCGCCAGGCCCAGTGCGCGGCTGTCCATTTCTTCGACCAGATAGGTCATCGCCACCGCCGGCACGCCACTCAGGGCCAGGCCCAGCAGGGTGCGCAGCACCAGCAGCGTGGTCCAGTCATCGACCAGGGCGGTACTCAGCGAGAGGATGGCCGAGGCCAGCAGGGCGACGATCATCAACGGCCTGCGGCCCACGGCGTCGGACAGCAGCCCGGCCAGCAGCATCGCCACGGCCAGCGTGCCGGTGGTCAGTGACAGCGACATCGCGCTGCCGGCGGCGGAGACGCCGAAGTGGCGGCTGAACTCGGGCAGCAACGGCTGCACCGTGTACAGCAGGCCAAAGGTGGAGAAGCCGGCCAGGAACAACGCGACCGCAGTGCGGCGGAACGCTGGCGTGCCCTGCTGGATGCGCGTCTCGGGGCTGGAATCGGCAGGAGGGAAGCGACGTTCGGGGGCCGCGGCGGTTTCGCCAGTCATGGGATCGATGGGCCGTTGGGGGCGGCCGGGGTGGAGGGAACGGGCCCCAGACTAGGCCCGTCCACCCAGTCGATCCATAACCTGAAAAGTCAGGATTGATATCCCTGACGTATCGATTCAGCTCACAGGTGCTGCCACTGGAAGCCATCGCCACGGCGGTAGTAGACGGCCACCGCGCGCCCGTAGACTTTGTCGGCGTCGACAAAGCCGAAGAAGCGGCCATCGAAACTGTTGCCGCGATGATCCCCCAGTACCAGCAGCTTGCCGGCCGGTACCACCAGATCCGCAATGTCGGGACCACCGCCCATGTCCAGGTCCAGGCGGGCACGGCGGCTGCCGAAGGCCTCCACGTCCTGCAGGTCGGCCATCTGCAGCGGGTGGCCGTTGATGCTCAGATGGCCCTCGTGCAGTTGCACGTGGTCGCCGGCCACGGCGGCGACCCGCTTGATCAGGCGGGTGCCGTCGGCAGGCGAATCGAATACCGCCACCTCGCCGCGCTGCGGCTGGCCGGTGGACAGCAGGGACGTGTTGGTGAACGGCAGGCGCAGGCCATAGGCACGCATGTCCACCACCACCCGGTCACCGGGCTGCAGGGTCGGCTGCATCGAGCCACTGGGCACCACGTAATGATTGGCGAGGGTGTCGCGGGCGGCGGCGAGCAGGCCCAGCATGAGCAGCAGCGGCAGCGCCTCCTTCTTCAGCCAGGCGAGAGCGCGTTGCGGGAACGGCGGTCGGGCAACAGCATCCATGTCAGGTTCCGATGGGGTGGCAGGGTCTTCAGACCCCATCCGGGTGCAAGAGGTTCCCGGTCGCGCCGGGCCATGCCCGGCCGAGTGTTGGAACGGCCGCGCCATGTGCTCTCCGGGCATGGCCCGGCGCTGCCGATGCAGGGTTACGCAGGTTTTACGCCCGGGCCCGGCGCCCGCCATCGCACCTTTACGGGCACTGCGCGCATCGTCTGCCCACCGCGCCGAACGGCGCTTTCCGCAAGGTGTTGTATGACCCTCCTGGTGATCCGCCACGCCTCTTCATCGGCACCGCGTCCGCAGCTGCCGGCGCAGTTGTCCGGCCACCGCGTGCTGTGCAGCGACTGCGCCAGCCTGTCCGAAGTGCGCCAGTGCCTGTGCCAGCCGCAGGCGCGCTCGGCCGACTGGGTACTGCTGGACGTGGGCGTGGCCGACGAGGCGCAATGGCAGGCCGAGGGCAGCGCGCTGCAGGCCGCCCTGGAGCGGCTGCCGGCGCAGTACATCGAGCTGCAGAGCGCCCGCGAACCCGGCCTGGACGCGCGCCTGCGCCTGCAGCATGGGCCGGCCGCGGTGGTGGTCGACCAGCGCAGCCAGCAGGCCGGTTATCCGCTGTCGCTGGCCATCGTCGGCCGCCGCCTGGCGCAGGAGGGCTGAGCCATGTCGATCTTCATCATCCGCGGCCCGGAAGCGGCCGGCACATTGATCCGTACCGCACTGCCGCTGCCGGCACCGGTACTGAAGTCGCTGGTACACCGTGCGATCGATGCCGGCACCAGCGTGGCCATCCGTGCCTGCGGTTCGGAACAGGAACTGCTGGATGCCCTGCGCGTGGCCGATCACAGCCGCGGCGAAGTGACATTGCTCGATCCCGGCGCGTGTGCCGGCAGCCTGCGTCTGCAGCGCCTGCTGCCCTATCTGCACAACGCCTACGTGGAGGTGCATGACGACGGCGCGGTGGCTGAGCCCTGTCTGCCGGCCGGCATCGGCCAGCGCCTGGGCATCGCCGCCGGCTATGGCGCGCAGAGCTACGTGCTGGCGCTGGATATCGCACTGGATCACCTGGGCCTTGCCGAACAGGCGAACCGGGTGCACGTGGGGACGTAACGCTGCAATCAAACTACACAGCTAAGCGTTGGGCAGATGCAAATCCGAAGAAGCGGTGAACATGTTTCGCCGCTTTCCCCACAATTTAGGTCCTCCAAACGGAGGCAGCTCATGCGATGCTGTAAGCAATGGAAAGTTGCACATCGTGCAGACGAGCGCCTACCACAAGGAGGATCACGCGAATGATTGACGCATCTCCCGGCATTCCGCCTCACATTGCCTTGCTCCTCAATGAAAAGTTCGAATTTTCAGATCATCGAAGCGCTGCCAGAAAACTAAAGGGTATGCTGCGAGAGCTGAAGGACCAAGCTGTCGTAGAAGACATCCTTTCAAAGAAACCCAATGAATCTGATGAGAGAAATTTCAACGCCATACTAAGCGGAGGCCTAAACCTCTTCGCCGGAGAAGGCGCTTGCCAAGCCCTACCTTGTCGGGTCAGCTACGCGACCCAGATCTCTCGAAGTATTGCGCTAATGGCTGACACAGTCACGGCGAGCGATTCAATATTCGAAAAAATAATGAGACTGCGTTCAAGACCAAGAAACGACGAGATATACCCTCTTCTGTCTGATCTAATCGTACTGAAGACAATTTATCCACTCATTGAGGCGGGACTATTCAAGTTCTCCCCTCCTTTCATTGGAGCCTGCTCAGGATGCATGAAATCATTCAACGAGAAAATTGAAGAAATCACAGATCGCGCCTTTCTCCAATTAGGGAAGGAGATAAAAGTCGAGCGCGGCTCAAATGGGACTTCAATGGACTTTGCTTCAGTATATACCCCTGCTATCCACATATACATTGACGAAGAATTTGCAAAATCAAACAGAGACGATGAAATAATAAGATCTGTCCTTAGAAGCTCAATTCGCTCCATCTTTCTTGACGCAAAAAGCGCAAGCTGGCTCAAAGGAAGCGTATTCTCCAACTCAAACGCAGGAATAACTGCGCTGCTGTCTGAGGATGGCAGAGTACTTGACTCATGGGATCTTAGAGCATTCTCCGCTGACCGAGCGGCGAATCTTCCGTGGGTTTCAGGATTGACTGTTCGTCAAACTCTAGAACTGAGAAACGAAGCAAAATCCGCGTTGCCAGCTCTCCGAGAGTTCATGGCTAGAAGACTATCGTCGCCCGACAATTCACAACAAGCGACGAACTGGGCGGACACCGTTGCCGAACTTCGAGATCAAGCAGCGCAGGTCCGATCTGAGCTGGCCATTGCAACCTCACGCTCGAGATCCCTTCAACGAAACGCAATTGGCATTCTTGGCCTATGTGTATCAGCAGTGTGCCTTGCGACGGAAGGTCCTGGCTCCGCAATTGGCGGCTTGCTTGGAACGCTCGGACTGGTTCACTCGGACTCTTCGCCGATAAGTGAAGCAAAAGCGAAGCCCGGCTATGTGCTTGTTGCGGCGGAAGATATTCTCCACCATGCCAGTTAGAAAAACGGCGGGGTCGCCCCCGCCGTTTTCGCTTTCTTACTTCAGCCCACGGAACTTCAGCAGCGGTTCCACCGACGGGTCCTTGCCGCGGAAATCGCGGTACAGGGTCGACAGCTCCACGCTGTTGCCGCGCGAGAGGATCTTGTCGCGGAATTGCTGGCCATTGGCCGCGGTCAGGCCACCGTGTTCGGTGAACCACTGGTAGGCATCATGATCCAGCACTTCGGCCCAGAAGTAGGCGTAGTAGCCGGCCGAGTAGCCACCGCCCCAGATGTGGTCGAAGTAGGTGGTGCGGTAGCGCGGCGGAACCTGCGGCAGATCGACCTTGAACTTCTTCAGCGCGCTGGCTTCGAAGGCTCCGACATCCTGCAGCGGCGCGTCGGCCTTCTGCGTGTGCCAGGCCAGGTCCAGCAGCGCAGCCGACAGGTACTCGGTGGTGGCGTAGCCCTGGTTGAAGCTGCGCGCCTTGAGGATCTTGTCGACCAGTTCCTGCGGCATCGGCTCGCCGGTCTTGTAGTTCTTGGCGTAGTTGGCGAACACCTTCGGATCCAGCGCCCAGTGCTCGTTGAACTGCGACGGGAACTCGACGAAATCGCGCGAGGTGGCCGTACCGGCGATCGAGGGGTACTTCACGTTCGAGAACATGCCGTGCAGGGCGTGGCCGAACTCGTGGAACAGGGTGGTGACGTCGTCGAAGCTCAGCAGCGCCGGCTGGCCTTCGGCCGGCTTGGTGAAGTTGCAGACGTTGTAGACCACCGGCTTGGCGCCGGTCAGGCCATCCTGCTCGACGAACACGTCCATCCACGCGCCACCGGACTTGCTGTCACGCTTGAAGTAGTCGGTGTAGAACAGGGCCAGCGAGGTGCCGTCCTTGTCGAACACTTCGTACACCTTCATGTCCGGGTGGTAGGTCGGAATGTCGGTACGTGGCTTGAAGGTGATGCCGTACAGCTGGGTGGCGGCGTAGAAGACGCCGTTCTGCAGCACGTTGTCCAGCTCGAAATAGGGCTTGATCTGCGACTCATCCAGATCGTACTTGGCCTTGCGCACCTGCTCGGCGTAGAAGTCCCAGTCCGAGGCCGCAACCTGGAAGCCGCCCTTCTGCGCGTCGATCACCTTCTGGATCTCGCCGGCTTCGGCACGTGCCTTGGCGGTGGCAGCCGGCACGGTGTCGGTCAGCAGCTTCAGCGCGGCGGCCGGGGTCTTGGCCATCTGGTCGCCCAGCTGGTAGTCGGCGAAGGTGTCGAAACCCAGCAGCTTGGCCTTCTGCGCACGCAGCTGGGCCAGGCGCTGCACGGTCTGGCGGGTATCGTTGGCATCACCGCGCTCGGCGCGGGTTTCCGAGGCCTTGAGCACGGCGGCGCGCTGGTCGCGGTCGCTCAGCGAACCAAGCACCGGCTGCTGGGTGGTGTTCTGCAGCGGCAGCAGGAACTTGCCGTCAAGCTTGCGCGCCTTCGCATCGGCAGCTGCGGTGTTGATCGCGTTCTCATCCAGGCCGGCCAGCTTGGCCTTGTCGTCCACGATGACGGCAGCGGCAGCGGTGGCGGCGACCAGGCGGGTATGGAACTGGGTGGAAAGCGTGGTCTCTTCCACGTTGAGCTTGCGCAGGCTGGCCTTGTCGGCGTCGGACAGCTGCGCACCGGCACGCACCAGGCCGTCGTAGTAATGCTCGACCAGGCGCTTCTGCACCGGGTCCAGGCCCAGCGTGTCACGCTGGTCGTACAGCGACTTCACGCGTGCGAACAGCTTCGGGTCGAGGCTGATCTCGTCCTGGTGCGCGGCCAGTTTCGGCGCGACTTCTTCCTGGATCTTCTGGCGCGCATCGTTGGTATCGGCCTGCACCAGGCCGAAGAAGATGCGCGACACGCGGGTCAGGGTCTCGCCGCTGCGCTCCATCGCCACGATGGTGTTGTCGAAGGTGGCCGGCTCGCTGTTGTCGGCGATCTTGCGCACGTCGGCCAGGTGCTGGCGCATGCCTTCCTCGAACGCCGGCAGGTAGTCGCTGTCCTTGATCTTGTCGAACGGCGGCGCCTGGAACGGCAGCGTGCTGGCGCTCAGCAGCGGGTTGGTGGAGGCATCGGCCGGCTGCTGGGCCGGGGTATTCTGGGCTGCGGACACGGGGGTGGACTCCTTGCCGGAACAGGCCGCCAGCGCCAAGCTGATGGCGGCGGCCAGGACTACGGTACGCGACATGTAAAACGCTCCTTGGGCAGACGGGATGGGATGCCGACCGTCCACCCTACTCCTGTCGCGCTCGCCCGGCATGTGCCGGACGTGGCGTCTGGACCTTCACTGGCGGCCGGCTCAGACCGTACCGCGGGTCTTGCCGATCCAGGGCCGGTAGAACTCGCGGATGGCGGCCATGTCGGCCACGTCATCGCCGGTGGGATGGAACAGCGGACCGACGCCGATGACCTTCTCCGGATAATGGAAATAGGCGGTCAGGATCGGCACGTCGGCCATCCGCGCGATCTTCAGGAATCCGGCCTTCCATTCCTTGACCGCCTTGCGGGTGCCTTCCGGGGTGATCGCGAACCACATCCTGTCGTTGTTGCGGATCAGGTCCACTGCCTGGCCGACGGTTCCCTGCGGCGAGCTGCGGTCCAGCGGGATCACGCCCAGCCGGTGCAGCAGCGGGCCCAGCGGCCACCAGAACAGCGACGCCTTGCCCAGCACCTTGACCTTCATGCCCAGTGCGATCTTGGCCGCCATGCCCCAGAACCCGTCCCAGTTGGACGAGTGCGGGGCGATGATGAAGACCAGCTTCGGGATGTCCGGCAGGGTGCCGACCACCTTCCAGCCGCCCATGCGCAGGGTGCAGCGCGCCAGCCAGCGCAGGAACGGGTTGGATCTGACCTGCGGCATGTTCGGCGGGATGGCCGGCAGCAACGGAGTCGGGTTGTTCAAGCAATCACTCCCAGTCACGTGAGGAGCGCCCGCGCTTGATCTGCGCGCGCCCGCGTTTGGCGTCCAGACGACGCAGTTTCGACCCGAGGGTCGGCTTGGTGGCCTTGCGCGGTTTGGGCACGCTCAACCCGGCCTGGATGAAGGCCGCCAGCCGCTCGCGCGCATCCTCGCGATTGCGATCCTGGGTCCGGAAGCGTTGCGCGTCGATGACCAGCACGCCTTCGCCGGTCATCCGCCGGTCACGCCGCGCCAGCAGGCGCGCGCGCAACGGTTCGGGCAACGAGGGCGAGTTGGCCACGTCGAAACGCAGTTCCACCGCGGTGGACACCTTGTTGACGTTCTGGCCACCGGCACCACTGGCACGCACGAAACGCTCGACGATCTCGCCGTCGGGGATTTCAAGCTGCGCGCTGATGGTGACCGGTCCATTGCCCATCCGCGCATTGTAACGGCAGCCACGTGGCGGAGTGCGGCATCGCGCGCCGTATGCCGCCGATCAGGCACCGAACACGCCGCCTTCGCCTTGCCAGCGGGTATGCTGGCCGTCCCATGTACCGCAGGAAGCTTCGCATGATCCGCTCCGCATCCACCCTGCCCGCCCTGCTGCGCCGTGCTGCCCTTCTGCTGGCGCTTGCCGTGGCCAGCGCCCCGGTCCTGGCCGCCGCGCCGACCGACGGCGACATCAACCGCCTGCTGTCGGCCTCCCGCGCGCAGAGCATGATCGACACCATGCTGCCGCAGATCGAGGCGATGCAGCAGCAGCAGTTCCAGCAGGTCGCGTCGCAGCGCCAGCTCAATGCCCAGCAGCAGGAGCAGCTCAAGCGCATCCAGGCACGGACCAGCCAGACCCTGCGCCAGGCCCTGTCATGGCAGCAGCTGCGGCCGATGTACGTGGATCTCTACAAGAAGACCTTCAGCAAGGAAGACGTGCTGGCGATGGCCGAGTTCTACGAGAGCCCGGCGGGCCAGAGTCTGCTCGACAAGACCCCGGCGCTGATGCAGAACGTGATGGTGGCCATCCAGTCGCGCATGCAGCCGCTGTTCGCCGACCTGCAGAAGGATCTGGAAGCGATCGTCAACGAGCCGGAAAAGAAGTGAGGCGGTAGCGCCGGGCCATGCCCGGCGCTGCCTTCACTCCACCCGCCAGCCGAACAGGTCCAGTGCCTTCTGGAATTCCCGGTCCAGCGGCGCCCGCACATCCACCGTGCCGCCCTCGGGATGCGGAAAACGCAGGCGCTCGGCGTGCAGCAGCATGCGGTGCACCCCCTGCATGCGGAAGATGCGGTTGTGGCGGCCGTCGCCGTGGCTGGTGTCGCCGATCATGTGGTGCGAAAGATGCTTGAGATGCCGGCGGATCTGCCGGAACCGTCCGGTCTGCGGCTGGCAGCGCAGCAGCGCATAGCGCGAACGGGCGAACTCGCCGACCGGCACCGGCAGCTCGCCGGTAGCCAGGCACTGGAAGTCGGTGATGGCAGGCTTCTTGACCGGTTTTCCGGGGCCGCCGTCGAGGTCGTGGTCGACCCGCCAGGACGCCTCGGCCGGCCAGCCGCGGCAGATCGTCAGGTAGTCCTTGGCCACCTCGCCGCCCATCAGGGCCTTGCCCAGCGCACTGGCGGTGTCACGGTCGAAGGCCAGCAGCAGGCAGCCACTGGTGGCACGATCCAGCCGATGCACCAGAAAGATCGGGCGCCCGAGCTGCTCACGCAGGCGATCGGCCAGGAAATCATCTTCGCCACGGGCCAGCTTGCTGTCATGGACCATCAGCCCGGCCGGCTTGTCGACCACCGCCAGGCGTTCATCCAGGTGCAGGAGCCGAAGGGGGGCGGTGTCGGTCTCGACCGCGGCGAGGGTATCGGGTTCGGTGCTCACCGCGCGATTATACGGGCGGCCTGTATGGGGTCAGATCCCTTTTCCTGCGGAAAAGGGATCTGACCCCGGGTTTGTGCCGCGAGGCAGTCAGGCGTTGCGCACGGCCAGCAGTTCACCGTTGCCCACCGGCACCAGGCTGACGCTGAAGTTCGCGTCCGCCTCCAGCAGCGCCCGCAGCGGCTCCATCTGTTCGGCGTGGGAGATCGCGTTGTCCACCACCAGCAGGCCACCGGGCCGCAGCACGCGGCGCAGGTGCGGCCACCAGCCAGCGTACTGCTCGCGATCCGAATCGAGGAACAGCAGGTCGATGCTGGCATCGGCCGCCTGCGCCAGCCACGCCCCGGCGTCAGCGTGCACCAGGGTGATATGCGCCTGCAGGCCGCTGCGGGCGAAGGTCGCGCCGGCCAGGGCCACCTTGTCGGCAGCGTACTCCAGCGTGGTCACATGGCCGTCGATGGCAGCGGCAGCCTCGGCCAGCCACAGGGTGGAATAGCCGTTGGAGGTGCCTATCTCCAGCACGCGCCGGGCCTGTCCGAAACGTACCAGCAGCGACAGCAGCGCACCGGTATCCGGCGTGATGTTGAGCATGCGCCGGGCCCGCTCGCTTTCGCGCGCATCGTTGTCGGCGCCAAAGCGCGCCAGTTCGTCCTTGAGCGCCTGCAGCACGGCGGCTACTTCCACCACGCCCGGGCCAATGCGGCCACACCCACCGCGCCCGACAGCCAGCTCCACATCGGCAGGTCGCCCCAGTACCAGCCGGGCGGCTGCAGCACGTACATCAAGGCGGCAATGGCAAGCAGGCCGACGCCGGTGATGGCACCGACCGCATGCTTCTGCAGGCGCTGCACGCTGGCATCGAGCGATACCAGATCGCGCGAGCGCATCGCCAGCTCGTGACGTCCCTCCACCTGCTGGGTCAGCCAGGCATGCACCAGGCGGGGCATGTCCGGTGCGTGGGTCATGATTTCCGGCAGGCGCTTGCCGAGCTCGCGCATCACCCTGCGCGGGCTGTAGCGCTCGCGCAGGATCTTCGCCAGTACCGGCTTGGCCACCGCCCAGATATCGATCTGCGGGTCGAGCTGGCGACCGACGCCTTCGATGTTCAACAGGGTCTTCTGCAGCAGGATCAGCTGCGGCTGCAGCGTCAGCTGGTAGCGCTGCGCCACGCGGAACAGCTTCATCAGCACTTCCGCCAGCGAGATCTGCGACAGCGGGCGGGTGAAGTACGGCTCGCACACCGACCGCACCGCCGCTTCCAGGTCGTCGATGCGCACGTGGTCCGGCATCCAGCGCGCCTGCACGTGCAGCTCGGCGATGCGGCGGTAGTCGCGGTTGAAGATGGCCATGAAGTTCTCGGCCAGGTAGTACTGATCTTCCTGCGACAGCTGGCCCATGATGCCGAAGTCCAGCGCGATGAAGCGCGGATCGCTGCGGCGTGCCGGATCGGGGTCGACCCAGATGTTGCCGGCATGCGCATCGGCGTGGAAGAAGTTGTCGCGGAACACCTGGGTGTAGAACACCCGCACGCCCTTGGCGGCCAGCGCCTTGCGATCGATCCCGGCGGCGTCCAGTGCCACGATGTCATCGGAGGGAATGCCCCACACGCGCTCCAGGGTCAGCGCGCGCTCGGCCGTGTGGCTCCAGATCACTTCCGGCACGTACAGGTCGTCGGAGTTCTCCCAGAAGCGGCGCAGCACGCTGGCGTTGGCGCCTTCGCGCTGCAGGTCCAGCTCGGCGGCCAGGGTGTTCTCCACTTCCGCCACGACTTCGCGCGGGCGGATCTTGTCGGCACGAGGGTGGGTGCGCTCAACCAGCGCGGCCAGTGAATTGAGCAGGGCGATATCGGCGTCGATCTGCTTCTCGATGCCCGGGCGCAGCACCTTGACCACCACCTGGCGGCCATCGGCCAGCGTGGCCGCATGGACCTGCGCGATCGAGGCCGACGCCAGCGGTTCGGTATCGAAGCTGGCAAAGGCTTCGCTGACCGGCAGGCCCAGCGCGTCCTCGACGATGCGGCGCGCGGTGTCGCCGTCGAACGGCTTGACCCGGTCCTGCAGCAGGGTCAGTTCGTTGGCCACGTCCGGCGGCACCAGGTCGCGACGGGTCGACAGGATCTGCCCGAACTTGACGAAGATCGGACCCAGGTCCTGCAGCGCCAGGCGCAGGCGTGCGCCACGCGATTGCGCGGCGATGTCGGCCGAGGCCCGCGGAACGAAGGGTTTGGCCAGGCGCAGCCAGCGTTCGGCCGGCGTGTCCTGCAGCAGGTCATCCAGGCGGTAGCGCAGGATCACCCGGCCGATGCGGCTGGCCCGCAGCACCGCCTTCATGCCGCACCCCGCAGGCGCTGCACGCGTGCACCCAGGCGCTCGACATCATCGCGCAGCACATCCACATCGTCGTGGAACGCGTCCAGCTCGGCGCGCGGCACCACGTCGCGCGATTCCTCGGTAATGAATTCGGCTGCACTGTGCGCCAGATCGATCACGCCCTGGCGGGCGTGCTGCAGCGCGCCGCGCAGTGTGTTGGCCACCTGTACGCCCAGCACCTCGCCGAACACGCTGACGAACGGCTGCTGCCAGTCCGGGTCGAAGCCCTTGGCCAGCTGCTGCAGGCGGCGCGCCAACTCGGCATCGCCGGCCACGCGCACGCGTCCCTTGCCGGTGCTGTCGGCGCGCCGGGCATTGGCCAGCAGCGGCAGCTGGGCCAGCACCCCCGACAGGCTGCTGCGTACGGCCAGATCGGCTTCCTGCGCATCCACCGGCCCCACCCGCAGCTGGTCACCGTCAACGCTGATGCGCATGGCCAGCGCAGGAGCCTCCAGGGTCAGATCGATATGGCGGCCATCCAGACCGGCCAACGCGTGGCGGGTATCCGGATCCAGCGCCAGGGCGCGGTTCAGGGCGATCTGCAGGGCACGGCCGGCGACCGGCTTGAGGGACTTGAGCAGGGAAAGAGCCATGGCCCCATTCTACCTTCGTGGGTGCCGGGCTTGGGCCGGGCAGCGCGGATGGGTGCGGGTTCATCTCCGCCTCACCTGCCGGGCGAAGGAAGGTCCATGCTGTGGGGCCACGCAACGTCCAGGACATCGCATTGCCCATGAGCAGGACCCGGGTCGGCATCATTTTCGGTGGTACGTCCTCCGAGCACGAAGTCTCGCTGCAGTCGGCGAAGAACATCCTCGACGCACTCGACCACGAGCGCTTCGAGCCGGTGCTGATCGGCATCGACAAGCAGGGCCGATGGCATCTGAGCCAGGCCGGGAGCTTCCTGCTCAACGCCGATGATCCGGCGCGCATCGCGCTGCGCCGGTCCGGCGTCGCGCTGTCGGTGCACCCGGGCGCCGGACAGGCGCAGCTGCAGCCCGCCGATCCGGCTGCCGTGCTCGGCCAGATCGACGTTGTCCTGCCGATCGTGCATGGTCCGCTGGGTGAGGATGGCGCGCTGCAGGGCCTGCTGCGCATGGCCAACCTGCCCTTCGTCGGTTCACCGGTGCTGGGCTCGGCCGTGGCCATGGACAAGGACGTGACCAAGCGCCTGCTGCGCGATGCCGGCCTGCAGGTGGCGCCCTGGCAGTGCATCCGTCGCCACCAGGCTGCGAACATCGATGTCGACGGCGTCATCGCCCAGCTCGGTCTGCCGCTGTTCGTGAAGCCGGCCAACCAGGGTTCGTCGGTGGGGGTGAGCAAGGTCAAGGACGCTGCCGGCTTCGCGGCCGCGCTGGAACGGGCGCTGCGCTACGACCACAAGGTTCTGGTGGAAGCGGCCGTGGCCGGCCGCGAGATCGAATGTGCGGTGCTCGGCAACGAGCAGCCGCAGGCCAGCGTGTGTGGCGAAGTGGTGGTGCACGACGAGTTCTATGCCTACGACACCAAGTACCTCAACGAGAACGGTGCCGACGTCGTGGTCCCGGCCGACATCGATGATGCCACCCAGCAGCGGATCAGGCAGATCGCCCTGCAGGCGTATCAGGCGCTGGAGTGCGCCGGCATGGCCAGAGTGGATGTGTTCCTGACCGGCGATGGCCGCGTCGTCATCAACGAGGTCAACACGCTGCCGGGCTTCACCCGCATCAGCATGTACCCGAAGCTGTGGGGCGCCAGTGGCGTGGATTACACCACGCTGATCACACGCCTGATTGAACTGGCCCTGGAACGGCACGAAGCCGATCAGAGGCTGCTGTAGGCCAGGCAGTACCCGGTACTACAGGAAACAACCGCTTCCGCCGGAGCAGTGCCGGCCATCGACCGGCACTGCTCCGGGGCTCACTAGCCGCGCTTGCGGAACATCGAGATCACCGCCAGGACCAGGAACACCACGAACAGGATCCAGGCAATGTTGCTGGCCGCGCCGGCGATGCCGGAGAAACCGAGCACGGCGGCGATGATGGCGATGACGAAGAAAATGACGGCGTAATGCAGCATGGCGCTCCTCGCAGATATTCGGCCGTGGGTGGCGTGGGGTCCATCCTCCCGGTCCGGCGGTGTGCAACCGGTGATGGCCGGTTCTGCGCGCGATGAAGTCTTCAGCGCCGTGAGGCTGCCGTCATGACGACGCGGCCTGCAGCCGACGCAGCCCTTCCTCGATGCTGACCTGCGGCACATAGCCGAAATCACGGCGCGCCGGCTCCATGCTGTACCAGTGCGGCGTGCACAGCTGCTCGGCGAGGAAACGCGTCAACGGCGGCTCGCCGCGCAACCGCAGCAGCGGCCACAGGCGCTCGCAGATCGCACCGATCCGGTAGGCGGTCCTGAAGCTGATTGCCTTCTCCACAGGCGGGGCGCCCACGGCCTGCAGCAACTTGTTGACCAGCTCGCGCATCGGCAGTGGCTCGCCATTGGAGATGAAGTAGGCCTTGCCGGCGCAGGCCGCCGCCGGGCCCAGCGCCTCGAATGCCAGGAAGTGCGCCAGCGCGGCGTTGTCGATGTAGGTGGTGTCGACCTTGTTGCTGCCATCACCGACCAGGCGCAGCCGGCCCTGCCGTGCGCGCTCGGCCAGGCGCGGCACCAGCTGCTGGTCGCCCGGCCCCCAGATCAGGCGCGGGCGCAGCGCCACCGTGGCCAGCGTCGCGTCGTTGGCGGCCAGCACCCGTTGTTCGGCGATCGCCTTGGTCGCCGCGTACGGCGCCTGGAAATCCTCGCCGTAGGGCACCTCGTCCGCGCCCAGTCCTTCCACGGGGTGGGTGGCACGATGGGTCACGCTCGGTGTGGAGGTATAGACCAGCCTGCCGATGCCATGCGCACGGCAGGCAGCGATGACATTGTCGGTGCCGACCACATTGGCCTGGTGGTAGCTGTCGTAACTGCCCCAGGCGCCGGCCTTGGCACCGTTGTGGAACACCGCATCGACACCGGCCACCGCATGCAGCACGGCCTGCGGGTCCGCCAGGTCGCCACGGATCTGGCCCACTCCCAGCGCCTGCAGCGCCGGGTAGTGGCTGCGGTTGAATGCCAGCACCTGGTGGCCGCGCTCGACCAGCCCGCGGCACAGCGCCTGGCCAAGGAAACCACCACCACCGGTGACCAGGATCTTCATGCGCGCTTCTCCAGTTCGGCGCTGGCCCAGACGGCGAGCTTCTCGCGGCCGATCTTGGCGTTGTGACGGATATCCACGGGAAACGCCGGATGCACCAGGAAGTGCTGCAGCCCGGCCTCGGGCAGGCGTGCGCCGGCAAGGGCGCGCAGCGCTTCATGCAGCGCCGGGCTGTCGGACTGTCCACGCTGCAGCTCCACGCACAGGACCGGCACCTGCGCGCCCGCGGGACCCACGCCGACCAGCGCGGTGCGTGCCACGCCCTGCACCGTGTTGAACACCGGCTCGACCTGTTCGGTGTAGAGCGGGCCGTGCGGGGTCTCCACGCGCTGGGTCTTGCGTCCGCAGAACCACAGACGGCCCTGCGCGTCGAAATAGCCGACATCGCCCATGCGATGCACGATGCGTGTACTGCCATCGGCCAGCGTTTCGGCAATCTTCGCCGCAGCGGTGGCCTGCGGGCGATTGAAATAGCTGTCGGTGGCGGTGGGGCCGGCCACGGTGATCTCGCCCACCTCGCCGGTGGCCAGCACGCGTACCTGCGACCAGTCGGCCAGCGGTGCATCGTCGATGGCGATGATGCGCACTTCGTTCGGGGCCACCACGTTGCCCACGCAGGTACCCGCACCGCCCTCGGTGGCCGCACGGGTGCGCTCCAGTTCATGGCCTTCCACCACCGCCACCGGCAGGCATTCGGTGGCACCGTACGGCGTCCAGAACTGCGCGCCGGCCGGCAGCAGGCCACGGATGGTGGCGACCACATCCGGCGGAACCGGGGCACCGGCCGAGGTCACCCGGGTCACCGACGGCAGCGGCCGGCCATGGCGGGCCAGGACCCGCATCAGCGCAGGCGAGCCGAACAGCTGGGTCACGCCGAAGCGTTGGATCGCATCATGCAGGCGTGCCGGATCGGCCTGCGCGGGCCGCGTGGGGTCCATGTCCGGGATCACCGAGGTCAACCCCAATGCGGGATCGAACAGGGCGAAGGGCGGGAAGGTCGGCAGGTCCACCCCGCCGGCCTCCATGCCGAAGGCGCTGCCCAGCAGCTCGATCTGGCCCAGGAAATGGCGATGGCGGTAGACCACGCCCTTGGGCACGCCCGTAGAGCCGCTGGTGAACAGGATCGCGGCCATGTCCTCGCCGTCGGTGGCCGCCAGCATCGGCCCGGCCTGCGCGCCCGCGCGCTCCAGCGCGGCCAGGGTGGTCCCGCCCCAGGCCAGCCGCCGTCCCACCGTGACCAGGCGGGTCGCCGACGGCGCCCAGCGCAGCGCCAGCCGTGCCACGTGGGCCAGCGGGATGCCGATGAAGGCCTCCGGCTGGGCTTCGTCCAGGCACTGCTTCAGCGCGCGCCGGTCGATGCCGGGATCGACCAGCACCGGCACCGCACCCAGCTTGAACAGGGCGAACATCAGCAGGAAGAACTCCGGCGAGGGCCGCACCATCACCACCGTGCGCACGCCGCGCCCGATCCCGTAGCCGGCCAGGCCGGCGGCCATGGCGTCGCTGCGGGCATCCAGCTGCCGATAGTCCAGGGTCACATCGTAGGCCGCCATGCCGTTGCCGGCGCCGCGGCGGCCGGGGCAGCGGATGGCGATCTGGTCGGGGCGTTCACGGGCCAGTTCAGGCAACCGCGCAGCAATGTTGCAGGGTCGGTTCATCCGTTCATTGTCGCCGCTTACGGAATTTCTTGCGCGGCGGCTCACTTCGTGGAAAATCCGCAGCCTCGTTCCCGATTCCGACTGCCGCCCGAGGCGGCTTGCCCATGCAACACCCCTGCATGACCTGCGGCGCCTGCTGCACCCAGTACCGCGTGGCCTTCCACTGGATGGAATCGGACGAGGTCACCCCGGGCGGCGTGCCCCACCAGCTGACCGAAGTGCTCGACCCGCATCGCCTGTGCATGCGCGGCACCCACTCCAAACCGGTGCGCTGCGTGGCACTGGATGCGCAGATCGGCGTGTATTCGCGCTGCACGATCCACCCCAACCGGCCCAGCGTGTGCCGCGAAGTGGATGCCTCATGGGAGTACGGCAAGGCCAGTCCACAGTGTGACAAGGCCCGCATCGCCTACGGCCTGGACCCGCTGACGCTGGCCGACTGGCGCTGGCGCGACGAGGCGGACAACGACGACGATCATCCGGACGACAACGGCAGCAGCCCGTCGTCTCCGCCACAGGCGCCGATCGCGGCGTGACGGTCGGGGTCGGGCCCGTTTCCGGCACGGAAGGGCTCTGACCCCCTGTACGACAACGCCGGGCATGGCCCGGCGCTACCGAGGGGATCCGATCAGATCGGGTTCGCGTCCAGGAAGGCGCGGATCTCCGGCACCAGCACCTCGTGCTTGTCTTCCAGCACGTAGTGGCCCGCGTCCTTGAAGGCATGCACCTGGGCCTGCGGCAGCGCCGCCTGGAAGCCCTGCAGGAAATGGTGGTCGAACACGAAGTCGCGCAGGCCCCAGCCTATGAAGGCCGGGCGATCGGCAAACGACGGCAGCGCCTTGCCTGCACGCTCCAGCAGCGACCACGCCTTGTCGGCCGGGCCCAGCGGAATGTCCTGCATGAAGCGGATGGTGCTGATGCGGTTGGCGTAGCTGTTGTACGGCGATACATACGCGCGGCGCACGTCGGCGGGCATCTTCCGCTCCACGCCCAGCCACGATGCGCCGGCGGAGAAGGCATTGAAGGTGCGGATGATCCACTCGCCGATCTTCCAGTGCCGTCCGAGCGCGATCTGCCACGGCATCTTCTTCGCTGCCGGCATCGGGAACGCGGCGGTGTTGAGCACCACCAGCCGCTTGACCTGCGCGTGGTGCGACAGCGCCCAGCCAAAGCCGATCATGCCGCCCCAGTCGTGCACGGCCAGGGTCACCGGGCCGGTGATGCCCAGGTGCCTGAGCAGCGCATCCAGGTCATCCACGCGCGATTGCAGCGTGTACGCATAGCCACGGTCATCGGGCTTGTCCGACAGGCCCATGCCGATATGGTCGGGCACGATGCAACGGTACTTGTCCGACAGGCCGGCCACCAGCGTGCGCCAGTAATAGCTCCACGACGGATTGCCGTGCACCATCACCACCACCTCACCGTCGCGCGGGCCCTCGTCGAGATAGTTCATCGACAGGCCGGGGCGGACCTCGAAGCGTTGGGGATGGGCGGGGTAACCGGGAAGCTTGGACATCGGGTCGCACCTGTAAAAAGGGCCGGTAGTACCGGCCCCAGGATTCAACGCAGGGGTCTGTTTACCAGACCACTTCGGCCATCGAGCAGTTCAGGCCCGAGCCGATGCCCAGAAGCGCGATGCGATCACCCTTCTTCAGCTTGCCCAGCTGCTTGAGCTTGCTCAGCACGATCGGTACCGACGCCGGGCCGATGTTGCCGTGCTCGCCGAAGATGGTCATGACCTTCTTCGGGTCGATGCCGAAGTTCTTGATGAACGCTGCGGTGTGCGGCTGGCTGACCTGGTGGATGACGAACTGGTCCAGTTCTTCCACCGCCCAGCCCAGCGCGATCTTGGCCGCAGTGAACGTCTTCTGCGCCAGCTTGATGCCTTCGATCAGCAGCAGGCGGGTGTCGGTCACCATGCGGTCCAGGTTGCCCAGGCACAGCTGGTTCCATTCGGTCGCCGAACGGGTGACGCCGCCCTTGTAGCGCGGGGCATCCGGCACCAGTTCCGAGCGCGCCATCACCATGGCGGCAGCGCCCGAACCGGTGGTCAGCGCCGCCAGTTCGTTGCGGAAATCGTCGGCGGTGACGTCCGGCGCGGTCATGCGCTCCAGCGTCTTCTCGTACACCAGGTTGGCGGTTTCGCCATCCACCACCAGCGCATAGTCGATGTCACCGCGCTCGATCATGCGCGCCGCGATGTCCATGCCGTTGATGAAGGCCAGGCAGGCATTTGCGACATCGAACGTCATGCATTCGTCGCTGACACCCAGATTGCCCGAGACGATGGAGGCCGTGGACGGCTCCAGGTAGTCGCGGCTGACCGAGGTATTGACCAGCAGGCCGACCTGGGTGGCTTCGATGCCGGCATCTTCCAGTGCCTTGCGACCGGCCATGGTGGCCGCGTCCGAGGCCAGCACGCCGTTGTCCCACAGGCGGCGGGCGTGGATGCCGGCGATATCGCCGAGCACGTCGGTGCGGATGCCCAGCCGGTCCAGCGTCGGCTGCAGGCGTTCGTTGATTTCCTTCGTCGTCAGCGTATGAGGCGCATCGACGTGTGCCAGGCCGGCGATCGAGACATTCTTGAAGAGCATCGAGGTTAGCGCCAAGGCTCAGGCAAAAGGGGGCGCTATTCTATAACCCCCCGGGCCTTCACCGCATCTTTACGAATTCAGGCTTGCCCGTATGGTGAAGGATTCAGCGCGGCGGGCACTGGAAGGCGGCAAAGCGCTGGCTGCCATCGGCAGGCGGTGCGGCGGCCTGTACGGCATTGGCGCCAGCGCTGGGGGCCTCGTTGCGGGCCAGCGTTTCCAGTTCTTCCTGCACGCGCAGCGGGTTGCGGTTGTAGAAGCCGACCTTGCTCTTCACGGTGACCACCACCTCGCCCTTGGTGATGCAGCCGGTCGGCGCCGGCCCGGCCGGCAGCACGCGGACGGTCTTCCCGGCCGGTTCGATCGGCACCCAGGTACAGGCGGTGACGGTGAGCAGCAGGGAGGAAAGCAGCAGAACGCGCATGGGCAGATCCTGGAAGGGTATGAGGGGGATTCTGCCTGAACCGCCTGAATCGAGGGTAGCCGGGAGGCCTGCCCGCCGTGGCGGGCAGGCCTGTCCCTTACTTCTTGACCGGCTTGCCTTCGGCATCCAGCACGGTCACCTCGCCCAGGTTCAGCGCGCGCACGGCCGCCTCGGTCTGCTTGAGGTCGCCCACCACTACCCAGGTCAGCGCCTGCGGCTTGATCTCGGCCGCAGCCTGCTGCACCTGGGCCGGCGTCATCGCCTCGATCTCGGCCTTGCGACGCAGCACATAGTCATCCGGCCGCTTGAACTGCACGATGCTGCTGATGGTCGCGGCGACCGCACTGGCGGTCTCATAGGCGCCCGGCAGGCTCAGCGTCTGGATGTTGCGGATGCGGTTGACCTCGGCAGCGGTGGCCGGCTTGCTGCCCGTGCTGAACTCGACGATTTCCTTCTGCATCTCGGCCAGCGCCGGGCCGGTCTTGTCGATCTGCACGGGGGCACTGGCCGCCCACGGCCGCTGTCCGACCGAGTTCGGCGCACTGCTGCGCGCGCCATAGGACCAGTGCTTGTCCTCGCGCAGGTTCATGTTCAGGCGCGAGGTGAAGTCACCGCCGATCACACCGTTGGCGATATCGAAGCGGGTCGAGCTGGCGTCACTGGACGGCGGCACCACCTGGCCGGCGAACAGGTTTGCCTGCACCGCACCCGGCTGATCGATCAGGAACACGCGCGGGCCCTTCGGCAGCGCCACATCGGTGGCCGCCTTCACCTGCGGCGCATCGCCCGTGGCCTTCCAGTCGCCCAGCTGCTTGTCCAGCAGGGGCACGATCTCGGCCAGCGTGGTATCGCCAACCACGATCAGGGTGCCATCCTGCGGGCGCAGCCAGTCGCGGTGGAAGTCGACCAGATCCTCGCGGGTGAGGCTGCTGATGGCCGCTTCATCGCCGCTGCCAGTGAACGGAATGGCGTACGGATGGCCTTTGCCGTACAGCAGCGGCGGCAGCACGCGCATGGCCACCGCGTTCGGGTTGACCTTCTCCTGCTGGATGCCGGCGATCCAGGTGGCCTTGACCCGGTCGATCTCGGCCTGTTCGAAGCGCGGCTCGCGCAGCAGATCGCGGTACAGGGCCAGCGATGGCACCAGGTTCTCCTTCAGTGCCGACAGGTCCACGGTCACCGAATCCAGGCCGGCACCGGCGTCCAGGCTTGCACCCAGCGCATCGGCGGCATCGGCGAAGGCCAGCGAGCCGAGCTTGCCGGCGCCTTCGGTCATCAGGTTCATGGTGAAGTTGGCGGTGCCCGGCTTGCGGCCCTGGTCGGCGGTGAAGCCACCCGGGAACTGGTAGCTGAACTGCACCACCGGAATCTCGTGGCGCTCGGCCAGCACCACCTGGGTGCCGTTCTTCAGCGTGGCGCGCTGCAGGGCGGGGAACTTCAGCT
This sequence comes from Stenotrophomonas sp. Steno-C15, assembly GCF_056393265.1. Lineage (NCBI taxonomy): Bacteria > Pseudomonadati > Pseudomonadota > Gammaproteobacteria > Lysobacterales > Lysobacteraceae > Stenotrophomonas > Stenotrophomonas sp. Steno-C15. Next base: position 20,960 of record NZ_JBWJPF010000013.1, read on the forward strand.
GCGGGAATTCACGGGTCTGCGGCACGCCGGCCTTGCGGTCCACCTGCTCCGGCAGAGTGCTGTACTTCGGGTCCACCGCCGGCACGTTGAACGGCTTCGGCGCCTGTGAGGGATCTTCCTTCAGCGCCACGCGCTCGCCCGGTTCGACCACCAGCGTGTGGCTGCCGACGTCCAGCCACTGTGCGCCCAGGCGCTTCAGGTCGGCCGCGGTCGCCTTGTCGATGTTGGCCAGCGACGTGCGGAAGCAGCCCGGGTCGCCGGTGTAGACCGCGCATTCGGCCAGTGCGTCGGCCTTGCCACCGAAACCACCGATGCGCTCGATGCCGCGGATGAACGCTGCGCGCGAGCCGGTCTTGGCACGCGCCAGCTCGTCGGCCGTGGGGCCCTCCTTGATCAACCGGTCCAGTTCTTCGTCGATGATCTTCTCGACCTTGGCCGGATCCTGGCCCTGCTTCACCGTGGCCATGACGATGAAGTTGGAACCCAGCTGCGAGGCGTAGGCGCCGGCGCTGATGTTGTCCACCAGCTTGTCCTGGTGCTGCAGTCGCTGGCTCAGGCGCGAGGACTTGGCGCCGCCGAGCACATAGGCCAGCAGCTGCAGCTGGTCGACGTCGGTGGTGCCGACCTGCGGCACGTTCCAGGCGCGGTAGATGCGCGACTGCGGCACCTTGTCGGTCATCGTCTCGCGGGTGTCGGCCGGGCGCTTGGCCACGTCGACCTTCGGCTGCGCCATGCTCGGACCGGCCGGGATGCTGCCGAAGTAACGGGCCACCTTCTCCTTGGCGGTGGCCACGTCGATATCGCCCGCCAGCACCAGCACCGCGTTGTTCGGGCCATACCAGGTGCGGAACCAGGTCTTGACGTCATCCAGCGAGGCCGCGTTGAGGTCGTTCATCGAGCCGATCACGCTGTGGTGATACGGGTGGCCGGCCGGGTACATCGCACGGTTGAGCTTCTCCCAGGCCTGGCCGTAGGGCTGGTTCTCGCCCTGGCGCTTCTCGTTCTGCACCACGCCGCGCTGCTCGTCCAGCGCGGCCTGGTCGATCGCACCGAGCAGATGGCCCATGCGGTCCGACTCCATCCACAACGCCATGTCCAGCGCGGTGGTCGGCACGTTCTCGAAGTAATTGGTGCGATCGGTATTGGTGGTGCCGTTCTGGCCGGTGGCACCCACCTGCTTGAACGGTTCGAAATACTCGCCGTCGTGGTTTTCGCTGCTCTGGAACATCAGGTGTTCGAACAGGTGGGCGAAACCGGTGCGGCCCGCAGGCTCGTCCTTGCTGCCGACGTGATACCAGACGTTGACCGCCACGATCGGCGCCTTGCGATCGGTATGCACGATCACGCGCAGCCCGTTGGGCAGGGTGAACTGCTCGAACGGAATATCGACCTTGGCCGGCGTGACCGTCTTGGCCGCCAGTGCAGGAGTGGGCGCGAGCGTGCCCAGGGCAGTGCTGAGGGCAACAGCGAGCAGTGCAGCACGCGGGCGCAGGGCGAGAGACATTTCCGGATCCTTGGTCACGTTGGTGAAGCCCGATCCTAGCGTGCCCATCCGGTGCCCGGAATCCGCCAGCAGTCACTGGGGGTGTTTGCCCCCGTAGCCGTTCAGGGCCTTGTCGGCGGCCCCCGACAGCAGTCACGTCTCCCCCGCCCCTGCGTCCGGACAGTGTCCGCGCCCCCTCGGATGGACAGGTGTCCGCCCCGCGGACACTTTCCGACGGGAGAAAAACCCTTTCAAATCAATGATTAAAAGTTGGCACGGGGTTTGCTTGGTACTTCCTGCGCCAAGAAGGGCTTCAGACAAAAGCTGACTGAAGACTGAACAAATGCAAGAAATCGAAAATTTCCCTTGCATCCCCCGAATTGGTGTTCTACCTTACTACCACACCACCGCTCAACAACACTAAACAGGCCCCGTCATGAACGCCAAGACCATTGCCATCGCCATCGCCCTGATCGCCGGCACCGCGGTTGTTTCGTCGGTGCAGGCCTCCGAATCCATCAAGACCCTGGCCACCGTGCAGGTTCGCCCGGCCGCCGACCAACTGGCCCAGCAGGCCTGGGAACAGGCCAGCGGCATTCCGACCCTGGCCACCGTGGAAGTGCGCCCCAGCGCCGACCAGCTGGCCGAACGCGACGGCTTCACCGCCGCCCCCGTCGCCGCCGCCCTGCCGATCACCACCCTGGCCGCGGTGGAAGTGCGCCCGAGCCTGGAACAGCGCGTTGCCCTGGCCGCCGAACTGGAAGCACAGCGCTACGCAGCCACCCTGGCCGCCGCCGCCACCAGCGTTGCCAACCAGGTGATCGTCAACCTGCCGACCCTGCAGGTGCGTCCGAGCGCGGCCGACCTGCAGGCCCTGGCCACCGAAACCGCCCAGGTCCTGCTGCGCCCGTAAGCGGTGCCCGCCCTGCCCTGGCAGGGCGTGCGCCGTACTGGCAGCCGTCGCAGGTACACTGCGCCGATGAATGCCGCACCCCCGTTCCACGTGATCCTGTTCCAACCGGAAATCCCGCCCAACACGGGCAATGTGATCCGGCTCTGCGCCAACACCGGCGCGCAGCTGCACCTGGTCGAGCCACTCGGCTTCGCACTGGAAGACAAGCAGCTCAAGCGCGCCGGCCTGGACTACCACGAGTACTCGCGCCTGCAGGTGCACCCCGACCTGGACACCGCGCTGGCGCGGATCGCACCGAATCGGTTGTTCGCACTCAGTACCCGCGCCAGCGTGCGCTACGACAGCCTGGCCTTTGAAGAGGGCGACGCCTTCCTGTTCGGCCCGGAAAGCCGCGGCCTGCCGCAGGATGTGCTCGATGCCTTGCCGGAGGGCCGGCGCCTGCGCCTGCCGATGCGGCCGGACAACCGCAGCCTCAATCTTTCCAACACCGTTGCCGTGGTGATGTATGAAGCCTGGCGGCAGCACGGGTTTGCCGGCGGCGCGTGAGAGGAAGCAGCCGAGCATGGGCTCGGCTCTACACGTACGTGTGACCTGCTTATGGTGGGTGTGACCTGCTTATGGTGGGTGCGGACCTTGGTCCGCACCGATGCCCGGATGCGCGCCGAAGAAATGTGCCGACCAAGGTTGGCACCCACCGGAACCCGCTGTCAGAACGCGTTGATGCCGGTCAGTTCGCGGCCAATCACCAGCTGGTGCACGGTCTCGGTGCCTTCATAGGTGATCACCGATTCGAGGTTCAGCGCGTGCCGGATCGCCACGTGTTCGGTGGTGATGCCAGCCCCACCGAGCAGATCGCGACACTCGCGGGCGATGTCGATGGCCATGCGGCAGTTGTTCCACTTGGCCAGGCTGACCTGCTGCGGCTGCAGCTTTCCGGCCTCCTTCAAACGGCCCAGCTGCAGCACCAGCAACTGGGCGGTGGTGATGCGGCGCGCCATCTCGGCCAGCTTGATCTGCGCGCTCTGCGTGGCCGCCAGCGGGCGGCCGAACAGCACGCGCTCCTTGGCGTAGCCCAGCGCTTCATCCAGGCAGGCGATGGCCGCGCCGATCGGGCCCCAGCTGATCCCGTAACGCGCCTGGGTCAGGCACCCGAGCGGCCCCTTCAGGCCCTTCACGTTCGGCAGGCGGTGGCTGTCGGGCACGCGCACATCATCGAAGAACAGCGCGCCGGTCAACGAGGCGCGCAGGCTCATCTTGTGCTTGATTTCCTGCGTGGTGAAACCGGCCATGCCCTTCTCCAGCACGAAGCCCTGGATGCCGTCCTCGGTCTGTGCCCAGACGATGGCCAGGTCGGCCACCGGGCCGCTGGTGATCCACATCTTGCTGCCGCTGATGCGCCAGTCGCTGCCGTCGCGTACCGCTCGGGTCTTCATGCTGGCCGGGTCGGACCCACCGTGCGCCTCGGTCAGGCCGAAGCAGCCGATCAGTTCGCCGCGTGCCATCGCCGGCAACCACTGCTGGCGCTGTTCCTCGCTGCCGTACGCGTAGATGGGATACATGCACAGCGAGCTCTGCACCGAAACGAAGCTGCGCAGGCCCGAATCGCCGCGCTCCAGCTCCTGGCAGATCAGGCCATAGCTGACCGCGCCGAGGCCACCGCCACCGTATTCGGCCGGCAGTGTCGCGCCCAGCAGGCCCAGCGATGCGATCTCCGGTACCAGTTCGGCCGGGAAGCGCGCCTGGTCAAATGCATCGCCGATGATCGGCAGCACGCGCTCATTGGTGAAACGCGCCACGCTGTCCTGTACGGCGCGCTCTTCCTCGCTGAGCAGGGAACGGACATCGAACAGGTCGTACGGATCCAGGGCCATGGCACTCACACGCAGTCGGGACCGGGCCATTGTCGGTCATCCGGGAAGCGCGTGCCGACCAAGGTCGGCTCCCATCCGGCTGCGGGCGTACGCTGCACTGCAGCAATCACGACGTGAACATCGGCGATCTAGCTCGATCACGCCCGTCCCGGTACCCTGACACATTCAAACAACCGTTTCGCCGTGGCTGCACGCGCGATTTCCAGGCAACCGCCGGTGGCCCTGCTACCGGCACTACCCACGAGTCATGCAATCGATGAGCGCTGAAGCCAACGCCCTGCCCCCGCGTGAAGTAATGGAGTTCGACGTGGTGATCGTCGGTGCCGGCCCAGCCGGGCTGGCCACCGCGATCCGCCTGCGCCAGCGTGCGATCGAAGCCGGCCGCGAACTGTCGGTGTGCGTGCTGGAGAAGGGCTCCGAGCCCGGTGCACATGTTCTGTCCGGTGCGGTGATGGACCCGCGCGCCCTGACCGAACTGTTCCCGGACTGGGCCGAACGCGGCGCACCGCTGAAGCAGAAGGTCACCCGCGACGAGTTCCTGTTCCTCAGCGAGACCGGGTCGCGCAGCACGCCCAATGCGCTGCTGCCGGAGTGCTTCCACAACGAAGGCAACTACATCATCAGCCTGGGCGAAGTGACCCGCTGGCTGGCGCAGCAGGCCGAGGCGCTGGAAGTGGCGATCTTCCCCGGCTTCGCCGCCGCCGAGGTGCTGTACGGCGACAACGGCGAAGTGATCGGCGTGGCCACCGGCGACATGGGCATCGAGAAGGACGGCAGCATCGGCCCGGCCTTCGAGCGCGGCATGGCACTGCACGCCAAGTACACGGTCTTCGCCGAAGGCGCGCGCGGCCACCTCGGCCGCCAGCTGATCGCCCGCTACAAGCTGGACGAAGGCAAGGACCCGCAGGCCTACGGCATCGGCATCAAGGAACTGTGGCAGATCGACCCGGCCAGGCATGAGCCGGGCCTGGTGGTGCACGCCGCCGGCTGGCCGCTGGACAGCGACACCTACGGCGGCGCGTTCCTCTACCACGCCGACGGCGGCAAGGTCGCCATCGGCTACGTGGTCGGCCTGGACTACAAGAACCCCTGGCTGAGCCCGTTCGAGGAATTCCAGCGCTTCAAGACCCATCCGGATATCCGCAAGCATCTGGAAGGCGGTACCCGCATCGGCTACGGCGCGCGTGCGATCACCGCCGGCGGCCTGCTGTCGCTGCCGAAGACCGTGTTCCCCGGTGGCGCGCTGGTCGGTTGCGAGGCCGGTTATCTCAACGCCAGCCGCATCAAGGGCAGCCACGCCGCGATCAAGACCGGCATGCTGTGCGCCGACGCCGCGTTCGACGCGCTGGCCGCCGATCGCCAGCACGATGAACTGAGCGCCTATCCGCAGGCCTTCGAAGCCAGCTGGCTGTTCACCGAACTGCAGCAGGCCAAGAACTTCAAGCAGTGGTTCAAGAAGGGCCAGACCGTGGCTACGCTGATGACCGGCGTGGAGCAGTGGCTGCTGCCCAAGCTGGGCGTGCGCAACCCGCCGTGGACGCTGCACCGTACGCAGCCGGACCACGCCTGCCTGGAGCCGGCGGCCCAGCACACCCGCATCAGCTACCCGAAGCCGGACGGGGTGCTGACCTTCGACCGTCTCAGTTCGGTGTTCCTGAGCAGCACCAACCACGACGAGAACCAGCCCAGCCACCTGACCCTGAAGGACCCGAGCATTCCGGTGAAGGTGAACCTGGCCGAGTACGCCGGCCCGGAAGCGCGCTACTGCCCGGCCGGCGTGTACGAGTTCGTTGGCGAAGCCGACAACGCACGCCTGCAGATCAACGCGCAGAACTGCGTGCACTGCAAGACCTGCGACATCAAGGATCCCACCCAGAACATCGTCTGGGTGACCCCGCAGGGCGGCGGCGGCCCGAACTACTCGGGCATGTGACCGCAGGGGGCTGCGACCGCGTGTCGCAGCCCGGCCCGCGGCGGCCACGGCTATCCTCTCCGCCCATGCGTGCCTTCCGTCTGCTCCCTGCCCTCGTCCTGCTGCTGGCGTGCAGCGGCTGCCAGCGCACGGCCACGCCACCGGCCACACCTGAGCAGGCGCGACAACAGGCGATGCAGCGCGCGTTCGAACTGTGTGCGGGCTGCCACACGGTGCAGGCCGGTGGCATCCACCGGTTCGGCCCCAACCTGCACGGTGTGATCGGACGCCGCGCTGGCAGCCTGCCCGACTATGGCTATTCGCAGGGCATGCGCCGGGCCGACATCGTCTGGACCGCGCAGACCCTGGATGCCTTCCTGCAGTCACCAACGCAGCAGGTGCCCGGCACGCGCATGTACAACGCGTTTCCCAGCGCCGAACGACGTGCGCTGGTGATCGCTTACCTGCAGCAGCAGTCTGCTCAGTGAGACAGCCCCTGCAGCTGCTGCTGCAGGCGTGACAGGAACGCCTGGACTTCGGCGAACAACGGCGCGCTGTCCACTTCTCCGGCGTCTTCCAGGCGTTCGACCAGGGCATTGGCCTGCGTTGCCAGCGCATGCGCACCCACCGCCCCGAGCCCCCCGGCCTGGCGATGCAGGTGCAGGGCGGCGGCCTCGCGGTCGCCGGCCTGCACCGCACGCTGCACGGCCGCGATATCCACCTCGCTGGCCTGCAGCAGGGTGGCGGCCAGCTGCACGGCGACCGCATGCGAACCGAAGCGCCGCTGCAGGCCCGCCAGGTCCAGCGATGCGTCGCCCTCCACCGCTGCGGACGACTCGGCGGTCGCCTCCGGTGCCACGGACGCCTGCGGCAGCCATCGCATCAACGCCGCGCGCAGCGTAGCCAGCGACAACGGCTTGGCCAGCACCTCATCCATGCCGGCCTCGCGGCAACGTCGCGCGTCGTCGTCCAGCACGCTGGCCGTCAATGCCAGTACCGGCATGCGCGCCTGGCCCTGGCGGCCTTCGCGCTCGCGCAGCAGGCGGGTGAACGCAAAGCCATCGAGAACCGGCATGCGGCAATCGGTGATCACCAGGTCGAAGCGTTCCGACGCCAACCGGTCCAGCGCCTGCTGGCCATCACTCACCAGCACGTGCGGAAGGCCCAGCTGCTGCAGCCGCCAGGCCATCATCGCCTGGTTGGTCGGATGATCCTCGATCACCAGCACGCGGCTCTGGCGCAGCGCGGTCGGCAGCAGCGCCGCCTGCTCGTGCTCGCTCGCCAGCACGGCGACGTCCTCGATGCCGGCTTCCACCAGCGACAGACGGACCTCCGCGCGGGTGCCCTCGCCGAGCGTGCTCTGCAGGGTCAACGTGCCGTCCATCATCTGCACCAGCCGCTGGCAGATGCTCAGGCCCAGGCCGGTTCCGCCATGGTCGCGCTGGATGTATGCACCGGCCTGGGTGAACGGCGCGAAGAGGTGCTGCAGCTGTTCCGGCGCGATGCCCATGCCGGTATCGATGACGCTCAGGCACAACGGCTGACTGCCATCGGCGGTGGTCGGCCCGAGCACCTCCAGCCGCAGCCACACATCGCCCTGCGCGGTGAACTTGATGGCATTGCTGAGCAGGTTGAAGACGATCTGCCGCAGGCGCACGCCATCCACTTCATGCGCCGCAGCCAGCTGCGGATCGATCTGCACGTGCAGGGCCAGGCCACGCGCGCTGGCCTGCGCCGACATCAGCCGGCACACGCCTTCCAGCAGGGTCCGCAGTGACAATGGCACCGGTTCCAGGCGCAGCGCACCGGCTTCGATGCGCGAGTAGTCGAGGATGTCATCGAGGATCTGCCGCAGCATCTGCGCAGAATCCTCGATCACGGCAAGGATGCGCTGCTGTTCTGCATCCAGCGGCGAGTGCGCCAGCACTTCCAGCATGCCCAGTACACCGCTCATCGGCGTGCGGATCTCATGACTCATCGTGGCCAGGAAGCGTGATTTGGCCTCGGCCGCCTGTTCCGCCTCGATCTTGGCCGCCGCCAGCGCATCGGCCTGTACGCGTGCCTGGGTCACGTCCACCCAGTAGCCGCTCCAGGTGACGGCGCCGGCCTCGGTGGCGTAAGGGTGAGCCTGGCTGCGTACCCAGCGCGCGGGCGTGCCGTCATCACCCGGCAGCAGGCGGAACTCGAAGGCCAGCGGCGCGAACTGGCGGGCCGCCTGGTCGATCGCCTGCAGCACGGCCTGGCGGTCGGTGTCCTCGATCCGCGCCAGCAGCGCCTGCGCATCCTGCTCGGCACGCTGCCGCGGAATGCCGAACAGTGCCTGCAGGTCGCCGGCGATGAAGGGGAAGGCCAGGCTGCCGTCCGCGTCGCGACGTGCCTGGTAGACCACCGCAGGCAGATTGTCGGTGACCTCGGCCAGGCGCTGCTCCAGATGGCGGCGACCGGCCACCTCCCGGCGCAGCCGCCAGTGACCGACGCCATGCACCACCGCCCCGGTCAGCAGCACCAGCAGCAGCGGAAGCCCCCAATGCAGCACGGCGTCCCAGTCCACGCCACTGCGATATTCCACGGCCAGCCAGTCGCCCCGCAGCGCCTCATGCTCCCGCGGTGACATCTGCAGCAGCAGGCGGTCGAAGGTGGTCGCCAGGGCGGCATGGCGACGGTCGACAGCCAGCGCCAGCTGGTCGCCGAATCCGGCCGGCGCAAGGATCTGCAGACGGCCCGGGAAGCGGTTGCGCAACAGGTGATCGACCAGGACCAGGTTGCCCACGTAGGCATCGGCCTCGCCATTGGCCAATCGCTGCAACGCCTGCTCGCCACTGCGCGCGGGAATGATCTTTGCCCGTGGCGCCTGCTGCAGCACGTAGCCGCGCAGGCGTTCCGGGTCGGACAGCAGCACGCGCTTGCCCTGCAGATCGGCCAGCCCCAGGATCGCCGGGCTGTCGCGCGTGCCGACGATCACGCTCGGCACGCTGATGAAGGGCTGGCTGAACACCCAGTCCGGCCCCAGGTAGCGCGAATCGGTGGGAATGCCCATCACCGCCTGCACCTCACCCTGCAGCGCCTTCTCGCGCACCTCGAACCAGTCGTGGCTGGTTTCCACCTCCAGGTTGGCGCCGACCTGGATCAGCCGCCGCAGGTACTCGCTGGTCAGGCCGCTGGGCTGGCCGTCGTCGTCGGTGAACGAAAGCGGCGCGGCATTGGGCGCGAAGGTGATCTTCAACGGCTGCTGCAGCACGCGCTTTTCGGCCTGGCTCAGGGCCAGCTGCGCCGACGCGGACCATTCCGGAGGCCGCAGCCAGCGCTGGGCCAGCGCGTCCCGCTGCGCCTGGCTGGTGGCAGCCAGCGCAAGATCCAGTGCCTCGGCCAGCGGTTGCTTGCTGTTGGGGACGCCGAAGTGCGCCCGCTCCGGCGGCAGATCGCTGGGCCGCAGCAGCACCACTCCCTTCAGCTGATGGGCCGCGATCAGCTCGGTGGCGACATAGGCATTACCGATATAGACGTCGGCCTTGTCGTCTCTGACCATCTGCAACGCCGCCAAAGTGCCATTTGCGACAAGTTGTCGAGCGCGTGGAAACCGTGCACGCACCTGCGGTGCGGTCAGGAAATCCTGCTCGATCACGACGCGCAGTCCGTCAAGATCCGGCATCTCCGAAGCACGCAGGTCTCCAGGTCGTCCGACCACCGCCAGCGGCGCTTCGACATAGGCCGAGGTGTAGACCATGCAACGGGTTCGGTCGGCACTCAGGCCGATGTTCATGACCACATCGATCTCGCCCCGGCATGCCGCGTCCAGCACGGATGTCCAGTCCGGATAGCGGCGTGCCTCGACTTTCACGCCCAAACGACGAGCCAAAAGCGACAAGTAGTCCGGTCCCAGGCCGACCTGCTGGCCTTCGTGGATCGACTCGAAAGGGGGCCAACCGCTGTCATACTGCCCGACGACGATGCGAGGGTGCGCGGTCAGGTATTCGCGTTGCAGGGGACTCAACGGCAATGGGCCGGGCGCGAGTTGCGCCCAAGCGACGGCAGGACCCAACATGGCCAGCAGCAGGACCCGCCCGCGAACAGCCCAGCTACGCATCGGCGTTGATCTCCTAGAATCCTGCCAGGAGCCGCGATGGTCGCGGCCCGGCGTGCCCGGTGGTCATACTAGAGCATGAGCTTGCGCATCATCATCGCAGACGACCACCCCGTGGTCCGTATCGGAACCCGCGCCGTCATCGAGTCCAGCGGCGTTGGCCAGGTCGTCGGTGAAGCCGACAGCGCCCAGGCGCTGATGGCGCTGCTGACCAGCCAGCCATGCGACCTGCTGGTCACCGACTATTCGATGCCCGGCAGTCCCCAGGCCGATGGCTTCGCCATGATCGGCATGATCCGGCGCCGCCATCCCGACCTCAAGGTGCTGATGCTCAGCGTTTCCAGCAACCTGGCGATCCTGCGCATGGTGCTCGACAGCGGCGTGCTCGGCCTGGTCGACAAGAGTTCGTCGATGGACGAGCTGCCGCAGGCGATCCAGGCGGTGAACCGCGGCCAGCTCTATATCAGCCGCAGCCTGCGCGAGCGGGTCGAGGCCGCCGGCAGCTGGCGCATGCGCGAAGGCGACGGCAAACCGCTGTCGCCGCGCGAACTGGAAGTGCTGCGGTTGCTCGGCACCGGCATGACGGTGAAGGAGATCTCGGTGCAGCTGCACAAGAGCGTCAGCACCATCAGCCGGCAGAAGGGCGATGCGATGCTGAAGCTGGGCCTGAAAGGCGATGCGGAGCTGTTCGACTATCTGCGTGACGGCAAAATCTGAATCCTGTCCATCCGGCCATTGAACTTTCAGGCAGGCTTCATGCCTCCTGACGCTAGATGAATACGCACGCCGCCCAGTGGCCCACGCAATGTTCCGGCAATCTCCGGGCGCCAGCGTGGTCACTACGGCAGCCAGGGCGCCCGCGCCCTCCCTGCCCACCGTGGCATGCCCCTACAGGAGAACCGAACATGCTCAGTACTTCCGCTCTCAGCTTCCGTGGCGTGGCGATGGCCCTGGCCCTGCTGGCCGGTGTCGCCGTGGTCAGCGACGCCAGCGCCATGTCGAGGAAGGACAAGCGCACCGTCGTCGGTGCGGTGGTGGGCGGCGTCGCCGGCCACCTGATCTCCAATGGCGATCCGGCCGCCACCGTCGGCGGTGCCGTGGCCGGCGGCGCGATCGGCAACCTGACCACCCCGGACCGCCACGACCGTCGTTATGACCGCCGCTACGACCGCGGCTACCAGCGCGGCTACGACCGGGGCTATGGCTATCGGGACCGCGGTCATGACCGCCGCTGGCGCGACAGCGACCGCCGCTACTACCACGACCGCGGTCGCCACCGCGGCTGGTAACCCTCGCCGGCACTGCCCGGCATCACCGGCAACGGGCGGGTCGATGACCCGCCCGTTTGCGTCGGGACCGTCCATGGCGTTGAATGCGCAGCCCTGGATGACTCCTTTGCCCCCGGCCCCCGCATGACCTCCACCGCCCACCGCGTGCAGGGCCTCAACAACGATGAGGTCGCTGCCGACTGGCCCGCGATCGATGCAGCCGAGGTTGCCTGGCTGGCCCGCCGTTATCCGGTGCTGGACGCGGACAGCGCCCTGCGTTGGCACAGCCCCCGGCCGTTGTCGGCCGCCGCGCTGGCCGAAGGTGCCCGCGGCCGGGTGTTCATCAAGCGCCACCACCGCAGCGTGCGCAGTGCCGCCTGCCTGCAGGAGGAACACCGCTTCATCGCCCATCTGGACGCTGCCGGCGTGCCGGTGGTGAAGGTTCTGCCCACCGCCGGAGGCGACAGCGCCATCGAGCATGGGCCTTGGACCTATGAACTGCATTCGCCGGGGGTGGGTGACGATCTGTACCGCGACGCCGCCTCCTGGACGCTGCTGACGGACACCGCACGGGCGCGTTCTGCCGGACGCATGCTGGCCCGGCTGCATCAGGCCGCCGCCAGCTACCACGCCCCTCAGCGCAGCACGCATGTCCTGGTGGCACGCGACGAGCTGATCCGCGCCGCCGACCCCATCGGCGCGCTGGAAGCGGGTCTTCCCGACCGCCCGGGACTGGCGCGCTACCTGGCGCGGATTCCGTGGCAGGCGCAGCTGCGCCGCGACGTCCTGCCCTGGCATGCCGGCCTGGCCGAGCGCCTGTCCGCCGAGCCGCCGCTGTGGGCGCACAACGACTGGCATGTGTCCAACCTGCTGTGGCGCGGCGACGACGTCAGCACCGTGCTGGATTTCGGCCTCGCCTCACCCACCAGCGCGCTGTTCGACCTGGCCACCGCGATCGAGCGCAATGCCGTGGCCTGGCTGGAGCTGGAGCGGGGCCATGAGGCGGTGCGCATCGACATCGCGCTGGCGCTGCTCGACGGCTACCGCGAAGTACTGCCGTTGTCGGCCACCCGCCTGCACCTGCTGGCGGACCTGCTGCCGATGGTCCACTTCGACTTCGCACTGTCCGAAGTGGAGTACTTCGAAGGCATCACCGGCTCGACAGCGAACGCCGATGTCGCCTGGTATCCCTTCATGCTGGGCCATGCCGCGTGGTTCGCCAGCGCACCCGGCCAGGCCCTGCTGCAGGCGCTGCATGCCGCCGCCTGAAGGGCATCGGCTCGCAAATCCCTGCCATCTGTAGTGAAATAGCGGCCTGAAGCGGGGGTGCCTGGATCTGCAGGCTGAGAGAGTCCCTTGGAACCTGATCCGGTTTGCACCGGCGTAGGGAGCTTTGAGCCGCAGCCACACCCCCGTTCCGGGCCGGTGCACCTGCGCGCCGTCGCTTCGTCTCCCCTGTTGTCCGAAGACGAATCGAATGAACCGCTGCCTGCGTCCCACCCTGCTCGCTCTCGCCCTCTGTGCCGCGCTGCCGCTGCATGCCAGCGAGGCTGGAGCCTCCCCCGACGTGACAGCCGACAGCGGCGAACGTTCGCCCACCGAGCTGGCAGCGGTCCGCGTGCAGGCCGGCAGGCCGGCGGCCGACAGCGCGCGGGTCAGTGCATTCGGCGCCGGCTCCTGGAAGGACACCCCGGCCTCGGTGAACGTGCTCGAACGCGACTACCTCGACCGTCGACAGGTGCGCTCGTTGTCCGAACTGGCCAGCAATGACGCCTCGCTCGGTGATGCCTACGCGCCGGTGGGCTACTACCAGAACGTCGCCATCCGCGGCTTCGCGCTCGATGCCGCCACCGGCTACCGCTTCAACGGCCTGGCCATCGCCGGCGAACAGCGGCTGGCGCTGGAGAACGTGCAGGCGGTGGAGATCCTGAAGGGTGAAGCCGGCCTCGCCGCGGGGGTGATGGCACCCGGCGGCATCATCAACTACATCGGCAAGCGCCCGGCGGAAGTGCGCACGGCTACCCTTGGCACCGATTCGGAAGGCTCGCGCTATGCCGCCGTCGATGTCGGCCACTGGATCACGCCGCGTTTCGGCATCCGCCTCAATGCCGCCTGGGAGGGCAGCGAGTCCTACGTCGAGCACGCCGACGGCCGCCGCAACTTCTATTCGCTTGCAGCGGACTGGCTGATCGGCGAGCGCGGCAAGCTGGAAGTGGACGCCAACTACCAGACCAGTTCGCAGCGCTCGGTGTCCGGCTACCAGCTGCTGGGCGCACGGGAGCTGCCTCGTGGCGTCGACCGCGAGCACCTGCTGGGCTATCAGCCGTGGCAGCGCCCGGTGGAGATCGCCAGCACCAACATCACCGCCGTACACACCTACGACTTCAACGAGCGCTGGCAGTCGCGGCTGTCGGTGGGCCACAGCCGCTCGGTGATCGACGACAACGTCGCCTTCGCCTATGGCTGCTACTACGCCGACGCGTGCGCTGATGGCAGCGTGCCCGGCAACTACTTCGCCCCCAACGGCGACTACGACATCTACGACTACCGCAGTCCGGACGATACCCGCCGCAACCAGCAGGCGCGCGCCGAGCTGCGTGGCCGCTTCGACACCGGCAGCGTCGGCCACCAGCTGACGGTCGGCGCCGACACGTTCCGCCGCACGGTGGACAGGCGACCGAGCGTCAACGAGTACGTAGGCAGCAGCAACATCCACGACACGCAGGTGCCGGTGTACGAGCCCTCGCCGCTGATGCCCGGCCCGTCCGCACGGCGCCTGGACAGCCGCCAGACCGCCGTGTTCGCGCTGGACCGCATACAGTTCGGCGATGACTGGCAGTGGCTGGCTGGTGGCCGCTTCGTCCGCCTGGACGAGCGCGCGTACGACAAGCGCGGCACGCCGCAGCGGCACAGCCGGCTGTCGCGCTTCCTGCCGCAGACCGCGCTGGTATGGAAGGCCACCGACCAGCTCAATGCGTACGCCAGTTATGTGCGCGGCATTGCGCTGGGCCAGGAGGCACCGTTCTGGACCTCCAACGCCGATGCCTTCCTGCCGGCGGTGCAGTCACGGCAGCTGGAAGCCGGCGTCAAGTACGTGCCAGCTGCCTCGCTCACCCTGGGCGCCGCGCTGTTCCGCATCTCGCAGCCCTACCAGTACGCCATGCCGGATGACAGCGATGCCGGTTACACCTTCGTCGAGCGCGGCACGCAGACCCATACCGGCCTGGAGCTGACCGCCAACGGCCAGCTGACCGATGCGCTGCAGATCGTCGCCAGCGCCAGCGTGCTGCAGGCGCGTGCACGCGATACCGGCACGCCGGGCCAGGAAGGCCATCAGCTGGTGAACGTGCCGAAGGTGCGTGCCAGTGTGCATCTGGCCTACGCACTGCCGTTCGTGCAGGGCCTGGATGTCACCGGTGGCTGGCGCTATGCCGCCGCCAATGTGGCCCGTGCCGACGGCGGCGTGCGTGCGCCGGACTATTCGGTGTTCGATGCCGGCCTGCGCTTCCGCCACCGCGTGCATGAGCGCGCCGTGACCTGGAACCTGTCGGTGGACAACGTGTTCAACCGCTTCTACTGGCGCGACACCGGCAGCAGCGGCGGTGACTACTACCTGTTCCCCGGCGCACCGCGACAGGCACGCCTGTCGGTGACGTTCGCGCTGTGAGCGGCGCCGTGCTCGAGTGGACCGCCGCGTTGTGCAGCGTGCTGGGCGTATGGCTGATGGCGCGCCGGCGGCTGGCAGCGTGGCCGGTCGGCCTGCTGTCGGTGGCGCTGTACGGCCTGGTGTTCGCCGAGGCCAGGCTGTACTCCGACACGCTGCTGCAGGTCGCCTTCGCCGGCTTCCTGGTCTATGGCTGGATCAACTGGCGCCAGCACGCCGCCGACGAGGGCAGCATCCGCATCGTGCCCCTGGCGCGCGGGAAACTGCTGCGTGACCTGATCATCGGCCTGTGCGGTGGCGTGGCGCTGGGCACGGTCATGCACACCTTCACCGATGCCGCGCTGCCATGGCTGGACGCGATGCTGACCGCCCTGAGCCTGGTCGGCCAGTGGTGGCAGGCGCGCCGCCATGTGGCGTGCTGGTGGGTGTGGATCGGGGTGGACGTGGTCTATGTGGGCGCGTACCTGTTCAAGTCGCTGCACGTCACGGCCGCGCTGTATGTGTTCTTCCTGGGGCTGGCAGTATTCGGCCTGCGCGCCTGGAGTTCGGCGGCGCGGGAGCGCGAGCTGCTGCCGGCGCGGTAGTGCCGCGCGGTACACCTCGCTTCGGCTGCAGCACCAGCCCCAACCGCAACGGCTGGCGCATGTCGCCCGGTGGCGCCGACGACAGCGGCGCCGACTGCAGCGTCGCGCGCAGATCCGCGTCCGCCTGCGCATCGCCGAGACTGTCGAATTCCAGTTTCGCGATGCGGCCATCGGCTGCGATCCAGAGGCTGACCGGCAGCGGCGTGGACACCTGTGGGTGCGCCTGCAGCCAGGCCAGCACGCGCTGCACCTTCGGGTCCTGCTCCTGCTGCAGGCGCTGCTGCAGCTCACTGCCTGCCGTGGCGGCGTAGGCCATCCAGTGCGGTGGAGCCTCATCGGCCGAGACGGCCCCGGCGCCGCCCAGCGCCAGAAGGCCGATCAGCGATGCCAGCGGTCGCCACCAGCGGCGGCGGTCGGCGCGAAGTACGGATTCCATGGCAGCACCCTCATGCAGTCGTCCAGCGCTCCATCGTCGGCGGCGCGGATGACAGGCAGATGGCGGGCAGGCATTACCCGCCCAGGTCGGCCAGCACCTTGCGCGAAGGCGCGAAGAAGGTCACGCCGGTCATCGCGGTAGAGAAGTCCAGGATGCGGTCATGCAGCGGCGCAGGGTTGCCGATGAACATGCGCTCGAGCATCTTCTCGATCACCCACAGGCGGCGCGTGTAGCCGATGAAGTACGTACCGTACTCACCGCGCCCCGGATTGGCGAAGGGCATGTTGTCGCGCAGGATGTCGTGCTCGCCGTCGGCGTCCTCGATGGTGCACAGCGTCTTGTGCGACTTCTGCGCGTCGGCCGGTGCATCGTCCAGCTCGGTGTTGTCGTGCTTGGTGCGGCCGATGATCGCCTCCTGCACCTCGGTCTTCTGCGCGCGCCATGCGTCGAGGTTGTGCAGGTACTTCTGTACCACCACGTAGCTGCCGCCGGCATGCGCGGGATCCTCGTCGCCGACGATCGTGGCGTCCGGCAGCGACAACCCTTCCGGATTGGCCGTGCCGTCAACGAAATCGAGCAGGTCGCGGCCGTCGAAATAGCGGAAGCCGGCCACCTCATCGACCGTCTCCACCGCATCGCCGAACGCCATCAGCAGGTTGCGCTCGAACGCCACGATCAGGTCCATCGTGCGTGCCCGGATGTGGTACAGCAGATCGCCCGGGGTCGACACCGCGGTGTGGGTGGCGCCCTTGATCTCGCGGAACGGATGCAGCTCGCGCGGCGGCGTGCTGCCAACCAGCGGCTGCCACACACGGTGGCCGATCGCCACATTGCAGGTGAAGGTCCGTTCGATCTCGCGGATGGCCGTGTTCTTGATCAGGTCATCGGTGCTGGCCAGCACGTCGCGTACCTTCGCGATCGAGTCCGCATCATCCTTCACCTTCAGCACCAGGAAGGCGGCCGAGTGGGTCAGCGGCGCAGTGATCTGCTGCGGCTCGTTGTCGAGCGTGTGATTGAGGGCGGTGATCGGTGCGGGCTGGGAATTCACGGCAGTTCCTGCGGGCTTGAGGCGGGCGCATCGCGCATGGTGCAGCGATGTGCGGGCGATCATAGCGGAACGGCTTCCGCTGCGACGGAGCGGTTCTCAGTCGCGCGCCAGCCGCTTGGGGCGCAGAAAAGTGAAGCCCGGCGCGAGGCCGGGCTTCGATGGCGTGCGGGAGAGAGAGAGAGAGTCACACGCCAGTTACACGCACTAACGACAGAGCGTTTCTTACCAGGTGAAGCGCGGGCCGACGAACCACTCGCGGTCGCCTGCCTTGGCCAGCTTCACTTCGCCACTCAGGCCCCAGTTCTGGTTGAACTTGGCGGTGGCACCGACGCGGCCGTAGAACTCGCCGTCCGGGTTGTAGCCGTGCTTCTTGCTGAAATCTTCGTAGCCGGCCAGCGCGTAGCCTTCCAGGTACGGGTTGAACGCGGTGCGCACGCCCACTTCAGTGGAGTAGCCATTGAAGTCCAGGCCGCGCTTCTCGTCGTACTTCTGATAGGCCACGCGGGCCACCAGGTCGGTGTTCGGTGCGATGCCGTAGTTGTAGCCGACACCCAGGCGCCACTGGTCGACGTCATTCTTGAAGCGGTCGGTTTCCTGCGCGCTGTAGTCGCCGAAGATGTGGAAGTTCGGGTGGACGGCCACCGAGCCCTTCACGCCCCAGCCATCGGCGTCGCCGCCCTTGGCATCGGTGTTCACGTAGCCGCCTTCAACGTAGTTGTACGACAGGCCATCGGCAGCCGATGCAGCGAACGGCAGGGCAGCCAGCAGACCCAGGGCAAGCAGCGAATTCTTGTTCATCGGGACACACCTTTAATTATTTTGGTTTCGTCGACCGCCTCCCGGGAGGGGGAGAGAGGAGAGGCGGTCGACAGGTGTGAATTATCCGTTTGTTGGCGAAATCAGCCCTGAATATTGAACTGACCGGTACATGAATGAAGTTGCTGTTCAGGGAACTCCGGGGCTGGTCGACAGCAGCATGCTGCTGCATGCCAGGGTCACCTACCCGTCATGTCCCTTCAGGCGGCTGACACCTGTCACTGGTTCGGGAAGGCTCCGGCGCGAATAGTACGCGTCACCGCCCGGCGCCACTGCGCCGGCACTCACCCAAGGGGACCTGTCATGAGCCTGTTCCAGCAACTCCTTTCGCATACTCCGATCTGGGTCTGGGTGCTGATGGTGTTTCTCATCACCCGGGGCATCGCGGCCATGAAGCCCGGCGAAACCTCGTTGCCTACGCTGGCGATCGTGCCGGCGGTGTTCGCGGCATGGGGGGTGTGGTCCATCAGCCACCGCTACGGCGCATCGTGGTCGGCCTGGGGCGAGTGGCTGGTCGGCGTCGGCGCAGGAACGGGCCTGGGTTGGCTGTTGCTGCGCCGGGCGCGTGTGGCCATGAACAGTGCGACGGGACGGCTGTGGCGCAGCGCGGATTACAGCCTGCTGCCGCTGCTGCTCATCACGTTCCTGGTGAAGTATGGCTTCGAAACGGCGCTCGCAGTGTCGCCCGCGCTGAGCGCGAACTCAGGTTTCAGCGCTGCCTACCTGCTGCTGTCCGGTGGTTTCACCGGCATCTTCATCGGCCGCTACTGCCGGTATCTGTCGGCGGCACGCCTTGAGGGGCACAGCCGGATGGGGGCTGCCAGCTGAGGCGGGTGCACCCGGGAGGCGTCGCGCAGTGCCGTCACCCGGTGCCGGCTGCGGTCGTCGCCCCTGCGGCCTGCGCCAGCGCTGCCGCTGCAGCGTCACCCTTGCGCTCGCTGTAGCGATCCACCAGGTAGTCCGCCCGGCCCCGCGTCAACAGGGTGAACTTCACCAGTTCCTCCATGACATCCACCACCCGGTCGTAGTATGGCGAGGGCTTCATTCGTCCGTCCTCATCGAACTCCTGCCAGGCCTTGGCCACCGAAGACTGATTGGGGATGGTCAGCATGCGCATCCAGCGCCCCAACACCCTCAGGGTGTTGACGGTGTTGAACGATTGGGAGCCGCCACTCACCTGCATCACGGCCAACGTTCTGCCCTGCGTGGGCCGCACGCTGCCGTCCTCCAGCGGCAACCAGTCGATCTGGTTCTTGAACACGCCGGTGACGGTACCGTGCCGTTCCGGGCTGACCCACACCTGCCCCTCAGACCACTGCGACCACGCGCGCAGCCGCTGCACTGCGGGATGGCTCCTGTCCACGCTGTCCACCATCGGAAGCGCATGCGGATCGAACACCCGGGTTTCGCAACCCAGATGCTGCAGGAGCCGCTCGGCTTCCAGGGCCAGCTTGCGGCTGAACGACTGCGGCCTCAGCGAACCGTAGAGCAGCAGGATGCGGGGCGGTCCCAGATTCCCCGCGGCGAGCAGGCTGGGGTCGGGCTGGGGCAGCGAGGCTTCCCTCAGATTCGGCAGCTGGGTACTTGCGATCGTCTTATTCATTCGACTATTCTAGAAATATGGAAACGTCAAATGCAATCGTCGCGCTCACCGCGTTGGGCCACGCCACCCGCCTGGCGGCCTTCCGCCTGCTGGTGGAAGCCGGTCCAGCGGGGCGCGTGGCCGGTGACATCGCGGCGGCCCTGCAGGTGCCACCGGCCACACTCAGCTTCCACCTGAAGGAGCTGGTACAGGCCGGCCTGGTGGAGAACGAGAGCCAGGGCCGCAATGTCTGTTACCGCGCCAACTTCGCCGCCATGACCGGCTTGATCGAGTACCTCACGCACAACTGCTGCGCGGGTTCGCCGAGCGAGGAGTGCGGGCCCACTGCGCCCGCATGCAAGTGCTGAAGCCCGATCCAACCTCCTGCCATCACAACGACTGCACCATGACACGCAACGTCCTGTTCCTCTGTACCGGCAACAGCGCGCGCAGCGTCCTTGCCGAGGCCACGCTGCGAGCCTGGGGCGCTGAACGTTTCAATGCATTCAGCGCAGGCAGCCACCCCACCGGCCAGGTCAACCCATTCGCGCTCGCACAGCTGCAGGCCGAAGGAATCACCATCGATGGGCTGCGCAGCAAATCGTGGGATGAGTTCGTGGATGCTGCGCCCATGGACCTGGTGATCACCGTGTGCGATTCGGCTGCGGCAGACGCCTGCCCGGTGGTGTTTGGCGACTTCATTCGCAGCCACTGGGGCCAGCCGGATCCGGCCGCAGTTGCAGGCAGCGATGCCGAGAAAGCAGCCGCGTTTGCACGCGCGCATGCCATCGTGAAATCGCGGCTGCGTGCGTTGATCGATCTGCCCGGATCGTTGTGGTCCGACCGCGAGGCAATGCAGAACGCTCTGGATCAGATCGGCCGGTTGCAGCCGACCGACAGCACACCGTGACGGCGCCCGCGCGCATGCGCCTGTTCGAGCGCTACCTCACCCTGTGGGTCGCGCTGTGCATCGCGGCCGGTACCCTGCTGGGACACCTCCTGCCCGGCGCCTTTGCGGCACTGGCGTCCGCCGAAGTGGCCAAGGTCAACCTGCCGGTCACGGCACTGATCTGGCTGATGATCATCCCGATGCTGCTGAAGGTCGACTACGGCGCAATGCGCCAGTTGCAGCAGCACTGGAAAGGCATCGGCGTAACGTTGTTCATCAACTGGGCGGTCAAGCCCTTTTCGATGGCACTGCTGGGCTGGGTATTCCTGCGTCACCTCTTCGCGGAATGGCTGCCAGCCGGCCAGATCGACAGCTATATCGCCGGCCTGATCCTGCTGGCAGCCGCGCCCTGCACCGCGATGGTGTTCGTGTGGAGCAACCTGTGCCGCGGCGATGCGAACTTCACGTTGAGCCAGGTCGCGCTGAACGACGCGATCATGGTGGTGGCCTATGCGCCGGTGGTCGCGTTGCTGCTCGGCATGTCCGCGATCACTGTTCCGTGGGACACCCTGCTGCTGTCAGTGGGTTTGTACATCGTTGCACCTGCCGGTGTTGCCACCCTGCTGCGCCGCTGGATGCTTTCGCGCAGCGGCGAGGCCGGTCTGCAGCTGGCGCTGACCCGACTCGGCCCGGTTTCGCTGTCGGCCCTTCTACTGACACTGGTGCTGCTGTTCGGCTTTCAAGGTCAGCAGATCGTCGAGCAGCCGCTGGTCATCGCGCTGATCGCCGTGCCCATCCTGATCCAGGTCTATTTCACTTCGGGCCTGGCCTATCTGCTCAACCGTCGTCTGGGCGTCGCCCATTGCGTGGCCGGGCCGTCGGCGCTGATCGGCGCGAGCAACTTCTTCGAGCTGGCGGTCGCAACCGCCGTCGGGCTCTTCGGGGTGCATTCGGGCGCCGCACTGGCCACCGTTGTCGGTGTGCTGATCGAGGTGCCGGTGATGTTGTCGGTCGTTCGTATCGTGAACCGTACTGAAGGCTGGTACGAGAGGCAGGGTGCGGGTGACCGCGGGCGGTCGTAGAGGGCCGATGCCTGCTTCTGGCCCGCGCTGTCGCAATCGTCCAAGTTTCGCGGCACCCCGAAGCACTCAACCACGACTCGTGTCGCAAATTCCCCGAATGCGTGAGGCCCTTGCGCCATCAACGTCTGCGACTACTTAACCGTGTGCGAGGATGCTGAAAGCGTCGAGCATCGTGGGTTGAATACAACTCGGCTCATTGGCGTTGCGCAGTGACACAGGTACAGATGCAGTGCCACCCAAAAAGGTGGCCGGGCATCGAAAACCCGTGGAGTTGCTTGATTACGGTTGCCAGCCGGTGTCACCTCGTGTGGTGCCGGCTGGCAACGCGTCCGCCGGCCATGGCGGGCGGAGCGTGGAGGCCTTGTGCCTGCCGGCCTAGCAACCTCCCGGTTTTCGAGCCACGTCTCCGCCCGCCACCTTTATCCGTGGCGGCTACCGTCTGTCCTGCACGGAGCCTCATCAATGACCACACCCGAGTTTCCCCCTCCGCATTCCGACAGCGCGCCGGCCAACGACGCCGATGCGACCCCCCAACAGTCCCCGTCCGACCCCAACACCTTCATCGCCACGCTGAAACGGATCGGCAGCGGCGCAGCCGCCGATGGCCTGCCCTGGCCGGAACGCCATCCGCTGCCTGGCCGTCAGCTGGCGCTGGCCGATGCCGACTGCGCGCACGCCGGCCTGCGGGTGGCGCTGGAGATGCTGCTGGCCGCAGAGCGTGTCCGGCAGAACGGGCCGGAGGAGCAGTACGTGGGCGATCGCGTGATGGAAGGACTGGTGATGGCCTGCCTGTCACTGTCAGTGCAGGCCGGCACCTTGCTGCGTCCGGGCTGACAGGGAGGTTTCGCGCACCCTCGGCCGCGTGATCCGGGGCCGGCCCGTGTGGTTATTCTTGCGGCCAGGCTTCTGCCACCGCCCGGGACTCTTCGCATGCGCCGACCCTTCCATGCCGCGATCCTTCTTGCCACCGTGCTGCTGGCCGGTCCTGCCCTCGCGCAGCACGCCAGCAGCGCACCGCCGCCCGCTGAACGCCTGCCCGACGTGGCACTGCCTGCGGCACTGGATCGCGTGCTGCGCGACTACGAGCGGGCGTGGAGCGCGGGCGATGGCAAGGCACTGGCGGCGCTGTTCGCCGAAGACGGATTCATCCTGCAGAGCCACCAGCCGCCGGTGCGCGGGCGCGACGCGATCGCGGCCGCCTACGCCGGACAGGGTGGAAGCCCGCTGCGCCTGCGTGCGCTGGCGTACGCGGTGGACAGGAGCACGGCCTACATCATTGGTGCCTACACGTTTGGCGGCAACGTCAGCGATACCGGAAAGTTCACGCTGACGCTGACGCGCGCGGGCGATGGACCCTGGCTGATCTTCTCGGACATGGACAACGGCAACGCGCCGCCACGGGCGCGGTGATCGGGCGTTGCAGTGGATCCACGCCATGCGTGGATATGCTGCACGCGTGATGCCAAGCAAGCTTGGCACCCACCAAAGCCTGTGTCCGGTCCGGCACCCGCATGGGGTACTCCCTGATGAAAAAACCCCGGCGCTTGGCCGGGGTTTTCGGTTACTTGAACAGCGTGTCCGGATACTCCGGCTTCTGTTCGCGCGCCAGCAATGCGCGCAGGCCCTCTGCCGGGGTCTGCTCGCCGTGCAGTACGGCGCGTACGCCATCGGAGATCGGCAGGTCGATGCCGTGTCGGCGTGCCTGACGCATCACCTCATCGGCCGTCTGCACCGATTCAACCACCTGCCCGATCTCGCGCACGGCATCCTGCAGCGTCTGCCCGCGGCCCAGGGCCAGGCCCAGGCGGCGGTTGCGCGACAGGTCGCCGGTGCAGGTCAGCACCAGATCGCCCAGGCCCGCCAGACCCATCAGGGTTTCCGGCTTGGCACCGATTGCCGCGGCCAGCCGCAGCATCTCGTTGAGGCCGCGGGTGATCAGGCCGGCACGGGCGTTGAGGCCCAGCTGCATGCCATCGGCAACGCCGGTGGCCACGGCCAGCACGTTCTTCATCGCGCCCCCCAGCTCGGCACCGACCATGTCGTCGCCGGTGTAGGCACGGAACGCCGGGCCATGCATCGCTTCGGCCACGGTCTGCGCGAACGCCGGCACGTCGCCGTGCACGGTGATCGCGGTGGGCAGGCCCTGGGTGACTTCCTTGGCGAACGACGGCCCGGTGACGACGGCCAGCGGCACGTCCTCGCCGAGGATCTCGCGCGCGACTTCATGCAGGAAACGGCCGGAGCCGGGCTCGAAACCCTTGGTCGCCCAGGCCACGCCGGCACCGGCCGGACGCAGCGGCGCCAGCGCGCGCACGGTCTCGTTGAACGCGTGCGACGGGGTCACCACCAGGATCCAGGCGGCACCGTGCACCGCCGACGCCAGGTCGGTGGTGGCATGCAGGCTGTCCGGCAGCGGGATGCCCGGCAGGTAGCGCGGATTCTCGTGGCGCTGGTCGATGGCCTCGACCACGGCGGCATCACGCCCCCACAGCACGGTCGGATGACCGTGCCGGGCGAGCAGGCTGGCCAGCGCGGTTCCCCAGGAACCGGCGCCCAGCACGGCGATCTTGTCAGCGGTAGTGCTCATCCGTGACGTCGCGACGGATTCAGGCGTTGCCGGCCGGCTCGGAGTCAGCCAGCGACGGTGCGTCGCCCTGCTCCTGGCGCTGGCGCAGGGTTTCTGCGTACAGGCCTTCGAAGTTGATCGGCTGCAGGAAGAACGGCGGGAAGCCGCCGGCCTGGATCAGATCGCTGACCAGCTGGCGCACGTACGGGAACAGGATGTTCGGGCACTGGGTGCCGAGCAGCACGTCGATCGACTGCGGGTCCAGGCCGACCAGGCCGAACACGCCGGCCTGCTTCACTTCGGCCACGTAGGCGGTGCGCTCACCGGCCTGGCAGGTCAGGGTGACGGCCAGCACGACTTCGAACGCGTTCTCACCCAGGCGCTGCACCTGCTGGTTCAGATTCAGCTGCAGCTCCGGCTGCACCTGGTCATTGAAGATGGTCGGTGCGTTCGGCGACTCGAAGGAGACGTCCTTGACGTAGATCTTCTCGACGGTGAAAGCGGGGCCGGTAGCGGCATCGACCGGCGCAGCGGCGCCGTTGGTGATCTCTTCGGACATTTCCAGTAACTCCAGGTGAATGCAATGAAAACTAGGGTCGAATTACTGCGATGGGGGCGGCATCAGGCCCATACAAGGCCGGATCCGCCACCTGCGGCAATCAGTTGCGGCCCTTGACCAGCGGCAGTTCGGCCTGCTGCCAGGCGGGAATGCCGCCCTCGAGCACGAAGACCTTTTCGAAACCGGCCTTCTTCAGCGCCTTGGCGGCGGTTTCCGATGCGTTGCCGTTGCGGCACACCAGAACCACCGGCGCCTGCTTGGCGCTGGCCACGAGCTTGTGCTCCGGGCCGAACGCGCTGGCCTGCGCATTTCGGCTGCCGGCGATGTGGCCCTTTTCGAAGTCACCGCTGGCGGACAGGTCCACCACCACCGTGCCGCCCGCATTCATCAGCTGGGTCAGTTCGGCGGGCTTGATGCCCTTGAAGCCCCGGAACAGGCGGCGGATTTCGGTGACGATGAGGGCCACGGTCAGGCCGACCAGGGCCGCGGACAGCATCGGGTTTCGGCCTGCAAAGGCCAGCAACTCTTCGTAATTCACTCAGGTCACGGGTCGATAAGCGGGCGCCGATTGTCGCACAAGCCGGACGCGGCCCGTCACTGCCCCTGCCACAGATCCGGCAGGCCGCCGGCCTGCCACCAGCGCTTGGCCTCGGCATCCCAGCGCCAGCGCTCGGTCACCACCACGGTGCGCTCGGCCTGGGTGTTCTGGTTGATGACGCCGATTTCCACCCGGCGCTCGACCTGGCCATCAGGAAGCGAGGCGCTGCTGCGCTCGCGGTAGGAGGACACCCGCAGCTGTGCGTAACGGTTGAGCTCGAACTCGGTGGGCGGCTTTTCCTTGCGCAGCACCGGATCCAGGTAGCCGATGGCGTCGTCCATGCTGCCCCAGCGGATCGTCGCCCCGTAGGCGATCTGGGTCTCTTCCAGCATCTTGCGCTGCTTGCGGCTCAGCTCGTCGGCACCGGCCATGGCGCTGACCAGCAGCAGGGAACACAACAGGATCTGGATGAGGCGGCGCATCAGGGGTTTCCGCAGGGCGTCAGCCTGCCATCCTACCCTTTGGCGAAGGCAACGAAGCGACCGCTGAACTCGGCAGCGGCCCGGCCGTCGGCGGCCGGCTGGGTAGCGATGATGCTGATGCGGGCCTTGCGACGCTGGCGGAAGGTGGCCAGGAAGGTGTCCCAGGCACCGCTTTCGGCCGCCTCGGCCTGCGCGTGCAGGTCTTCGTAGACCGGTGCCAGGTAGCGCAGGTTGCTGTCGGCCACGTAGACCTCGGCGTCGTGGCCGGCCAGGCGCAGGCGCAGGCTGACCAGCGCCCAGCCGGACAGGGTCAGCACCGAGGCCAGGCTGCCGCCGAAGGCGTTGCCCTTGTCGTTGACGTTCGCCGTCAGCGGCGCGGTGATGCGCAGCACGCCATCGGCATAGCCGTCCAGGCGGATCTGCATGGCACGGACCGCAGGCATGCAGTCCAGCACCTCCTGCAGGGAGGCCAACGAGGAGCTCAGGGCATCAACGGACATCGGAGCAGCAACCACGACAACGGCGGGCCCGCATAATGCAGGCAATGGATGACCATACGATACCCACTGGCAGCGCGTGCCGCGGCGCGGGCTGGACGCTGATCTCGCTGCGTCCGCAGGGCCAGCATGCGGCGCTGCGCCGCGCCGTTGCGGGGCTCGGCGGGCAGCTGGTGGCGCTGTCGCCGTGGCGGCTGCAACGCTTGCAGGGCCCTGCCGTGGTGGGCCAGCTGCAACGCGCGCTGAACTGCGATCGGGTGGTGTTCACCAGCCCCGCAGCCGTCACGGCGGCTGCCGCGCTGCTGCCGCTGCGCCCGGCGCAGCACAGCCCGTGGCTGACGGTTGGCGAGGGCACCACACGCGCGTTGCAGGCGCACGGCATCAGCGAGGTACACGCGCCGCAGCGGATGGACAGCGAGGGGTTGCTGGCCCTGCCTGTACTGGCGGCGGTACAGGGCCTGCGGATCGGGCTGGTCACCGCGCCCGGTGGCCGGGGCCTGATTGCCGCCCGGCTGCAGGCGGCGGGTGCCAGCATCGAACGTGCCGATGTCTATCGGCGCCAACCACTGCGCCTGTCGCCTCGCGCCCTGTCACGGCTGGGAGAGTGTTCTGCGCCCTGGCTGATGGCGGTCAGCAGCGGTGAAGCCCTGCAACGTGTGTGGGAGCAGCTGTCGCCGCAGTGGCAGCAGCGGCTGCAGGCCCATGCCACCGCGCTGGTCGCCAGCGAACGGCTGGGCGTGCAGGCGCAGGCGCTGGGCCTGCGGGTGGTACGCAGCGCGGGGCCGACCACCCCGCAGTTGATCGCCGCTGCACACACCACGCTCACCGGGCCGGCAGCGACCTGAACAGGGACGTGGGTCACGCTTGCCGCTGTCGTCGGCAACAGGGATGCTGTGCCTGACGCTGCCTGCCGGAACCCTTCCGGCGACGCCGCCGACAAGGAAGCCTGATGAACGACACCGCCCCCGTTTCCCCACCCCGCCGCTCCCTGCGCTGGCTGCTGCTGCCGCTGGCGGTGGTGGCCGTGCTCGGTGCAGGGAGCTATGCCGGTTGGCGTTTCTGGCAGCAGCAACAGCATGAGCAGGAAGCACAGTCGCGGACGATGGCGGTGCAGTTGCAGGGCCTGGAGGCCACGCTGGATGCGCTGCGTCGCGACCAGCGCGCAACCAGCCAACGCCTGCAGGACGCGGCCGCAACCAACCGTGTGCTGCGCGACGAGATGCTGGGCCTGTCGCAGCGCAGCGCGCTGCTGGAGGAAAACCTCGCCAAGCTCGCCGACAGCGCCAACCAGGGCCGGCAGGCCGTGCAGCGCGACGAGGCCGAACTGCTGCTGACCCAGGCCGCACAGCGCTTGAACTACGCCGACGATGTCGAAGGTGCCCGCCGTCTTTATGCACAGGCCGCGACCGCGCTGGCCGCGCTGCCCGACAGCGAGGGCCTGAACCTGCGCCAGGCGCTGGTACAGGAGCGCGATGCCCTCGATGCGTTGGGTGCCGGACCCCGCGTTCAGGCGCTGCAGCGACTGGATGCGTTGGCCGGCGCCCTGCGGGGGCTGCCGACCCAGGTGGCCAGTACGCCGGCCGGCGACCAGACGCGACCGTGGTGGCAGGCCGCTTTGGCGCCCTTCGTCGATATCAGCCCGAGCCGCCAGAACGGTCCGCTGACCGCCGCCGAACGGCGCAACGCCGACGATGCACTGCAACTGGAACTGACCCTGGCCCGGGCGGCGATCGAGCGCGGCGACCGTGCCGGCCGTGACGCCGCGCTGTCGCGCGTGGAGCAGTGGGCACAGCGGCGCTGGCCGGATTCACCGGCCCTGCGCGCGCAGCGTGCTGAACTGCAGGCCTTGCGCGAGCTTCCCCTGCAGACCAGCAACACCGTCCTAGGCAGCACCCTGCAACAGCTGCGCACCCAGACCGACCGGAGGCTACCCGAATGAAACCCCTGCAATCCCTGGTCGTGCTGTTGCTGGCCGTGGCCATTGGTGTGGTCGCCGCGCAATGGCTCGGCACCGACGATCTCAACCGCTACGGCGAAGTGATTCTGCGCTATGGCGGCTACGACTATCACAGCAACCTGCCGAAGGTGGCGCTGCTGACGGTGATTGCAGTGCTGGTGCTGTGGCTGCTGTGGAGCCTGATCGCCGCACCGTTCCGTGCGTGGGGCCGCTACCGCCGCAAGCAGGGCCGGGTGCGCCTGATCGATGGCCTGCAGGCTTACGAGCACGGGCAGTGGCAGCGTGCGGAAAAGCTGCTCGACGGCGCCGCCAAGGATCCGGAAGTGAGCGCGGTGGCGCTGGCCAATGCCGTGCGCAGTGCACAGGCACGTGCTGACGCCAGCGCAGGTGAGGCGCTGCTGCAGCGGCTGGGTGAATCCGATGCCACCCTGCAGGCGCTGCTGCGCGCCGAGCAGCTGCTGGCGCGCGACCTGCCGGTGGACGCGATCAACGTGCTGGACGTGGCCGCGATCCAGCCGCTTCCGCCGCGTGGCCTGTGGCTGCGCACCGAGGCACTGGCCCGCGCCGGTCGTGCGCACGAAGCGTATGGACAGCTGGGCGCCCTGCGTCAGAGCAAGGTGCTGCCGGCCGAATCCAACAGCGAACTGGAAGCGCGCCTGGCCGCGCAGGCGCTGCTGGAAGCGGCCGACGTCAATGCGTTGGCCGCGCAGTGGGAAGCCACGCCGAAAGCGCTGCGGCCGACCCCCGACGTGGTGGGCGCCTATGCCAGCCGCGCGGTGGCGCTGAACTGGGACGAGCCGGCGCTGCTGGCGCTGGAGCACGCCCTGGACCAGCGTTGGGACGACGAACTGGTGGCCCTGTATGGCCGCCTGCCCGCCGAACGCCTCGCCACCCGCCAGGCCAACCTGCAGCGCTGGCGCAACGTGCATGACGATTCGGCGGCGCTGCGCCTGGCACAGGGCCGCGTCGCCCTGGCCCAGCAGCAATGGGACGCTGCCGATACGTTCCTGCACGAAGCGATCGCCAGCGGCGCCGGTGCCCCGGCCTGGGAAGCGCTGGGTGAGCTGTTCGCCCAGCGGGGTGAACATGCCCTGGCTGCACAGTGCCTGGCCAACGCGCTGCGCCTGCAGCGCGGCGAGGACAGTGTGGCGCTGGTGCGCACGGCAGGGGCCGGTGCCGATGAAGTGCCGCCGCGCGCCACCGTGGAAGATCTGCCGACGGTGCCGCAACCCCCGGTGTACAACGCCAACGAAGAGCGCGACGAGTTCGGCAACCCCCGTCTTCCCTGACCGGTGCAGTGCCGGCGAAGGGTCGGCACCCCACCGGGTCCGCAACGAAAAAGCCGCCCATCCGGGCGGCCTTTCCATGTACAGCCTTCTGCAGCGATCAGCGATCAGCGCTCGACGATCGCCACCACGCCCATGCCGCCTGCCGTGCAGATCGACACCAGCGCGCGGCCGCCGCCGCGTTCGGCCAGCTGCTTTGCGGCCGTGGCGATCACACGCGCACCGGTAGCGGCAAACGGGTGACCGGTAGCCAGCGACGAGCCCAGCAGATTGATCTTGTCCGGATCGATGCGGCCCAGTGGTGCCTCCAGGCCCAGCCGGTTGCGGCAGTAATCCTCGCTCTCCCACGCGCGCAGGGTGCACAGCACCTGTGCGGCAAACGCTTCGTGGATTTCGTAGATGTCGAAGTCCTGCAGGGTCAGGCCGTTGCGCTTGAGCATCTCGGGCACGGCCACGGTCGGTGCCATCAGCAGCCCTTCGCCGTGCACGAAATCGACCGCCGAGACATGCGCATCGCGCAGGTAGGCCTGCGGCTCGTGCCCGTGGGCGCGGGCCCATTCCTCGCTGGCCAGCAGCACCGCCGCGGCACCATCGGTGAGCGGCGTGGAGTTGGCGGCGGTCAGGGTGCCGCGGCCGGACACCTTGTCGAACGCAGGCTTCAGCGTGGCCAGCTTTTCCAGCGAGGTATCCGGGCGCAGGATGTTGTCGCGCTCCACGCCGCGGAACGGCGCGATCAGGTCGTTGAAGAAGCCACGCTCATAGGCGGCGGCCAGCTTCTTGTGCGAGGACACCGCCCACTCGTCCTGCGAGTCGCGCGAGATGTTCCATTCCTTGGCCATGTCCTCGCAATGATCGCCCATGCTCTTGCCGGTGCGCGGTTCGGCCACGCCCGGGAACTCGGGCTTGAGCTCGGAGAACTTGAAGCCGGAGGTCAGCGCGCGGATCTTGTCGCCGGTGCTCTTGGCGCGGTTGGCGGCCAGCAG
Organism: Stenotrophomonas sp. Steno-C15; assembly: GCF_056393265.1. NCBI lineage: Bacteria > Pseudomonadati > Pseudomonadota > Gammaproteobacteria > Lysobacterales > Lysobacteraceae > Stenotrophomonas > Stenotrophomonas sp. Steno-C15. The sequence continues at coordinate 51,457 of NZ_JBWJPF010000013.1, forward strand.
GCGTGCACGCAGCTTCTTGCCGTACACGATCGGCACGTCGGAAGTGGTGTCCGACCCGCCGCCGATGCCCGATTCGATCTGGCCCAGGGCAATCTTGTTGGCGACGGTGATGATGCTGTCCAGCGACGTGCCGCAGGCACGCTGCAGGGTGATGCCCGGGGTGAGCGGCGACAGTCCGGAGGACAGCGTGGCTTCGCGGCCCAGGTTCCAGTCGCTGGAGTGCTTGATCACCGCACCCATCGCCACTTCACCCAGCTGCTGGCCGTGCAGGCCGAAGCGTTCGACCAGCGCGCCCAGCGTGCGTACCGACATGCCGAGGTTGCCGACATCCGAATACGCGGTGTTCTGGCGGCAGAACGGAATGCGGACGCCACCGAGAATGGCGACGGGACGAGCGTTGGGCATGGAGATACCTGGCATGGATGAGGGTGTCTGCAACATGGCCTGCACGACAGAGCAGGCATAATGGGGCCAAGTGTAGCTGCCGCCCTGTGATGGGCCAACCGTGGAACCATGAGCAAACCCGACCCCGCGATGAATGCCCTTGGCGTGCTGGCCCTGGAACTGGCCGGCGGCGAGATCCCCCGCCAGGCGGTACTCAGCGCAGACCAGGCCGGTGAACTGGCCGAGCGCGTCGGCCGCGACCTGTCCAAGCTGGTACCGGCCGTGGCCGAGCTGGACCTGGTCCTGGCCGCCGCCCATTTCGACCCGGCCGAAGTGCTGCGCCCGGGCTGGCCGATCCATCGCCGTCTGGAAGAACTGCAGATGCGCGCGCCGGGCCGCAACCAGGGCCCGCGGCTGCTGGCCTTCGGTACCGATGCCAATGGCGATGTGCCGCTGCCGTTCCAGGCCGATTCGACGCTGGTGGGTGGCGGCCTGCGTGTGCTGCCGTTCCTGCTGACCGGCAGTGATGTGGCGACCACCCGTGCGGTGGCCGATGCGTTGGAAGAGGTGCTGCTGGCCAATGGCATGGCCCATGCCGATACCGCGCTGATGGCGCAGAACAGTTTCGGTGCCCGCATCGAGCATGCGCGCTATTTCACCGTGAACGACCTGGCCGCGATGATGTCGATGCAGTACGACAACCAGGGCCTGGCCGCGCTGTGGCCGTTGATCGAGACCGCGATCATGGCGCCGGGCGAGGATGAATGGCTTGAGGCCGCACCGGAGCCGTTGCTGCGCTACAGCCATGGCGAGGCGCGCATGGCGTTGTTCGATCCGGCCGGCTGGTGCGCCCACTACAGTCATGACAGTGGCGACTGCGATCGCCTGCAGGGCATCTACGAGCAGTTCCTGATGCGCCAGCGGCAGATGGCGGCAGTGCTGGAAGCACACGGTGTGCCGGTGCTGTTCGTGCATTGCGAGGCGGGACAGGACGCGCGCGAGCTGCTGGCGCGCTGATCGGCGCATGCATTCCGCCGGGCATGGCCCGGCGCTACCGTGTTCCGATTCGGCGGGTGCATTCCGCCGGGCATGGCCCGGCCTTACGGGGCCTTCTGGATCACTGCGCAGGCCAGGCGCGCACCGGCGTTGCCGGTCGGCTGGCTGGTGTAGTCATCCGGATCGGCGTGGACGATCAGGCCACGGCCGATGATGTCGAAATCATCGCCCTTGCCGATGTTCACGTTGCTCGACACCGGGCCATCGATGGTGGCCACGCCCTTGTCGTCGGCCTTGATGTTGGGCATGTCGCCACCGTGGTGCGGATCACTGGCCACGCTGCCATGGTCCTGCTTGCCCGGGTTGAAATGACCGCCGGCGCTGGTGCCGTCTGGCGCACTGCAGTCGCCCTTCTCGTGGATGTGGAAACCGTGTTCGCTGCCGGGCTTCAGGCCACTGATCTGGCCCGTGACGTGCACTTTGCCGTCAACCCACTTGAAGGTGACGCTGCCCTTGGTCTCGTTGCCCTGGGTGGGTGCCAGCTCGGCCGTGGCCGAGGCATCGGCGGTGGACGCCGGTTCTGCAGCGGGCGCCGGTTCGGTGGTTGCGCTCTCGGCCGGCGCGGCCGGCGGCGTCTCGGTCTGCGGGGTGTCGGCCGGCTTGCCGCAGGCCGCCAGGCCCAGGGCGGCGATGGCCGCGAACAGCGAAGTATGGATCAGACGCATGGATGCTCTCCTTGGAAGATGGCCGGCGGCGATCAGCGCGTCACGCGGATCACGCCGCAGGCGATGCGAACGCCGGCATTGCCGGCAGGCTGGCTGCGATAGTCATCGGCATTGGCATGCACGACCAATGCGCGTCCTGCGATATCGGTGGCGGCGCCTCCGCCCAGAGTAACGCCCTTGAGGTGGATGTCGACGTTGGCGCGGCCCTGGGCATCGGCACGCAGGTTGTCGATGTCGCCCAGGTGATGCGTTCCGGCACCGGCGCGACCGTGCGCGACGCCGCCGGGATTGAAGTGATTGCCCGCACTGCTGGCATCCACAGCGCTGCAATCACCACGCTCGTGGATATGGAAGCCTGCCTGCTGCATCGGCTGCAGGCCACCGACCAGGCCGGTGATATGTACGCCTGCCGGTTCGACCTTCAGCACCAGCCGGCCACTGACGATGCTGGCCGACGCCGGGGCCAGATTCGCCTCGGCCTGCTGTGCGGTACTGGTCACGACCGGCGGCGGTGGCGTGGGCTGCGGCTTCGGCGTACTGCCACACGCGGACAGCAGCGCGGCGGCGGACAGCGGAAGAAGGGCAGGTAACAGGCGCATCGAAGACTCCTTGCAGGTGACACTACGGACGGCATCGTCCATGAGGGATCAACGGTTCGGCAAGCGGATGCGAGGATCGCGTGCAGGGACCGTTCAATGGGGGCCGCGGCGGCGGCCTGCGCCCAGCTTGCGGGTCAGCGTGTTGCGGCCCAGGCCCAGCCGCGCCGCTGCTTCCGCGCGGCGACCGTGGGTGATCTGCAGGGCAGCGTCCAGCAGGGCGTGATCGACGCGCTCGCGCACCTGCGCATGCAGCCCTTCCACGCCCTCCGCCAGTTGCCGCCGCGCCCACTCCGACAGCAGCGCCTCCCACTGCCCCGGGTCGGTGCCGCCGGTGCTGCTGCGCCGGGTGCGTGCCCGGTTGAGCGCGGTATCCACGTCGGCCACGCCGATGGTGTCGGCGGCGGCCAGTGCGGCCATCCGCCAGCACACGTTCTCCAGTTCGCGCACATTGCCCGGCCAGTCGTGCTCGCGCAGCGCCTGCAGTGCAGCGGCGGTCAAGCGCTTGGTCGGCGTATCCAGCCGGCGTGCGGCCGCCGCCAGGAAGGTGGTGGCCAGCTGCGCGATGTCCTCGCGGCGCTCACGCAGCGGCGGCAGCTGCAGGCGCACCACGTCCAGGCGATGCAGCAGGTCGGCGCGGAACAGCCCCTGCGCCACCCGTCCTTCCAGGTCCTGGTGGGTCGCTGCGATCACGCGCACATCGACACGGATCAGTTCGCGACCGCCGACACGGAAGAACTCGCCCTGCGCCAGCACGCGCAGCAGGCGCGTCTGCAGCGGCAGGGGCATGTCGCCGATTTCATCGAGGAACAGGGTGCCACCGTCGGCCTGCTCGAAGCGGCCGATGTGCCGGCGCTGTGCGCCGGTGAATGCACCGGCTTCATGGCCGAACAGTTCACTCTCCAGCAGCTCGGCGGGAATGGCGGCGGTGTTCAATGCCACGAACGGGCCCTGCGCACGCGGCGATTCGCGGTGCAGCGCGTTGGCCACCAGCTCCTTGCCGGTGCCGGTTTCACCGGTGATGAGCACCGCCAGCGGCGCCTGCGCGAGCCGGCCGATGGCGCGGAACAGCGCGCGCATCGGCGGCGTATCGCCAACCAGCTGCGGCGACGGGTCGGCGGAGGCCTCCGTGGCCGGTACCGGCGCGGCCAGTGCCGGCGCGACCGCCGGCAGCACGCGCTGGGCCAGCGCTACGGCATCATCCAGATCGAACGGCTTGGACAGGAATTCGTGCGCGCCGCCGCGGAAGGCGCCCGCCGTGCTGGCGACATCGGTGTAAGCCGACATCACCACCACCGGCAGCTGTGGCAAGGCAGCCTTGAGCTTGTCGAGCAGCACCAGGCCGTCATCGCCGGGCATGCGCACATCGGTGAACAGCAGTGCCGGCGGAGAGCCCTCGGCCAGCGCCTGCAGGGCGGCGGCGGCGCTGTCGAAATCATCGACCCGGTAGCCCGCCTCGCGCAGCGCGGTGCACAGCACGAAGCGCACGGCGCGGTCATCGTCGACCACCCAGATCCGCTGGGGTGAAGGGGACGCGTCAGACATCGCGCGGGGCCTCCTCGGCCGGAACGGTGCCGCTGCCGATCGGCAGCAGCAGGGTGAATACGGTATGGCCGGGCCGCGAGCGGTAGGTCAGCGTGCCGCGATGCTCGCGCGCGACCTGCTGGGCCAACGCCAGGCCCAGGCCGGTGCCTTCGGCGCGCCCACTGACCAGGGGCAGGAACAGGTGTTCGGCCAGCTCCTCGGGTACGCCACGACCGTCGTCGGCGATCTCCAGCCGCAGCGCCAGCGTATGCAGCCGCTCGGCAACCCGCGCACCATGCTCCACGCGCGTGCGCAGGGTGATGGTGCCCGCGCCGGCCTGGATCGCATTGCGCACCAGGTTCCACACTGCCTGGGTAAGGCGGTCGGCGTCGCCATCCAGCTCGGGAATGCTGGGGTCGTAGTCGCGTTGCAGGCGCACCGCCCAGCCCGCTTCGTTCTCGGCCAGGCGCAGCACGCGCTCCAGTGCTGCATGGATGTTCAAGGCGGCATGCGGTGCGGCCGGCGCCGGCGACAGCAGCTGGTCAAGCAACCCGTTGAGGCGTTCGATCTCCGAACCGATCAGTTCGATCAGTTCGCGCTCGCTGGCATCGCGCTGTGCGGCACGGCGCGCCAGCAGCTGCGCCGCGCCTTTCAGGCCAGCCAGCGGGTTGCGCAGTTCGTGGGCCAGGCCCTTCAGCGCCGCGCTGAGTGCGCTCGGCAAGGCCTGGGTGGGGTCAAGCCCGGGGAACTCATCGACCGGATGCGCCTCCAGCAGCCAGCCGCCATCATCACGGCGGCTCATCCAGCCTTCGGCGAAGCGGGGTGCCTCTCCCGGTACCGCCAGTGCCAACCGGTGCAGGCGCAGGCTGTCACGCTCGTCGCGGGCCAGGAAGTGGGCCAGCGCCTCTCCCTGCACCTCCAGCGCCGCCAGGGGCTGGCCCAGCAGGCGACGGCCGCTGACGCCCAGCCAGCGGCCGAAGGCCGGATTGCAGCCGGTGATGCGACCGTCGGCAGCGGCCCAGGCCAAGGGGGTACCCAGGGCATCAAGGGACGGTGGCGGCGCGGGGTCGGACATTGCACCAATGTAGTGCAAAAGCGTGGCGGATGCGTTCCTTCCGCAGCCCGGAGCGCCCCGCCGGGCTACAGCTTCATGCTGAGGCCGACGAAGACGGTGCGGCCGGGGGCGGGCGAGAACATCGGCCGGGCACTGTCCCAGAAGAAGCTGTCGTACCACGCGTAGGCGTACTCACGTCCGGTGACGTTCTTCAGCTGCAGGTCCACGCTCCAGCGCGGATTGATCCGGTACGCGGCAGTAAGGTCGAGCACGGCGAAGCCGCCGAACCTGCCGGCCACGTTGCGCTCTTCCAGGTAGTAGTCGCCCTGCGCGCGCGCCTGCAGGCCCAGCCGCAGTGCCTGGCTGGCCTGGTAGTCCACGCCCAGGTTGCTGATGTGGCGCGGGGTGGCGGCCACTTCGCGGCCCTGCAGGGACACGCCGGGGGCGCGGTTGTCGCGGGTGATCTTCGCTTCCTGGTACGCATGCGAGGCCCACACCGTCCAGTCGTCGCCCACCTGCAGGCTCAACTGCGCGTCCACGCCACGGCGCCGGGTCTTGCCCAGGGTGACGGTGGTGCCGGTGGCCGGCATGTTGGACACCTCGTTCTCCGCATCCTGCTGCCATATCGCCAGGCGGGCCTGGGCGCCGTCAAAGGGCTGGAACTTCAGGCCCAGCTCCATGCCGGTGTTGGTGGAAGGACGCATCGGCGTCTGCCCGGGCGTGAGATAGGCCGGCGCGGTGGCGCCGGTCAGCACCTGGAACGTGCGGCCCCAGTTCGCGTAGACGTGGGTGGTGTCGCCCAGGCTGTGGATGACGCTCAGCTTGGGCTGGCCGATGGTGCCGTAGTCCTGCAGCCGCCCGCGGGTGCCATCCATCAACCGCGTACGACCATTGAAGCGGTCCACGCGATAGGCCGGCACGATCTTCCAGGCGGCGGCTGGCTGATAGATGGCCTGCAGATAAGCGCCCACGTTGTCGAAGCTGTGGCGGTCGTCGTTCTGCACGCGGGCCGGCGGGCGGGTGAAATCGGTGGGTTCGGCGTAGGCATACCGCTCGCGGATGTAACCGTTGTCCTGCTGCTCGTAGTTCAACCCGCCCTCCACCGTCAGCGTGGCTGCGGGCTGCCAGGTAAGCGTGGTGAGCAGGCCGGCCTGGCGCTCGTCCCACAGCCGCCGCTGGCGCGGCAGGTTGCCGGTGGGCAGGTCGCTGAAGGTCACGCGCCGATCGTCCTGGTAACGGTTGTAGTACAGCCGGGTGCCGAGAACGAGCGCGTCGGACAGCTTCAGGTCCAGATGCGCAGCGAACTGGCGCATGTCGCGGTCGTCGCCGTCATGGGCGTTGCGCAGGTCGCTGCCACGGCGGTGCGTGCGCAGTTCCTCGGCCGTCATGAAGCCGGGCTCGTCCGCCTCGTGGTGATAGGCGCGCGCGGTCAGGCCCACGCGCAGGCCATCGTCCAGTGAACCGTAGAACCACTTGCCACCCAGCGAGTACTTCCTGGAGGTGTCGTGCTCGCGATAACCGTCGCTGGCCTGGGTGCCGATGAAGTAGTTCTGCGCGAAGCCGTTGGATTCGCGGCCCACCGCCAGCTGCGCATCGCGCGTGTTGTAGCTGCCATAGGCCAGCCGCGCATCGGTGTAACTGCCGCCCTGGCGGGTGCCGAAGTTCACGTTGCCGCCGATGTTGTGCAGCCCATAACGCGGATCGTTGGTCCCGCGCACCACCTCGATGTAGCTGATTTCCAGCGGGAACAGCATGTCGATGAAGCGCTGGTTGCCGCTGTTGACGTTGCTCGGGATGCCATCGATCAGGGTCTTGATGGCATTGAGGTAACCCTCGCCATTGAAAGCGCGGAAGCTGACCTTGCCCGACTCGGCACCCTGGCGTGTTTCGGTCAGCTGGATGCCGGGCATCTGCCCCAGCAGTTCCCAGCTGTGGGACACGGTGCGGTCTTCAATCTGGTCTGCGCCCAGAACGTCAACGGAGGTGAGTACCTGGTGCGCGCTGAGGGCGCCTTCCCGGTGCTGGTGGACATCGACCTTGCCCAGGGTGAGCGCCGCGTCGGCTGACTGCGCCAATGCGTCAGGGGCAAGGGGAGCCGCCGCCAGGGCGGCCAGCAGCGTGGGGGTCTTCATGGGGGAGGAGATGGAGTGCCAAAAATGAAACTTTATAACATTTCAGTTCTGGCAGCCATCGGGGACGCCGGTTTGCCGGGCGTCAGGCAGACGGATACCCGGTCGCTTCCCTGGCCTTCTTCCACGCGATTTCAAATTCGCGCGCGCTGATCTCGTCGTCGGAATCGAAATCCAGGAACGAGACGGGCTGGTCGGCCAGCATGAAACGGTCATCGCTCTGGCCGTTTTCATCGGCCCATACCAGCTTGGAGCCGTAGATCTCCACCTGGCGGACGATCCTGTCGCCCCGTGCTTCCATCAGCACGTTGCCCTTGCCGAGGCCCGATTCGGCCCAGTGCTTGTAGTACTTCTTTGCGTTCTTCATTGCCGGAGTCCTGGCTGTGGAGGCAGCCGGAGAGTTCAGAGGGCGGCATTATCGCCCAGCGGGCACCGCAGGGGCCCTGCGATGACCTGCCATTCGCCCGTCGATCACGGCAGAAGGCCCCGGCTCACCGCCGGGGCCCTGCACTCACTTCTGCTGCAGGAAGGCCAGCAGGTCCTGGTTGACCTTGTCCTTGTGGGTTTCGGTCAGGCCATGCGGCGCACCCGGGTAGACGATCAGGCGGGCGCCCTTGATCAGCTTGGCCGACATGCGGCCGGCAACGTCGATCGGCACGATCTGATCGTCATCACCGTGGATCACCAGCGTCGGCACGTCGAACTTCTTCAGGTCCTGGCGGAAATCGGTTGCCGAGAATGCGGCGATCGAATCGTAGGTGTTCTTGTGCCCGCCCAGCATGCCCTGCGCCCACCAGGCGTCGATCATGGCCTGCGAAACCTTCGCGCCGGGGCGGTTGAAACCATAGAACGGGCCGGAGGGAATGTCGCGGTACAACTGCGAGCGGTTTTCCAGCTGCGCCTTGCGCAGGCCATCGAACACTTCGATCGGTACGCCGCCGGGGTTGTCGGCGGTCTTGAGCATGAGCGGCGGCACCGAGCTGATCAGCACGGCCTTCTTCACCCGGCCGGTACCATGGCGGCCGATGTAGCGCGCCACTTCGCCCCCCCCGGTGGAGAAGCCCACCAGCGTCACGTCATGCAGATCCAGCGTGTTGATCACCGTGGCCAGGTCATCGGCATAGTGGTCCATGTCGTTGCCTTCCCACGGCTGGCTGGAGCGTCCATGACCGCGGCGGTCATGCGCGATCACGCGGTAGCCATGGTCGGCCAGGAAGATCATCTGCGATTCCCAGCTGTCCGAGTCCAGCGGCCAGCCGTGGCTGAAGGTGACCACCGGGCCATCCTTCGGACCCCAGTCCTTGTAGTAGAGCTGCACGCCATCGGCGGTGGTGAGGGTGCTGGCGGTACGGGCGACGGCGGTGACGGCGGTGGAGGGCGCCGCTTGCGCAGCCTGGGCGGACAGGCCGGCCTGCAGGGACAGAGCCAGGGCAGTGGCGGCCAGGGTGCGGGTGACGGTGTTCATGGTGGAATCTCCTGCGAAGTGAGTGGGTTTCGACAGGTCCACTTTGCGCCCCTTTCCGGGACTTTTTGCTACATAAAGTCCTTAAAGTTTAACCATTCGTCCGCCAATCCCGACGCCCACAACCGCATCCACGCGCGGGCATCGCCGCGGCCCGGTCTACGGTCAGCGGGCCGGCAGCGCCACGCCCTTCGGCCACAGCATCCACAGGCTGCCCTGCTGCTTCATGTCGCCGGCCAGCTTCCCGGCGGCATCACCGGTGCCCCAGTACAGATCGGCGCGGACTTCGCCGGCAATGGCGCCACCCGTATCCTGCGCGGCCACCGGGCGTACCAGCGGCGTGCCGTCCGGACGGGTGGTCGACAGCCACAGCAGGCTGCCCAGCGGTACCACGGTGCGATCCACGGCAACGCTGTAGCCGGCAGTCAGCGGTACGTTCAACGAACCGCGCGGGCCTTCCGGGCTGTCCGCGCTGCGCACGAAGAACACGTAGCTGGGATTGCTGCGCAGCAGCTCCGGAACACGCGCGGGATTGGCCTTCGCCCACGTGCGGATGGCGTCCATGGTGACGTCTTCCTTGCGCAGCTCGCCCTGCTCCACCAGCCAGCGGCCGATGGCGCGATAGGGATGGCCGTTCTGCTCGGCGTAGGCCAGCCGCACCTGCGTGCCATCGGCCAGGCGCACCCGGCCCGAGCCCTGGATCTGCAGCAGCTGCAGGTCCATCGGATCGGTCAGCCAGGCCAGTACCGGCGCCTTGGCACCCTTGCCGGCGATGGTGCCTGCGTCGTCATAGGGCTTGAGTACCTTGCCGTCCAGGCGGCCGCGCAGGCGCTTGCCCTTCAGTTCGGGGTAGACGCTGTCCAGCTGCACCACGATCAGATCATCGGGGGTGCCATAGACCGGCACTGTTGCCGTGTCCGTGCGGCTGAGGCTGCCGGGGTAGATCGGCTCGTAGTAGCCGGTGATCAGGCCTTCGGCCTGCTGGCCACCCGCACGCAGCGCATACACGTCCAGATCACGCTGCAGGAACTGGCGGATGGCGGCCGGGTCCTTGTCTGAAACCGCAGCGGCTGTGGCGCAGGGTCTGGCCCAGACCGCATCGTTCTTCAGGCGGGTGCAGCTGCTGCGCCAGGCGACGAAGCCGGCCTGCAGGTCGCTGTCCGAGACCGGTGGCAGCGCACTCCATTCAACCCTGGCGTAGGTGGCCGCAGCGGGCGTGGCAGCGGCAGGCGTGCCTGGGCGGGTGCCGGTGGTGGAACACGCGGCGAGCAGGGCTGCACCGAGCAGGAGGAGCAGCGCGCGCGGCAACGACTTAACAGTGATCATGGTCGCAATGTAGTGGGGCGGGTGCTGGCCCGGCAACCTCATGCAGGTGAAGCGCGGGCCCATGGCCGGCGGAAGCGGATCCCGCGCTGTGCGCTCGCCGGGCACGGCCCGGCGCTACCGGCATTCCGACCCGGCGCTGGCGGTCACGGCGTCTGCAGCAGCAGCGAGTACAGGATGCGCGCGTCTTCCGCATCCAGCGTCTTCGGCAGATCATCGCTGCCACGGAATCGACGGTGGAACGCGGCCACCGCCGCGTCCCTATCCTCCAGCGGGTAACCGAAGCGGGCCAGCGCATTCCAGGCATCGAAGCCTTCCGGTGCGGGGCCATCGCTGGCACGCGGCCACACGCCGAAGCCGGCCTCTGCCAGCTGCTGCCACGGGAAGAAACGGCTGGGATCCTGCTTGCGCGTCGGCGCCAGGTCGGCGTGGCCGATGACCTGCCGCGGGGGAATGTCCAGGCGCGCGGTGAGGTCGCGCAGCAGCACGATCAACGATTCGATCTGCGCCGCGCTGAAGGGTGTGCGGCCGTTGTTGTCCAGCTCGATGCCGATGGACGCCGAGTTGAGATCGGTGATGGTGCCCCATCGGCCCGTGCCGGCATGCCAGGCACGACGTTGATCGCTCACCAGCTGGTAGCGATGGCCATCGGCGCCGATCAGGTAATGCGCGCTGACCCGGCCGCCACTGTTGGCGGTGCGCAGCGTGCGCAGGCTCTGCTGCACCGAATCCTGTTCGGTGTGGTGGATGACGATGATGACCGGACCCCGCGCGTTGTGGTTCGGCGAGGGCACCCAGGTCGCGAGCGGATTGCGCGGCTCCGGCGGAGCGGACGCACAGGCGGCCAGCAGCAGGCAGGCCGAGAGCAGCAGGGACGTGCGGATCGGGGGCATGCCCCTGATTGTGCGCGATCGGGATGGATCGTGCATGGAGGGGCACGCGGCGCGTGGCCGGTGCCCTGACGGACGCAGCCGGGCATGGCCCGGCTGCACAGCGTGCGGGCGGCCCTTCCGGACCGCCCGCCCCTGCATCAGGCCTCGTACGCGGATTCGCCGTGCGAGGTGACGTCCAGGCCGGTACGTTCGGCCTCTTCGGTCACGCGCAGGCCGACCACCACCTTCACCAGCAGCAGGATGACCGCGGTCACCACGGCGGACCAGACCACCGTCAGGCCGACGCTGACCACCTGCACCCACACCTGGTGGCCGATATCCAGATCGGCCTTGGTGCCGCCCAGCGACTGCGCACTGAACACACCGGTGAGGATCGCGCCGACGATGCCGCCGACGCCGTGCACGCCGAACACGTCGGCCGTGTCATCCACCTTCAGCAGCCGCTTGAGACCGGTGACGCCCCACACGCAGACGGTGCCGGCGACGAAACCAATGACGATGGCACCCAGCGGCCCGACCGTGCCGCACGCGGGCGTGATGCCGACCAGGCCGGCCACCGCGCCGGAGGCCGCACCCAGCGCCGACGGCTTGCCCTTGCCGATGGCTTCCACCAGCGTCCAGCCCAGCACTGCGGCGGCGGTGGCCAGCACGGTGTTGAGGAAGGCCAGCGATGCCACGGTATCGGCCGCGGCGGCGGAGCCGGCGTTGAAGCCGAACCAGCCCACCCACAGCAGCATCGCGCCGATGTAGGTGAACGGTACGTTGTGCGGCTTCAGCGCGGTCTGGCCGTAGCCGAGGCGCTTGCCGACGAACCACGCGGCGACCAGGCCGGCAACGCCGGCGTTGATGTGCACCACGGTACCGCCAGCGAAGTCGATCGCGCCCAGCTCACCCAGGTAGCCACCGCCCCAGACGATATGCGCCATCGGGATGTAGCTGAAGGTGAACCACAATGCCGAGAACAGCAGCACCGCACGGAACTTGATGCGCTCGGCGAAGGCACCGACGATCAGCGCGGTGGTGATGCCGGCGAAAGTCGACTGGAAGGCGACGAACAGATAATCCGGCAGGCCCGCGATCGGCGTGTTGCCCACCGAGTCGGGCGTGAAGCCCTTCAGGAACGCGAACTCGGTGAATGAACCGAAGAACGGATTGCCGGCGCTGAACACCGCGCTGTAGCCGTAGGACACCCACAGCAGCAGCACCAGCGAGAACACCACCAGGATCTGGCTCAGCACGGACAGCACGTTCTTCGAACGCACCAGGCCGCCGTAGAACAGGGCCAGGCCCGGCACCACCATCAACAGCACCAGCAGGGTGGAGGTCAGCATCCAGGCGACGTCGCCGTGATCGAAGGCCGGGGCCGCAGCCTCGGCAGCCGCGGGAGCGGCGGCGGCCGGTGCCTGCAGCGGCTCGACCGCTACCGGTTCACTGCTCAACGGTGTCACCTGGGCCTGGGCGTGGGCGTTGCCCGGCCAGACGCCCGCGGCCAGCGCGCTGAGCAGCATCAGCAGGCACACGAGATGGAACCGGGCTTGCCACCCGGTAAGAAGGCGCATCTTCATTGGGGGAGTCTCCGGAAGGGGGTTACAGCGCGTCTGCACCGATTTCGCCGGTGCGGATGCGGATGACCTGTTCGACGGCGGTGACGAAGATCTTGCCGTCACCGATCTTGCCGGTACCTGCCGACGATTGGATCGCCTCGATCACCGCATCGGCGCGCTCGTCGGTGACCACGGTTTCGATCTTGATCTTGGGCAGGAAATCGACGACGTACTCTGCGCCGCGGTACAGCTCGGTATGGCCCTTCTGGCGGCCGAAGCCTTTCACTTCGGTCACGGTGATGCCCGACACGCCAGCATCGGAGAGGGCCTCGCGGACCTCGTCGAGCTTGAACGGTCGGATGATGGCGGAGATCAGTTTCATGCGCATGTCCCGATGGTGGATGGGGCCAGCGCGCCAACGCGCGATGGCATCAGGCAACCACGGGCCATCACATCGATGGCCGTGGCTGTTGCACCGGACACGAACGGGGCCGGGACGGTCGTGCCTCTCTCCTTGCACGACCGACGCGGGAGGGAGGGCGGCCCATGTCGCGTATCCGGTCTCTCTTGCCCCTGGATCAACGGACCCACGGTCCGCTCTACCACGGTGGGCCGGAGCCCACCCTGCGGCTCCCCAGCCGCAAAGATCGGAGGCGATGGCGGCGGGTGGGAGGGGGAAGCCCGCCGCCATCGCCGCCCGGTCAACTGGCGTAGTACAGCTGGTATTCCAGCGGGTGGGTCGCCGCGCGGAACTTGGTCACTTCCTGCATCTTCAGCGCGATGTAGCCGTCGATGAAGTCATCGCTCATCACGCCGCCGGCCTTCAGGAACTCACGGTCCTTGTCCAGCGCTTCCAGCGCCTGGTCCAGCGAGGAGCAGACCTGCGGAATCAGCTTCTCTTCTTCCGGCGGCAGGTCGTACAGGTCCTTGTCGCTCGGTGCGCCCGGGTCGATCTGGTTCTTGATGCCGTCCAGGCCGGCCATCATCAGCGCGGTGAAGGTCAGGTAGCCGGACTGGATCGGATCGGGGAAGCGCATTTCGATGCGGCGTGCCTTCGGGTTGGAGACCCACGGAATGCGGCACGACGCCGAACGGTTGCGCGCCGAATAGGCCAGCATCACCGGTGCTTCGAAGCCCGGCACCAGGCGCTTGTAGCTGTTGGTGCCCGAGTTGGCGAAGGCATTGATGGCGCGGGCGTGCTTGAAGATGCCGCCGATGTACCACAGCGCCAGCTGGCTCAGGCCGCCGTAACCGTCGCCGGAGAACAGGTTGGCGCCGCCCTTGGACAGCGACTGGTGCACGTGCATGCCGCTGCCGTTGTCGCCGACGATCGGCTTGGGCATGAAGGTGACGGTCTTGCCGTTGCGGTGCGCGACGTTCTTGATGACGTACTTCATGCGCAGCAGCTCATCGGCCTTCTGCACCAGGGTGCTGAACTTGGTGCCGATCTCGCACTGGCCGGCGGTGGCCACCTCGTGGTGCTGCACTTCCACTTCGATGCCGACCTGTTCCAGCGTCTTGCACATTTCCGCACGCAGGTCGTGCAGGGTGTCGGTCGGCGGCACCGGGAAGTAGCCGCCCTTCACGCCCGGGCGGTAGCCGCTGTTGGCGCCGTCGTACTTCGCGCCGCTGTTCCAGGCGGCTTCTTCCGAGTCGACCTTGAAGAAGGTGTTGCCCATTTCATTGGCGAAACGGACCGAGTCGAAGATGAAGAATTCCGGCTCCGGGCCGAAGAACGCCGATTCGGCGATGCCCGAGGACTTCAGGTAGGCCTCGGCACGCTTGGCGATGCCGCGCGGGCAGCGGCCGTAGGCCTGCATGGTGGCCGGATCGAGGATGTCGCAGCTGATCACCAGAGTGGGATCGGCGTAGAACGGATCGACATAGGCGCTGGACGGATCCGGCAGCAGGACCATGTCCGATTCGTTGATGCCCTTCCAGCCGGCGATCGAGCTGCCATCGAACATCTTGCCTTCTTCGAACAGCGACGCTTCGACGATGCTGACCGGGAAGGTGACATGCTGTTCGACACCGCGCATGTCGACAAAGCGCAGATCGACGAACTCGATCTGGTTGTCCTTGATCAGCTTCTCAACGTTTTCCACGGACATCGGTACGACCTCGGATGGGAATGAATGCCTGCTGAGGTACAGCAATGACCGTGCCAACTTTTTGCGCCCTGCAAGTCCTTGATTTCACACAATGTGCACTGCGTCAGTGCGGCACAGCCTGCACCAAAGGGGTGCGCAGGCACGCGGATGCACCCCTTTGGTGCGGCATGGATGGTCTATCCTCTCGACCTTCTTCCGCCGCACGCGCCCGCACTGTCCATGTCCGACCTGCTCTCCGCCCTGCTGCTGGGCATCCTCGAAGGCTTGACCGAATTCCTGCCGATCTCCAGTACCGGCCACCTGCTGATCGCCCAGCATTGGCTGGGCGCACGTTCGGATTTCTTCAACATCATCATCCAGGCCGGCGCGATCCTGGCCGTGGTGCTGGTGTTCCGCCAGCGCCTGTGGAGTCTGGCCACCGGCCTGGGGCAGCGCGAGAACCGCGACTACGTGTTCAAGCTGGGCGCGGCATTCCTGGTCACCGCCGTGGTCGGGCTGCCGGTGCGCCTGCTCGGCTGGGAACTTCCGGAAACGGTCAGCCCGATCGCCTGGGCGCTGATCATCGGCGGCATCTGGATGCTGCTGGTGGAGCTGTATACCGCGCGCCTGCCCGACCGCGACCAGGTCACCTGGACGGTGGCGATCGGTGTCGGTCTGGCACAGGTGGTGGCCGGCGTGTTCCCCGGCACCTCGCGCTCGGCGTCGGCCATCTTCCTGGCCATGCTGCTGGGCCTGAGCCGTCGCGCAGCCGCCGCCGAGTTCGTGTTCCTGGTCGGCATTCCCACCATGTTCGCCGCCAGCGCCTATGCGTTCCTCGAGCTGGCCAAGAAGGGACAACTGGCCAGCGAGAACTGGGCCGATGTCGGCGTGGCGTTCGTTGCCGCCGTCATCACCGGCTTCATCGTAGTGAAGTGGCTGCTGGGCTACATCAAATCGCACCGCTTCACCGCGTTCGCCCTGTACCGCATCGCGCTGGGTGCCGCACTGCTGCTGTGGTTGCCGTCCGGCACCTGAACAGCGGCGGGGAACGGCAACCCCGTTGCCGGCCCCGCCCCGTTTCCCCCTCGGTTCCCCAAGGAGAATCACCATGAACCGCAAGCTCACCCTGCTCCTCCCGCTGGCCCTGCTGGCCGCCTGCAGCCAGACCCCGGCCCCGGCCGGAACCGGCGGCGACGACGTGGCCCCGGCGGCGACCAAGGCGGCAGACCAGCAGACGCTGGCGCACCTGGACGCGCAGCGCCTGCAGAGCCAGCACTGGCGGCTGCAGAAGGCCACGGCCGCCGACGGCAAGCGCATCGACGCGCTGTTCGCCCGTGAGGACAAGCCGGTCACCCTGGACTTCGTCGATGGCCGCCTGTCGGTCAGCAATACCTGCAACCGCATGAGTGGCGGTTACACCCTGGCCGACGGAAAGCTGAGTGTCAGCGCGATGGCCTCGACGATGATGGCCTGCGCGGACAAGTCGCTGATGGCGCTGGACGAGGCCGTATCCAGCCGCCTGCAGGGCGAACTGAAGGCGGAGCAGGATGCCGCCGGCACGCTGACCCTGACCAGCGCACAGGGCGACACGCTGGTCTTCGCTCCGGAACCCACCGCTGAAACCCGCTATGGCGGCGCCGGCGAAACCGTGTTCCTGGAAGTGGCCGCCCGGACCGAGAAGTGCTCGCACCCGCTGATCCCGGACTACCAGTGCCTGCAGGTCCGCAAGGTGAAGTATGACCACAAGGGCCTCAAGCAGGGCGAGCCGGGCAAGTTCGAGAACTTCTACGGCAACATCGAGGGCTACACCCACGAAGACGGCGTGCGCAACGTCGTGCGGGTGAAGCGCTACGAGGTGAAGAACCCGCCGGCCGATGCGCCGTCGCAGGCGTATGTGCTGGACATGGTGGTCGAGTCGGCCGTCGAGAAGAAGTAAGCATGCAGAAGGGCGGCCGCAGGGCCGCCCTTCTTCGTTGCCGCCGGGCGTACTGCCCGGCGCTGCAGAAACACGCTGCGCGGTCAGGCCAGCGCCGGATTCAACGTGTAGGTGCCGTGCAGCGCCGCCTCGGCCAGCACATGGCCATGCATGGCGCGATGGACATCCGCGGCGGTGAAGCGCTCCGGCAACGCCAGCGCGGCCACGTCCAGCGCGAACACACGGAAGAAGTAGCGGTGCAGCCGCTCGTCGTTGAACGGCGGGTACGGGCCGTCGTAGCCCAGGTAATCACCGGCCATGTCCGGATTGCCGGCGAACCAGCCGGTGAAGTCGTTCAGGCCCTGCCGGCTGCCGGCCGGACCGGCCGGTGCGGCCTTGCCCTTGACCACGAAGCCATCGCTGCAGCTGCCCGCGGCGATCTCGTGCACGCTGGCAGGGATGTCGGCCATCACCCAGTGCACGAAGTCGCAGCGCGGCTGGTCGCGTGGCACCGTCATATCACTGCGGCCGACGGTGTCCGGCACGGTCGGCACATCCGGGTCCACGCAGATCAGCACGAACGAGCGGGTGCCCTCGGGCACATCGCTCCAGGCCAGGTGGGGATTGCGGTCCGGCGCGAAACCGGCGGTGTCGCCGGCGGCGAATTCGCGGTCGATCGGTGCGCCGTTGGTCAGGCTGTGGCTGCTCAGTTTCATCGGACGGTCCTCACTCTTCCGGGTAGCCCAGGCGCACCGCGATCGGTGTCAGCTGGGCGAAAGCGGCGCTCATCACGTCGCGGTAGTGGCGCCAGTGGCCCGGCGGGAAGCGCGGCACGCCAAGCTGGGCTGCCACGGGCATGGGGCGCTCGAACAGGCGTCCCAGCAGCTCGGCCATCGCCTGCGCATCATTGCCGATATGATCGATCCGCAGCAGCACATGCGGGTACAGATCTTCCTCGTTCAGGGTCGCGACCTGGGCCAGCGCACGCGCCAGCCATTCGCCGGCCTCGGCCAGCGAGGTCATCGCCAGCGGCGCGGCAGCGCCATAGGCCACCCAGTCCAGCAGCATGTCGCGCGGATCACGCAGCACGATCAGCAGGCGGCCCTGCGGCAGCTGCGGGCGCAGGGCCCACAGCAGCGCGTTGTCCCACCACAGCAGCCAGTCGATGATCGTGTCGCCCTGCACGCCGCGCGCCGGCAGCTGCTCGCGCCAGCGCTGCACCAGCCGCTCCGGCGTCAGCACGCCGGACGCCAGGTCCTGCAGCGTGTGGTAGTTCTGGAACGCGTCATCCGGCGGGTTGCTGGTGTAGCGATCACTGCGCAGCACCGGGCTGGCAGCGGCCAGGCCGGTCGCCACGCGCTCCACACCCGAACCCGGTGCGCCCCACAGGAAAATCGGCGCCGACGTGTTGGATTCGTCGACACTGCCCTTGTCCGGCCAGCTCGGCGGTGCCTTCGCCTGCGGCGGCAGCGGCAGGCGCTGCGGCGCCTGGTCGGCCTGCAGCGCCAGCCAGGTTGCCAGGGCAGCATCCGGTTGCCCGGCGCGATCCTGGATCTCGCCCAGCCAGGTGCGCAGGTCAGCGCGATGGCCCTCCGCGGCCTGTTCGATCAGCGCCTGCACGCGGGCGACGGCAGCAGCGGGGTCGCGCTGCAGCAGGCCCTCGACAAGGCGGGACTCGGCGCTGACACGGCCCGGCTCGAGGCTGACGATGCGTTCTGCGATGCCTTCAGCCTGTGCGTGCTCACCCGCCATATCGTGCAGCCGCAGACGCGCCTCCAGGGCGGGCACATGGCCAGGCATCGCTTCGATCCAGCGCTCGACCACGGCAACCGCCGCATCGCTGCCCACCTCTTCCACCGACAGGCGTGCCAGCCACAGGTCATGCAGCTGCGGGTTGTTTTCCAGCGCCGCATCCAGGCGTGCGCGTGCTTCTTCCTCGCGGCCCAGCCGCTGCCACGACATCAGCAGCAGCTGCAGCATCTGCCGGTCTGCCGGCTGCGATTCCAGCAGCGGCAGCAGGTGTTCCAGCGCCTGCAAGGGCTGCCCGCTGCGCAGCGCCAGCTCACCGGCCAGGCGCCGCAGCGATGCGTGGTCCATGCCTGGCTGCTGCAGCGCCACCTGCATGGCCTCGGCGGCGGCCTCGAGATTGCCCTGCCGCAACGCCAGCTGCACGACCAGCCCGTGCAGGGACGACAGCGACGGGTTGAGCTCCAGCACGCGGCGGAAGGCCTGCTCGGCGAATGCCAGCATGTCCTTGCCCAGATAGGCAAAGCCCAGTGCATACAGCACGCGCGGATCATTCGGCTGGGCCTGGTTGGCCTGCGACAGCAGTACCAGCGCGCGATCAGGATCGTCACGGCGCAGGGCGATCATGCCGTCGATGTGCAGCAGATCGGGGTGATCCGGTTCAACGCGCGCGGCCAGGGTCGACAGGCGCTGGGCTTCATCGAAGTCATTGCGGCCGATCGCCAGGTGCGCCTGCATCAGGTAGGCGGAAAAGGCGTTCGGATTGAGATCGGTGGTACGCAGCAGCGCCTCGTCGGCGCCCTGGTATTCGCGCAGCGCCAACAGCAGGCCGGCATGCTGCAGATGCAGCTGGGCATCGTCGGGGGCCAGCCGCAGCGCCTGCTGCAGGGCGTCCATCGCGTCGCCGGGCTTGCCCTGCTGCTGCAGCGCAAGCGCCAGCCAGCGGTGGGCCGCGGCCAGGCCGGGTTCGTCACGGGTCCACGCCTGGGCCAGCTGCACGGCCTGGCCGGCCTCGTTCTGGCGCAACGCTTGGATGATCTGGTCTTGCATGGCGGTCCGGTTCAAGGGCAAACCCGCATTGTAGCGGCCTGCGCGCCGGTCCCGGTTCAGGCCTGCAGAACCCGCCGCAGGCGCTGCGCCACCCAGCGCTCGGAGAAGCCGTCACCACGCCAGTTTTCCAGGAAGCCGCAGTGACCGCCCCAGCACGCCGTTTCCAGATGCGCCTGGCGTGGCAGCTGCCAGTCGCGGAATGTGGAATACGGGATCACCGGATCATCCTGTGCCATCAGGATGTCGGCCGGCACCTGCAGCCCGGACAGGCGATCACCGGCAATCGAGTAGCCGTCGAAGTACGCCTGCAGCGAACCGAAGGTGGTGTGGCGCTCGACCAGCCATGCGGTCAGCGCGCGGATGTCCAGCTTCAGCACGCGATCGTCGCAATCACTCAACTCGGGGAACAGGTCGCGCTTGCGGCGCAGCGAGACGGTCCACTTGCGGCGGAAATACCAGTCGTACATCGCCGGGCCGTTCTCGATGCTCTCCATGGTCAACGCCGGGTCCAGCACCGGGCACACCGAGGCCACCCGCAGCAGCGGCACGCCGGCTGCCGGCGCACGCAGGGCCAGGCGCAGCACGAAGTTGCCACCCAGCGAGTAGCCAGCGGCGACCAGCGGCAGGTGCGGCCAGCGCTGGGCGACGTCGCCCGCGGCATGCACCACTTCGTCGATCAGGTTGGAGTGGAAGATGCCGGGGTTGAGGTGATGGGTGTTGCCATGGTCACGGAAGTTCAGCCGCACCACGTCGAAGCCCTGCTCGAGCATGCGCGCGGCGGCCATGCGCATGTAGCTGGACTCGGCGCTGCCTTCCCAGCCATGCAGCAGCAGTGCGATGCCACGCGGCTCGCGCCCCTCGACGTGGCTGTGCCAGCCCTGCAGGCGCACGCCCTCGCCACCATCGAGGATCATTTCCTCGCTGACTGCGCCGGTGGCGGCAAGCAGCAGCAGGCCGCGCTGCAGGCGCATGCGGCTGGAACTGAGCATCGACTGCAGGTGGGGATTGCGCAGCCAGCGCGGCGGCTGGTAATCGGCCGCAGTCAGCATCGACGCGGATGCGTCGACAGGCGGTGGCGGGACCAGGGCCACCACGGCCTCACTCCCCGCTCATGGCCGCCACGATGCGCGCGCGCGAGGTTTCCGCGATGCGCCGACGGCCTTCCAGGTCCTGGGCACCGATCGGTGCCAGGAAGTGCACTTCCGCACGTCGCGCCGGCTCACCGAGCAGGCGCAGGAAATTGGCGAAGAAACTCTCGCCCGGGCCGAAGGCCACGATCGTCTGCGCGTCGCCCTTCGTTCCGTACACCAGCGCCACCGGCTGCACCGGCACACCGGTCTCGACTGCCGCCTGGAAGATCCGGGCGTGGAACGGGCCCACTTCGTGGCCCCCGCGGGTGCGCCCCTCCGGGAACACGCCCACGGCCTTGCCTTCACGCAGGCGATCGGCCATCACCTGCATCACCCCACCGAGCGACTCGGTGTTGCCACGCTGGTGGAAGATGGTCTGGCCGCGCGCGGCCAGCCAGCCGACCACCGGCCAGCCGGCGATCTCGCGCTTGGCGACGAAGCCCATCATGCGCTGGCTGTGCAGGATGCTGATGTCGACCCAGCTGACGTGGTTGGCGACGAACAGCACCGCGCCGGGCAGCGGCTGGCCGAAGCGCACCAGGCGGAAACCGAAGATCCACATCAGGCCGCCCTGCCACGCGTTCACCACTTTGGCACCGAGACGGTCCTGGCCCACGCGCAGGTTCGCCCACGGCGCGAGCATGCCCAGCAGGGTGAGCGGCAGGAACACGAGGATGTGGACCAACAGCAGCGGTACGCGGTACAGGTAACGGCACACACGCGCCACGCCGCCGCGGGGGGCCGGAGTGGGGGAAGTCATCCGCGCACGATACCGGAGGGCTGCCATCGCTGCCAGCTGGTTCAGGCCATAAATCCGCTTGATCGGGGCAATCGGCGGGGAACGCTGGGTTCCGCCGCTGTCGCGGGCCTGGCCAGGGGCTCAGCCGTGGCCGGCAGCCACCACGGCCAGGGTCAGCCGCGAGATGCACACCAGCCGGCCCTGCTCGTCCTCGATGCGGATCTCCCACAGCTGCGTGCTGCGACCCACGTGCAGCGCGCGTGCGGTACCGGTGACGGTGCCCGAACGCACCGCGCGCACATGGTTGGCGTTGATCTCCAGGCCCACGCAGATCTGCTTGCCGGCCTCCACGCACAGATTCCCCGCGCTGCTGCCCAGGGTCTCGGCCAGCACCACCGATGCGCCGCCATGCAGAATTCCGTAGGGCTGGCGGGTGCGCTCGTCCACCGGCATGGTGGCCTGCAGCCAGTCTTCACCGGCAGCGCTGAAGACGATGCCCAGCGACGCGATGGCCGTGTTGCGGCTGAACGCGTTGAGCTGCTCGAGGGATACGGCTTCGCGGAACACCTGGGTCATGCGGGCACCTTCAGAGGATGGGGACGAGGCCGGCGCCGAACGCGGTCAGCATGCGCACCAGCAGCCACTTCGGTCCGACGTTGACTTCGGGGAAGTCGCCCACGGCAACGTAGCACTGGTGGAAGTCCGGGCTCTGCCGGGGCAGCGGCTGCGGGCAGTCCGGACCCGGCTTGAACTCGTAGTCGGTGGCGTAGCGCCACGGCCAGAAATCGAGGATCGGCAGGGCCTCGGAGGCCTTGCCGACGCTGTAGTTGAGCCCGGACAGCACCGGCGGCTTGGCGCGTGGCGCGACCGTCCAGGAGTTCTGCGGGTGGATGTCGCGCAGGATGCTCTGCGCCAGCTGCTCGGCGAACACCGGATCGTCGATGATCACCGCACCTTCGGTGTTGTAGTTCTCGCTGCGCGGATCGAAGTTGTGGGTGCCGACCACGCCGATGCGGCGGTCGACCACCAGCGACTTCGCGTGCAACCCCATGCGCGCACCCTTGCGGGTCACAGGCAGCGGCTTGTTGACCGCCTTGCTGCCCAGGAACGAAGGCCGCGTCTCGGTGCGCAGCAGACGCGTTTCCACTTCACTGCCGGCGGCGCGGCGGCGCGCCCGCGCATTCTCGTAGGCGCTGCCGGTGCGGGGGCGGAAAACCGCCGGCGCTTCGTCGGCGCCAGTCGTGGTGGCGGCGGCGGCGTCGGTGGCGGTGGACGTACCGCCGCTGCGGGCATTGCTGCCGGCAGCGCTGCCGCCGATCAGCGGATTGCGTCCGCCACTGTCCTGGCCCGGCGGCGCCTCGATCGGGTCCGGCAGCAGGTTGCGGTAGTCGACCGGCGCATCGAGCGGGAACGGCTTGTATTCGAAGATGTTGAAGCCCAGCTCACGCATGTTGCGCCGCTTGTACTTGTACGACAGCGCGTAGACGATCGGGTTGTCGGTGGCCGCCAGACTGTTGGTGGACACCAGCACGCGCGGCGGCTGCGGACGCTTGCGCAGATCGCGGAACAATGTCTGCGCGGGTTTGGACAGCACCAGGTACGGCGTCTGCAGGATCACTTCGTGCTGCGCGCTGGCGATCAGTGCGTCGAGCTGTGGCTCGGTGACGTGCTGGCTGGCCAGCGGCGCATCGACCTTTTCGCGCCGATGCTTTCGCGGCAGGTCGGCGACGTAGCGCACCGACGCCACCGGCAACGCGGTGTCGACGAAAGAGCGGGTGACGAAGTCCATGTCGTTGGCCTCCGCGCTGACCCGCTGCACCCGCTCGGGACGGCGGAAGGTGGCGGGCGGCAGGGCCGGCACGCCCTCGCGCAGCAGCGTACGTCCGACGTCGTTCAGGCGTTCGGCCGGCACGCTGCGGCGGGCGCGCCAGAATGCATCGAAGTTGGCCGCCATCTCGCGCACTTCCGGGCCGGCGATCAATACGTCGCGATCGCGGAAGTTGTACTCGCGGTCCCAGTCGTAATAGTCGTCCTGGTAGTTGCGGCCGCCAACCACGCCGATTGCGTCATCAATCACCAGCAGCTTGTTGTGCATGCGCTGGTTGAAGCGGCGGAAACAGCACAGCACGCTGCCGGCATAGTCGAAGTAGTTCAGCCGCGCCTTGCCGAAGGTCGGGTTGTACACCCGCAGCTGGAAGTTCTCGTGGGCGCCGGACAGGGCGCCGAGAATCTGCAGGTCGGAGATGGCCGAGAGCTGGTCGATCAGCAGCCGCACCTTCACTCCCCGCTTCGAGGCGGCGAGCAGTTCATCGATGACCAGCCGGGCACTGTCGTCCTTGTCGAAGATATAGGTCTGCAGATCGATGCTGCGGGTGGCACTGCGCAACAGGTTCAGGCGCGCGACCAGTGCGCCCTCTCCCTCGTCCAGCAGGGTGGCGTAATGACGGGGACGGGTTTCGGTGGACTCGCTGAATGCGCGGCCAGCGAGCGCGCGCAGCGGCGACTCCTGCGCGCAGCGGTCGGCACGCTGGCACTCGACCTCGGTGGAGCGCGCCTGCACGGCAATCGCTTCGGCACGGTCGCGCTCGGCGTGCGACAGCGACGCACAGCCACTGCCAAGCAACACCGTTGCCAGCGCCAGCACCCGCAGCAGCAGATTCACGGTTTCGGCGCCTCGCTCAGGCGCGCTCGCAATACGAAGGTCACTCGGTCACTCAAGGCAAGCTGCCAGCTGTCCATGCCATACCGGCCTCGTTGCACGGTACCGCGGCTGACGACGTCGCAATCATAGCCGGGTCGGGCGCACTGCGCCTTCTCGACCCGCAGCGATTCAGGATGGCTGACCCCGCGCAGGGTCAGACGGCCTTCGATGTCGCCGCCTTCGGCCACCGTGTCGGGCCAGTAGGGCAGCGAATCGAACTCCACCATGGGGTGCCGCCCGGCGTCGAAGAACTCCTCGCCCCGCATCCAGCCGGTGTAGCGGGCCTTGCCGGGAATCTCCACCGAACGGGTGAACATCTTCAGGTGCACCTGGTGGCGGCCGTCGGAGAGCACCTCGATGCGCCCCTCGAACTGCGGGAACACCCCCTCGATGCGCTGCCCGAAGCGGGTGCGTACTTCGAAGCCGATGCGCGAATGCTGGGTGTCGAGCAGCAGCACGCGGGGGCCATCGGCGCGCACCGGAGGCAACGTGGTTGGCTGGGGCACGCCCGCCCAGGCCGGGGCGAGTGCCAGCAGCAGGGGCAACAGGCAGCGGCCGGGCCACCGCAGGCTCATCGGCTCACGGCCACCAGAAGGCGTTCAGGCTGGCCACGCCCGGCTCGATCGCCGCTTCGCGCGGGAAGCCGAGCACCGCGATGCCGGCCGGCGGCATGCCGCGGTAATCGCTGCTGCTGCCTTCGGTCATCAGGGCCACCAGCCGTTCCAGGCCGGGGTTGTGGCCCACGACCAGCACGCGGTCGAGATCGCGGCGTTCATCCACCAGTGCCGCCAGGGTGCCCGGGGTGGCTTCGTAGATGCGGTCTTCCAGGCGCTTTTCGACATAGCCGATGGCCGCCATTACCGCTTCCAGGGTTTCGCGGGTCCGCCGCGAAGGCGAGCACAGCACGCAATCCGGCAGCAGCTTGTTCTCCTTCAGCCAGCGGCCGGCGGCTTCGGCTTCGGCAAGCCCGACCGGCGACAGGGGCCGGTCGAGGTCGGCCTGGCCCGGGGTGGCCGGTTCGGCGTGGGCATGGCGCAGCAGGATCAGTTCACGCATCGCGGATATCCATGGAATCGGGGAGTGGAGCAAGGGCCCAGGCGTGAACGGTCACAGCTTCAGCCAGGACAGCAGAGGTTCCCAGTCGGCCTGGTGCTCGCGCACCTGGGCGGAGCGATAGTCGAACAGGCTGCGGCCCAGGCCGGTCATGACCACGTAGCTCTGGCTGTCGCGCAGCTGTGCGACCACCGGGTACGGCCATTCGGCCAGCATCTGCAGCGCCTGCTGCGAGGTCTGGGTCCAGGGCTTGGTGCGGTTGAGCACCAGCCCCACCGGCAGCTTGCGGCTGTGCACGCGCGGCACCTGGGCCAGGCTGTTGAGGAAGCCGACGATGGCTTCGATGTCCAGCGCCGAGGGCAGCACCGGCACCACCACCGCATCGGCGGCATCAAGGAAATGGGGGATATCGTCGGCCAACGCGCCGGCAGGCGCATCGATGATGACGGTCTCGGTGCCATCGGGCAGCTTCTGCGCCCATTGCTTCTTCCGGTACACGTCGATCGGCAGCACCGCGCTTTCCAGGCCGGCGCGGCGCTGTGCCCAGCGGGTGCTGGAGCCCTGCGGGTCGGCATCGGCGATCACCGTGGCCTTGCCCTGCAATGCCGCGTACGCGGCCAGGTGGGTGGCGACGGTGGTCTTGCCCACCCCGCCCTTGGAACCGGCCACCAGGATCGTCTTCATGCCAGCCTCGCTTCCGGGTACGTGCCCCGAGCGTACACCGGCGATGGTGACGGGAGGTAGAGCCGCGCTGAACCTGTCGGCATCGGCTTTGCTATGGTGACGCCCCCGAAGGATCGAACCCGCATGAGCGAACTGCAGGACCTGAGCGCGCTGATCCGCGCCAATACCCCCCTGATCGTGGTGGAGACCCAGGACGAGGGCCGCATCGTCGAGTTGTTCCGGCAGACACTGATGCATGTATGGCGGGCCCTGCACCGCTGGTCGATCACCGAGGGCCTGCGCCGCATCGATCTGGACAGCGAGGATGCGCCGGTCGGACCGCCCGATGCCAGCGCGGCGCTGCAGATGATCCGCCAGGCCGACCAGCGCGGGGTGTACCTGCTGCTCGATTTCCATCCCTATCTGGGCTATGCCAGCCACCAGCGCGCGTTGCGCGACCTGATCCAGCGCCGCCACAGCGAACCCCATGTGCTGGTGCTGATCGGTGCCAAGGTCGAACTGCCGGCCGAGCTGGAAGCCCTGGCGGTGCGCTTCAACCCGCGCCTGCCCGACGCCAATGCGCTGCTGAAGATGCTGCGCGAAGAGGCCGATGCCTATGCACGCGAGCACGGCGGCCGCCGCGTGGAGGTCGACAGCGAGGCGGTGAAGAAGATCCTGAAGAACCTGCAGGGCCTGAGCCTGGTCGACGCCCGGCGCATCGCCCGGCAGCTCATCTACGCCGACGGTGCGCTGCGCGACGACGACCTGCCGCAGCTGGCGCGGCTGAAGTTCGAGCTGCTCAACCGCAGCGGCCACCTGTTCTTCGAGCATGACAGCGCGCGCTTCGGCGACGTGGCTGGCGCCAACCGGCTCAAGCGCTGGATCAACCAGCGCCGTGTCGCCTTCATCGCCGGCTCGGCGCCGGCAGGGCTGGATCCACCGCGCGGCATGCTGCTGCTGGGCGTGCAGGGCTGCGGCAAGTCGATGCTGGCCAAGGCCACCGCCGCCGGGTTCGGCGTACCGCTGCTGCGCCTGGACGTGGGCGCGCTGTACAACAAGTACCACGGCGAGACCGAGTCCAATCTGCGCCAGGCCCTGGCCTCGGCCGAGCAGCTGGCGCCCTGCGTGCTGTGGATGGACGAGATCGAGAAGGGCCTGGCCAGTGGTGGCGACGACGGTGGGGTATCGCGCCGCGTGCTTGGCTACCTGCTGACCTGGATGGCCGAACGCAAGGCGCCGGTGTTCATCGTCGCTACCGCCAACCAGGTGCATGAGCTGCCCGCGGAGCTGCTGCGCAAGGGGCGCTTCGACGAGATCTTCTTCGTCGACCTGCCCTCGCCCGAGGTGCGGGTGGAACTGCTCCGCCTGCACCTGGGGCGACGCCAGCTCACTGCGGACGACTTCGCGCTGCCGGCGCTTGCCGCAGCGTCCAACGGGTTCTCCGGTGCGGAGATCGAGCAGGCCATCGTGGCCGGGCTGTATGCGGCCCATGCCGAGAACCGGCCGCTGGATACCGAAACGCTGATGGGCGAGATCCGGGCGACACGGCCCTTGTCGGTGCTGATGGCCGAGCAGGTGGCGGCGTTGCGCGAGTGGGCGTCCGGTCGCACGGTGTCTGCGGACGACTGAGCGGTCTGCCACGCGCGGCGCAGGCTGTTGCCCTCTGCAGGTGCCGGGTGCACCCCGGCACCACGCCTGCCCTCAGGGCCAGGCCGGCGGCGCGGCAGCCCAGGCCTGCTGTACTTCGGCCAGCGACGCGCGCTCGTCCTCGCGCCACTGCGGCAGCAGCTGCGCGTAGCGGCTGCTGTCGCTCCACTGCGACGGTTCGGTGCGCACGGCAGCGGCGTACCACTGCACTGCCTGCTCCTTCTGCCCCAGGCGCCACAGTGCCAACGCGTAGCTTGGCGGCAACCAGCTCGGCTTGCTGAGCGTACTGCCGGCGGCGGCCTGCCACTGCTCCAGCGCGGCCTCCGGCTGCCCCTGCCGCAGCAGGTCCCAACCATAGTTCCAGCGGACGCCGCGACCGACGCTGCTCTGCACCGGGGCATCCTTCAATGCTTCGCGGTACAGCTGCTCGCCAAGTTCGGTACGGCCCTGCGCGATCGCCACCGAGGCCAGCTGCACGGTCGCTTCCACCACGCGCCGGCCACGCTCGCGCTGCTTGAGCAGCTGCGCCACCAGGGCATCGCCCTGCGACTGCTGCACGACCACCATCGGCGCAGCCGCGGCATCGTTGTCGAAATAGAACTCCTGTGGCGCCGGCAATACCGGCGCCGCCCACGCGGAGGCCGCCCCCGAGACCAGCAGGATGCCGGTCAGGATCTTTACTGCCACTGACATTCCTTCTTCCCCCGGGCTGCGACCGCAGCCCCTCTCTCTCCTCCTGATCCTAACCGCAGCATGGCCGCCGGCGCGAGTGCCGGGGCCTGCGCGGCCTCACTGCTACAATTCGCGCCTTCCCCGTCGCGTGCCTGCACGCGGCCGGTGCCAGCCGATCCTGACCGGGCCAGCCATGACCAGTACCGCGCAACTCACCTCGCCCTCTTCCGCCGACCTGATCGACCGTGATTACACGCTCGATCACAAGTACACCCGCAACGAGGGACGGATCTACCTGAGCGGGGTGCAGGCGCTGGTGCGGCTGCCGTTGATGCAGCGGCTGCGGGATGCCGCCGAAGGCATCGACAGCGCGGGGTTCATCAGCGGCTACCGCGGCAGCCCCCTGGGCGGCTTCGATCTGGAGCTGTGGCGCGCCCGCACGCACCTGGAGGCCGCGCGGGTGAAGTTCACCCCCGGCCTGAACGAGGACCTGGGCGCCACCATGGTCTGGGGCACCCAGCAGACCAACCTGTTCCCCGGCGCCAACGTGCAGGGCGTGTTCGGCATGTGGTACGGCAAGGGCCCGGGCGTGGACCGCTGCGGCGACGTCTTCAAGCACGCCAATGCGGCAGGCACGTCCCGTCATGGCGGCGTGCTGGCGCTGGCGGCCGATGACCATGCCTGCCGCAGCTCCACCCTGCCGCACGGCAGCGAGGACGAATTCGTCAGCGCGATGATGCCGGTGCTGAATCCGGCGGGCGTGCAGGACATTCTCGACATGGGCCTGCTCGGCTGGGCGATGAGCCGGTATACCGGGCGCTGGGTCGGCTTCAAGACCATCGCCGAGACGGTGGAATCGTCGGCATCGGTCGACGTGGATCCGCTGGCGCGTCGCATCGTGCTGCCGGACGACTTCCCGATGCCGGCCGGCGGCCTCAACATCCGTTGGCCGGACCCGCCGCTGGACCAGGAGATGCGCCTGCACCGCTATGCCGTGAAGGCGGCGCAGGCCTTCGCCCGCGCCAACGGCATCGACCGGGTGGTGATGGACGCGCCGCGTGCACGGCTGGGCATCGTCACCACCGGCAAGAGCTACCTGGATGTGCTGCAGGCACTGGAGTACCTGGGCCTGGACGAGGCCGCCTGCGCCGACATCGGCATCCGCGTCTACAAGGTCGGCATGACCTGGCCGCTGGAGCCGGAAGGCATCGCCCGCTTCGCGCAGGGCCTGGACGACATCATCGTGGTGGAGGAGAAGCGCGCCTTCATCGAGCGGCAGATGAAGGAGCAGTTCTTCAACTGGCCGGCCAGCTGGGGCCCGCGCCCGTCCATCGTCGGCAAGTACGACGAAGCCGGTGAATGGATCCTGCCGTCCACCGGCGAGCTGACCCCGGCCACCATCGCCGGCGTGATCGGCCGGCGCATCCAGCGGTTCTTCAACAACGAGTCGATCGAACAGCGCCTGCAGTGGATGCAGCAGAAGGAGGCCGAGCTCGCGTTGCCGCGCGCCAGCTTCCCGCGCGTACCGCACTACTGCTCGGGCTGCCCGCACAACACCTCCACCACGGTGCCGGACGGTTCACGTGCGTTGGCCGGCATCGGTTGCCATTACATGGTGACCTGGATGGACCGCAGCACCGACACGTTCACCCACATGGGTGGCGAAGGCGTGACCTGGGCAGGGCAGGCGCCGTTCACCGATACCCCGCACGTGTTCCAGAATCTGGGCGACGGCACCTATTTCCACAGCGGCTCGCTGGCGATCCGCCAGGCGATCGCGGCCGGCGTCAACATCACCTACAAGATCCTCTACAACGATGCGGTGGCGATGACCGGTGGCCAGCCGGTGGATGGCCCGCTCAGCGTGCCGGATATCGCCCGGCAGATGCGCGCCGAAGGCATCCACACCATCGTGGTGCTGTCCGACGACATCGCCAAGTGGACCCGCCAGCGCGAGCATTTCCCCAGTGACGTCGAGTTCCACGACCGCAGCGCGCTGGACGAGGTGCAGAAGCGCCTGCGCGAGGTGAAGGGGGTCTCGATCCTGATCTACGAACAGACCTGCGCCACCGAGAAGCGGCGGCGCCGCAAGCGCGGCAAGCTGGAAGATCCGGCCAAGCGGGTGATGATCAACTCGCTGGTCTGCGAGGGCTGCGGCGATTGTGGCAAGAAGAGTTTCTGCGTCTCGGTGCTGCCGAAGGAAACCGAGTTCGGGCGCAAGCGCGAGATCGACCAGTCCAACTGCAACAAGGACTACTCGTGCGTGAATGGCTTCTGCCCGAGTTTCGTCACGGTGCATGGCGGGAAGCCGCGAAAGGGCAGCCGGCGCGATGCATCGTCCCTGCTGGACAACCTGCCGGCGCCGACGGTGCGCGGCAGCCTGGAGCAGCCCTGGAACATCCTCATCACCGGCGTGGGCGGTACCGGCGTGGTCACCATCGGCGCGTTGCTGGGCATGGCCGGCCACCTGGAGGGCAAGGGCGCCACGGTGCTCGACCAGACCGGCCTGGCGCAGAAGGGCGGCGCGGTGACCACCCACATCCGCATCGCACGCCGGCCGGAGGACATCCACGCCGTGCGCATCGCCGCCGGTGAGGCCGACCTCGTACTGGGCTGCGACATGGTGGTGGTCAACGATTACTGGGCACTGTCGAAGGTGCGCTCGGGCCGCTCGCAGGTCGTGCTCAACACCTACGAAGCGATGCCGGGCACGTTCACCACCCGTCCCGACATGCAGTTCCCGGCGGCCGACATCATCGCTGGCGTGCGCGTGGCGCTGGGCGGCGATGAGCCGCTGCTGCTCGATGCCACCCAACTGGCCACGGCGCTGCTGGGCGATGCGATCGCCGCGAACCTGTTCATCCTCGGCTACGCCTGGCAGCAGGGCCTGGTGCCGCTGTCGTTCGAATCGCTGATGCGTGCCATCGAGCTCAACGGCGCGGCGGTGGCGATGAACCAGCAGGCCTTCGCCTGGGGCCGGCTGGCGGCGATCGATCCGCAGGCCGTGCAGGAGGCCGCCGGCCTGGTGCGCAACCGCCATACCGATACGGAATCCACGCCCGGCCCGTTGCATCCGCTGCCACCGGGCGAGTGGGAAGGCAACGAGTGGGGTGCCACCGCTGCGCCACGCAACACCGGCGACGAACGCGAACTGCGTGGCCTGCCCTCGCATGGCGGCGAGGTTGCCTTCCTGCCGCTGGACGACGCGCGCCTGTCGCGCTCGCTGGATGAAATGATCGAACGCCGCGCCGCGTTCCTGGTCGACTACCAGGACGCCGCCTACGCCGATCGCTACCGCAGCGTGGTCGAACGCGTGCGCGCCGCCGAACGCGAGCGCATCGGCGGCTCGACCGCGCTGACCGAGACCGTGGCCCGCTATCTGTTCAAGCTGATGGCCTACAAGGACGAATACGAAGTCGCCCGCCTGTACACCAGCGGTGATTTCCAACGCCGGCTGCAGCAGCAGTTCGAAGGTGACTACCAGTTGCGCTTCCATCTGGCGCCGCCGCTGTTCGCGAAGAAGGATGAACAGGGCCGGCTGCAGAAAAAGGAGTACGGCCCGTGGATGTTCAAGGCGTTCGGCCTGCTGGCTAAGCTGAAGTTCCTGCGGGGCGGTGCCTTCGATGTGTTCGGCCGTACTGCCGAGCGCCGCATGGAGCGCAAGCTGATCGGCGACTACGAAGCCACTGTGCAGCTGCTGCTGGACGGGCTGGATGACGGTCGCCTGGCGTTGGCCGTGGAGATCGCCAGCATCCCCGAGCACATCCGCGGCTTCGGCCACGTCAAGGAAGCGCATGTGGAGAGCGCCAAGGCGCGGGAAGCTGCGCTGCTGGCGCAGTGGCGCAACCCGAAGGCGCTTCATATCGTGCAGGTGGTGTAAAGCAAGCGAACGCAGACATCACGTTGCATGTCAACGATCGATTACATTTGACAGGGTGTAATCGAACGTAGACTTTGCTGACGTCAATGTGATCTAACGCATTGATGTCAAATTAATGTCAGCGTTCATTGACCATTGCCTAAAAGTAGTCATACGCATACATTGAGCACATGGCACTTCTAAAGACGACCGACGATCTAGGACTCACCATCCGTCAACGTCGCAGGGCGCTTGGCTGGGATCAAGCGGGACTGGCCGAACGTGCGGGGGTGAGCCGCCAGTGGATCATTGATATCGAGAAGGGCAAGCCTCGTGCCGAAATGCATCTGGTACTGCGGGTAATGAATGTCCTCGGCTTGAGGCTCAGCGCAGATGCGCCCACTGCGGATCGCATTCCCTCTACGCACAAAGCCCCCAGTATCGACGCGGTGGTAGCGTCCCACCGAGGTTCATCACACTCAACTTCGCCTCCCGCAGCCGGAACACGGCGTGCGAACCGTTCTGTAGGCGCTGGAGTGGATTTCAGCCGGATTATGGATGAGATCAAATACGAGTTGAGTTCCGCATCAAAACGTTCTGCCGCCATACGAGAGCAGTCAACGCCACCACCACCGAGCAAGCAGAGAAAATGAAACTCAACCTGCTGATGGGTGCCAGCAATGTCGGGATCGTGGAGCAAAACACCCATGGGCATCCCGAACTCACGTATGCTCCATCATGGGTTGCCTCATTGGACGCGGTGCCATTGTCGCTGAGCCTTCCTCTGGCTCAGCAGGTCCATCCCACACAGACGGTATCGGCTGTTCTGTGGGGCCTGCTGCCAGACAATGAAGCCACATTGGATCGGTGGGCCTCCGCCTTCCAGGTTTCTGCACGCAATCCACTCGGCATACTTTCACATGTCGGTGAAGAGTGCGCCGGAGCAATGCAGTTCATCACCGACGACCGCCTTGATCTGGTTGCTTCCGGCGCGCTCGACGCAATAACTCCACTGTCGGACGAGGACGTCGCCGCGAGACTGCAGCGAGTCCGGCAAGACGTGGGAGCCACTCGCAGGCCGGACGATCTCGGCCAGTTCAGCCTTGCAGGCGCCCAAGCAAAGATCGCGCTACTGCATACGGAACAGGGATGGGCTCTCCCATCCGGGCGCATTCCAACCACACATATTCTCAAACCGCCTAGCGGCGACTTCAGAGGATACGTGGAGAACGAAATGTTCTGCCTCGCATTGGCCAGGGAAATGGATCTCTCTACTGCCAACAGCAGCCGCCTTCAGATAGGCACGGAGTCGGCAATATGCGTGGAACGTTACGACCGCTATCAGGTCGATGGTCAGTGGTTCCGCCTGCACCAAGAGGACTTCTGCCAAGCCCTTGGTATTCGCCCCCACCTGAAGTATCAGAATCAAGGTGGACCGGGGCCGGCAGATCTCGGAAATGTTCTGTGGCAGCACTCAGGCAATCCCACGGAAGACGTACAGCGCCTGTTCGACGCGCTGGCGTTCAACTACTTCATTGGTGGCACCGACGCCCACGCGAAGAACTACTCCCTGTTGATCGACAGTGGAGGCCACACAAGGCTCGCGCCGCTGTATGACATTTCAAGCGCGCTTGCCTACCCGGAACTCGATGTCAGGGCAATCCGGATGGCCATGCGCATCGGCAGCCACTACAACTGGTGGGACATACGCTTGAATGACTGGGTGACCCTCTCGGAACAACTGCGACTGGATCCGTCCGATTGTCTGAAGCGAATGACGTTGATGGCATACCAGCTACCTGCGGAGGCCAGCGACGTTCATCAGTTGATGGAGCAGCAAGGCACCGCCCATGAGATTCTTCATCGCCTGGTCGAACAGATCCACATTTCCTGTGAAAGATTCATCCGGAAAGTCCAGGCAGCAGCCACCTGATCACCCCAGCCGCCACACCAACAGGCGGTTGTTGGCCGGCATCGCCACATCGCGCAGGCGGGTGAAGCCGCCTTCCGCGGCCAGCGCCTGCACGGCCTCCGCATCGCGGATGCCGCTGCGCGGATCCCGCGCCTTCAGCCAGGCATCGAACCGCGCATTGCTGTCACTGGTGTAGCGGCCGCCGTAGTTGAAGGGGCCATACACCGCCAGCAATGCGCCATGTCGCAGCACCGACGGCAACGCGGCAAACAGCGCCTGCACGTGCTCCCAGCTCATGATGTGCAGCGTATTGGCACTGAATGCGGCGTCGAACAGACTGCCCTCGGGCACCGGCAGCCCTGCTGCCGGTGGCAGTTCCACCTGCAGCGCCACCGGCGGCAGCAGGTTCAGCAGTGCCGCCTCGGCGCGCCACGCCTCGATACCCGGCAGATGATCCGGGTGGTCGCTGGGCTGCCAGCGCAGCCAGGGCCAGCGTTCGGCGAAGAACACGGCGTGCTGGCCGGTGCCGCTGCCGATCTCCAGTACCCGGTGGCGGTCGCCCATCCACGGATCGAGCGCGGCAGCGATCGGTTCGCGGTTGCGTTCGCAGGCTTCTGAATACGGCTTGCTCGACATCGGGACGGCACCGGACGGGGTCGGGCCATTGTGCACGAGGGAGGGTGTCCGGCAGGGCTGCGCCCTGCACCCACCGAAGCAACATCAACGTCAAAAGCGGACTATCCGTGGGTTGGCGGGGTGGGTCCGGTTGCGGGGGACGGCGTGAATACGTCCCTGTAGCCTCGGTCGCGCCATCCATGGCGCTCACGCCCCCGCAACCGGACCCACCCCGCCTTCGACAGTTGGCCGCGATCTGTCGGAAATACTCTTGGGGTCAGATCCGTTTTCCACAGGAAAACGGATCTGACCCCGGAATTTGATTCGATATCCAACAGCTTTCGTCCACGCATGGCGTGGATCTGCTGGCCGCCGGCCAACTGTCGAAGGTGGGGCGCTGTGGGTTTGCGGGGTGTGAGCCGCATGGATGCGGCGACCAAGCCCCCATGGACGGGTTTACGGCGCCCCCGCAAACCCACAGCACCCCGCCATCCCACGGAATGCCCGCTTTTGACGTTGACGTTGATTCCAGCAGGTGCAGGGCGGCAAGCCCTGCCGCGCCCCACCCATGACTGCAGTCACTTGTGCTGATTGCCCTCCGCTGGCGAAAGTCGAGCAGTTGACGTGATCGGCTTGGCCCGTTGCCGGCCGCACGCGAGTGAGAGAGAGCGCTGTGCAACGACGTGAGTTCCTGGCTTTATCCGGTCTGGGCATGGCCGGCCTGCTGCTGCCGCACGCGCGGTTGATCGCCGCCGAGCAGCTGCTCGAACCGGGCGACATGGCCCGCAGGAAGGTGCTGGCCGAGGCCGCGCTGGCCGCTGCCAAGCGGGCCGGGGCGACCTACTGTGACGTGCGCATCGGCCGCTACCTCAACCAGGCCGTGATCACCCGCGAGGCGCGGGTGCAGAACGTCACCAACAGCGAGTCGTCCGGCATCGGCATCCGGGTCATCGTCAACGGCGCATGGGGCTTCGCCGCCACCCGCGAGCAGACCCCCGCCGCGGTCCTGGCCGCCGTCGGGCAGGCCGCTGCCATCGCGCGCGCCAACGCCCCCCTGCAGAGCCGGCCGGTGCAGCTGGCACCGGTCACCGGCGTCGGCGATGTGAGCTGGAAGACCCCGATCCGCAAGAACGCGATGGCGGTGCCGATCCAGGACAAGGTCGACCTGCTGCTGAGCCTGAATGCGGCGGCGATGAACGCCGGTGCCGACTACATCAATTCCACCCTGTTCCTGGTCAACGAACAGAAGTACTTCGCCTCCAGCGACGGCTCGTTCATCGACCAGGACATCCATCGCATCTGGCTGCCCTTCACGGCCACCGCCATCGACAAGGCCACCGGCAAGTTCCGCACCCGCGCCGGTCTGTCCTCGCCGATGGGCATGGGCTACGAGTTCCTCGATGGCGACGCGCGCGGCAAGGTGCAGCTGCCCGGCGGCATCACCGCCTACCGCGACTCCTACGATCCGGTTGAAGATGCGATCGCAGCGGCGCGGCATGCGCGCGAGAAGCTGAAGGCGCCGTCGGTGAAGCCCGGCAAGTACGATCTGGTACTGGATCCCTCCAACCTGTTCCTGACCATCCACGAGAACGTCGGCCATCCGTTGGAGCTGGACCGCGTGCTGGGCTACGAGGCCAACTACGCCGGCACCAGCTTCGCCACCCTGGACAAGCGCGATGCTGGCTTCCGCTGGGGCAGCGACATCGTCAACTTCTTTGCCGACAAGACCCAACCGGGCAGCCTCGGTGCCGTCGGCTATGACGACGAGGGCGTCAAGACGCTGCGCTGGGACCTGGTCCGCGACGGCATCCTGGTCGATTACCAGGCCACGCGCGATGAGGCACACATCCTCGGCCGCGATGCGTCGCATGGCTGCAGCTACGCCGATTCCTGGTCCAGCGTGCAGTTCCAGCGCATGGCCAATGTCTCACTGGCGCCAGGCAAGCAGTCACTGAGCGTGGAGGACATGATCAAGGACGTGGAGAACGGCATCTACATCCACGGCCGTGGTTCCTATTCCATCGACCAGCAGCGCTACAACGCGCAGTTCGGCGGCCAGCTGTACTACCAGATCAAGGACGGAAAGATCGCCGGCATGGTCGAGGACGCGGCCTACCAGATCCGCACGCCGGAGTTCTGGAACGCCTGTACGGCCATCTGCGACGAACGCGACTTCCGCCTTGGCGGCTCGTTCTTCGACGGCAAGGGCCAGCCGGGCCAGGTCTCGGCGGTGTCGCACGGTTCGTCCACCACCCGCTTCAACGGCATCAACATCATCAACACCGCGCGCAGTCTCGGCGCTTGAGCCACCCCATCGTTCATGGAGAGCAGCCTTGCACAGACGTGACTTCCTGGCCCTGACCGGGCTTACCGCGGGCGGCCTGATCGTGCCGTCCTTCTTCGGCAAAGTGATCGCCGCCGAGCAGCTGCAGTCCAGCCTTGACCCCGCGCTGAAGAAGCGCCTGGCCGATGCTGCCCTGCAGGCCGCCCGCAGTGCCGGCGCCACCTACTGCGACGTGCGCATCGGCCGCTATCTGCGGCAGTTCGTGATCACCCGCGAAGACAAGGTGCAGAACGTGGTGAACACCGAGTCCACCGGTGTGGGCATCCGCGTGATCGTCAACGGTGCCTGGGGCTTCGCCGCCACCAACGCATTGGGTACTGCCGACGTGGCCAGGGCCGCCCAGCAGGCTGCGGCCATCGCCAAGGCCAACGCAGGCGTGCAGAGCGCGCCGGTGCAGCTGGCCAGCACGCCCGGCGTGGGCGAGGTCAGCTGGCGCACGCCGATCCGCAAGAATGCGATGGAGGTGCCGATCAAGGAGAAGGTCGACCTGCTGCTGGACGTCAATGCCGCAGCGATCGGCGCCGGTGCCAGCTTCGTCAATTCGATGCTGTTCCTGGTCAATGAACAGAAGTACTTCGCATCCACCGATGGCTCCTACATCGACCAGGACGTGCACCGCATCTGGGCACCGATGACCGTCACCGCCATCGACAAGACCAGTGGCAAGTTCCGCACCCGCGAAGGCCTGTCTGCGCCGATGGGCCTGGGTTACGAGTATCTGGACGGCGCCGCCGCCGGCAAGGTCGTCAGCCCCAACGGCGTGGTCAACTACAGTTCCTCCTACGACATGAAGGAGGACGCCATCGCGGCCGCCAAGCAGGCGCAGGAGAAACTGAAGGCGCCGTCGGTGAAGCCGGGCAAGTACGACCTGGTACTGGACCCGTCGCACACCTGGCTGACCATCCACGAGTCGATCGGCCATCCGCTGGAGCTGGACCGCGTGCTCGGCTACGAGGCCAACTACGCCGGCACCAGCTTCGCCACCCTGGACAAGCGCGAGCAGCGCTTCCAGTACGGCAGCGAGCTGGTGAACGTGTTCGCCGACAAGACCCAGCCGGGCAGCCTCGGCGCGGTCGCGTACGACGATGAAGGCGTGAAGTGCAAGCGCTGGGACCTGATCAGCAACGGCAAGCTGGTCGACTACCAGACCATCCGCGACCAGGCCCACATCCTCGGCAAGACCGAGTCCGATGGCTGCTGCTATGCCGACTCGTGGTCCAGCGTGCAGTTCCAGCGCATGGCCAACGTGTCGATGGCGCCGGGAAAGACGCCGCTGAGCGTGCCGGACCTGATCAAGGACGTGGAGAACGGCATCTACATCATCGGCGACGGCTCGTTCTCGATCGACCAGCAGCGCTACAACGCCCAGTTCGGCGGCCAGCTGTTCTACGAGATCAAGAACGGCCAGATCACCCGCATGCTGGAGGACGTGGCCTACCAGATCCGCACGCCGGAGTTCTGGAACGCCTGCACCGCCGTGGCCGACGAACGCGATTACCGCCTGGGCGGCTCGTTCTTCGACGGCAAGGGCCAGCCGGGCCAGGTCTCGGCGGTTTCGCACGGCTCGTCGACCGCACGCTTCAACGGCATCAATGTCATCAACACCGCACGCAGCCTCGGCTGACCGGTCAGGAGCCCTTACACCATGAGTATCTTCACCGAAGCCCAGGCCAAGGCCATCCTCGACAAGGTCATCGC
The DNA here is from genome assembly GCF_056393265.1 of Stenotrophomonas sp. Steno-C15. Taxonomy (NCBI): domain Bacteria; kingdom Pseudomonadati; phylum Pseudomonadota; class Gammaproteobacteria; order Lysobacterales; family Lysobacteraceae; genus Stenotrophomonas; species Stenotrophomonas sp. Steno-C15. The sequence goes on from NZ_JBWJPF010000013.1 coordinate 89,921, forward strand.
CCTGTCCAAGGCCGATGAATGCACCGCCGTGCTGGCGGGATCGATCGCCGGCAACATCCGTTTCGCCCTGAACAACGTTTCCACCAGCGGCATCGTGGACAACACCGAGCTTGCCGTTACCGTGGCCTTCGGCAAGCGCGTAGGCACCGCCTCGATCAACGAGTTCGACGACGCCGCACTGGAACGCGTGGTGCGCCGCGCCGAGGATCTGGCCCGCCTGGCACCGGAGAACCCGGAGTTCATGCCCGCCATCGGCAAGCAGACCTACCGGCCGAGCCCGACCTTCAGCGAGTCCACCGCCGCCATCGATCCGGCATTCCGCGCCAAGGTGGCCGCCGATTCGATCGCGCCCTGCCGTGGCAACGGACTGATTGCCGCAGGCTTCCTTGAAGATGGCCAGGGCTTCTACGCCACTGCCAACAGCAACGGCAACTTCGGTTACCAGCGCACCACCAACTTCGACTACACCTGCACCGTGCGTACCGAGGACGGCCGCGGATCGGGCTGGGTCGGCCGCAACCTGAAGGACGCGGCGGACTTCAAGGCCGACCAGGATGTCCGCATCGCCATGCGCAAGGCCACCGAGTCGGCCGAAGCCAAGGCGCTGGAGCCGGGCAAGTACACGGTCATCCTGGAGCCGGCCGCAGCCGCAGGCCTGATCAGCTTCATGATGAATTTCTTCAGTGCGCGCTCGGCCGACGAAGGCCGCAGCTTCCTGTCGAAGAAGGGCGGCGGCAACAAGCTCGGTGAGCAGGTCTACGACCCACGCGTGAACATGTATGCCGATCCGTGGCACCCGGAAGCGCCGGTGCTGCCGTGGGACAACGAGGGCATGCCGCGCGAGCGCCTGGCCATCATCGAGAACGGCAAGGTGGCCAACCTGGACTACTCGCGCTTCTGGGCGCAGAAGCAGGGCAAGACCGCCAAGGCCACGCCGGGCAACCTGCTGATGAGCGGTGGCGAGAAGAGCACCGCCGAGCTGGTGCGTGGCACCCAGAAGGGCATCCTGGTCACCCGCACCTGGTACATCCGCATGGTCGATCCGCAGACCGTGCTGCTGACCGGCCTGACCCGTGACGGCACCTTCTACATCGAGAACGGCCAGATCAAGCACCCGGTGAAGAACTTCCGCTTCAACGAATCGCCGGTGATCATGCTCAACAACATCGAAGAGCTGGGCAAGCCGGTGCGCGTGGCCGGCGACGAGTCGAGCTTCGTGATGATGATCCCGCCGATGAAGCTGCGCGATTTCACCTTCACCTCGTTGTCCGACGCCGTCTGATGGATCGCCGGGCCTGCCTGCGCTGGTTGGCTGCTGCCGCTTCGGCGGCCGCGCTTCCGGCCTGGGCACAGGCAGGCCCGCGCAGTTCGCGCTACGACTTCTGGTTCACCCGCCTGCAGTACGACTCGGGCGACTGGGACGTGGACGCGCGCATGCCGTCCAACCTGATCACTTCGCTGATCGACTACACCTCGCTGCGCGTGGACCCGCAGGAACACGTGGTGGCACTGGCCGACCCACGCATGCTGGAAGCCCCCTTCTGCTACCTGGCCGGGCACACGCTGGTGGAATTCAACGCCGCCGAGCGGCAGAACTTCGTGCGCTACGTGCGCAACGGGGGCTTCGTCTTCGTCGATGACTGCAACCATGACATCGATGGCCTGTTCGCAACCTCCTTCGAGGCGCAGATGGGCCGCCTGTTCGGGCCCAGGGCGCTGCAGAAGCTGCCCAACAGCCACACGCTGTACCGCAGCTTCTTCCGCTTCCCCGATGGACCACCGGCCACCAGCTTCGAGCTGAACGGCTGGGGCGACGATCTGGTGCACGACTATCTGAAGGGCATCGAGGTCGATGGCCGCCTGGGCGTGCTGTACAGCAACAAGGATTATGGCTGCGAGTGGGATTACGACTGGCGCAACAAGCGCTTCCTGGCCGAGGACAACACGCGCTTCGGCGTCAACATCGTGATGTACGCATTGAACAATTGAGTGAGAGCCCCCCATGACCCGCCCTGATCTCGATTCCCTGCTGCCGCGCCTGCACGATCTGCGCGCCGCCCTGGCCCGTGCCGTGGTCGGCCAGCACACGGTGGTCGAGCAGCTGCTGATCGGACTGCTGGCCGGCGGCCACTGCCTGCTGGAAGGCGCGCCCGGCCTGGGCAAGACCCTGCTGGTGCGTTCGCTGGGGCAGGCGCTGGAGCTGCAGTTCCGACGCGTGCAGTTCACGCCGGACCTGATGCCCAGCGACATTCTGGGTACCGAGCTGCTGGAGGAAGACCACGGCACCGGCCATCGTCATTTCCGCTTCCAGCAGGGGCCGGTCTTCACCAATCTGCTGCTGGCGGATGAGCTCAACCGCACGCCGCCCAAGACCCAGGCCGCGCTGCTGGAAGCCATGCAGGAACGCACCGTCAGCTATGCCGGCACCACCTATGCGCTGCCCGCGCCGTTCTTCGTGCTGGCCACGCAGAATCCGATCGAACAGGCCGGTACCTATCCGCTGCCGGAGGCCCAGCTGGACCGCTTCCTGCTGCACGTCCTGGTCGATTACCCCAGCGAGGCCGAGGAGCGCCAGATCCTGGAACAGACCACCGGCGGTGCCGGCGAGGCGGTGCCGAAGGTGATGGACGCCGCTGCGGTCATCGCCCTGCAGGCGGCAGTGCGCCAGGTGCACGTCAGCCCCGATGTGCTGGCCTGGATCACGCGGCTGGTGCGTGCCAGCCGACCCGGGCCGGAAGCGCCTGCGGCGATCAACCAGTGGGTGAAGTGGGGTGCGGGACCACGCGCCGGACAGTCGCTGGTGCTCGCGGCCAAGGCGCGCGCGTTGCTGCAGGGCCGCTTCGCCGCCACCCGCGAGGACGTGCAGGCCCTGGCTGCACCGGTGATGCGCCACCGCCTGCTGCTGTCGTTCGCCGCCGAAGCCGAACAGAAGCGCGCCGACGACGTGGTCGCCGCTCTGCTGCACGCCGTGCCGTTCCCCGGGTGATCCACGCGTGAGTGCTGGCACGCTGGTCCTGCCTCCCGAACTGCGAGCGCGCCTGCGCGCGCTGCGGTTGCGGCCACGTCTGGCCAGCGGCGCGAGCGGCATCGGCCAGCACGCGAGCCGCAGTCGTGGCGCCGGCCTGGAATTCGCCCAGTACCGCGCCTACGAACCCGGCGATGAACTGCGCCAGATCGACTGGAAACTGTACGCGCGCTCGGACCGCTTCTTCGTGCGCGAGTCGGAGCGCGAAAGCCCGATCACGGTATGGCTGCTGCTCGATGCCACCGCATCGGCCGGCCAGTCCGATCGCACCGCGCCGGCACGCAGCCGCCTGGATCACATGCGCATGCTGGCCGCCTGTGTCAGCGAGCTGGCACTGCAGCAGGGCGATCATTTCGGCCTGCTGACCATCACCGGCGACGGCCTGCAGCTGGTGCCCGCAGCGCAGGGCGCACGCCAGCGCGACCGCGTGCACCTGCAACTGCATGCCCTGCAGCCACGAGGCGGCTGGCCCGCCCGTGAAACGCTGCGCCCGCTGTGGGAGCGCGTTCGCCCGGGCGACCTGCTGCTGGCCATCGGCGATGGCTTTGATGACGCCGGCATCGTGCTACTGGAGCAGCTGGCCAGTGCACGCCGCGAGGTACTGCTGCTGCAGGTGCTGACCGCTGACGAGCGCGACTTCCCGTTCGATGCCGGCCACCGGTTCCGTGACCCTGAAACCGGCGAGGAACTGCTCGGCGATGGCGCGGCGATCCGCGCCGACTACCTGCAGCGTTTCACTGCTGCACACACGGCACTGCACCTGCGGCTGCAGGCCAGTGGCATCGCCAGTGCCACCGGCTGGCTCGATCAACCGGTGGACCAGCCGCTGCAGGCGCTGTTCGGCCGCAGGGGCGGCGCGTGAGCCTGCTGTTTCCGCTCGGGCTGGCCGCACTGGCGGCGTGGCTGCTGCCGCTGCTGATCCATCTCGCGCGTCGCCATCCCTACACGCCGTTGGACTTCGCTGCGCTGCGCTGGCTGCGTGCACGGATCCGCCCGCGCCAGCGCGTCCGCTTCGATGACTGGCCGCTGCTGCTGGTGCGGTTGCTGCTGCTTGCCGCGCTGGCCGTGCTGCTGGCGCGGCCGGCATTGACCGGACCGGCGCCGGCTACCGGCGCATGGACGGTCGTCGCACCCGGTCTGGATGCGACCGCGCTGCATGCCGGCGCTCCTGCCGACGGCGACAACTGGCGCTGGCTTGCGCCCGGATTCCCCACCATCGACCAGCCACCACCGGCCACGGATGTGGCCCTGCCCAGCCTGCTGCGCGAACTGGATGCGAAGCTGCCGACCGGCACCGCGCTGACCGTGCACGTGCCCGATCCGCTGCCCGGCCTCGACGGCATGCGCCTGCAGCTCTCGCGGGCGGTGCAATGGCAGACACATCCCCGTGCGACCGCTGCAACGGCCGCGCCCACCCCGCTGCCGCAACTGCGCATGCACGCTGATGCCCCGGCCGCAGCACAGCGCTGGCTGGCTGCGCTGCAGCGCGCATGGGGCACCCGATCACCCGCGCCCGCCTTGCCTGCGGATGCGCTGCCCGCTTCGGGTGAAGTCGGTGTCTGGAGCCGCGCCGATGCGCTGCCCGCTCACTGGCAGGCATGGCTGCAGGACGGTGGCAGCGTGCTGACCGCCGCCCGGCCGGCAGCGGATGCACGCCCGCTGCTGCGCGACGCCGAAGGCGCGACGCTGCTGTGGCAGCAGCGCGTTGGCCACGGCCGCCTGCTGTTCCTGCCCGGCGAATGGAATGCCGCAGGCAATGCCGCGCTGCGCGATGCCCGCCTGCCGCACACCCTGCTGCAGGCGTTGCAACCCGCGCCACCGCCGCGCTCAGGTGATGCGCAGGATCACGCACCGCGCCAGGTCGCCCTGCCGGCTGCCACGCCTGCCGTGCGTGAGCCCACCGCCTGGCTGCTGCTGGCCATCGTGCTGTTGTTCGCACTGGAGCGCTGGATGGCCAGCAACGCGCGGCGGAGGCTGCCCGCATGACGATGCTGCAACGCGCCTGGCAGCGCGCACGGCGCCGCAGCGGCGCCATCACTCTGCTGCTGGGACTGCCGTGGGCGCTGGCCACGACCACACTTGCACTGCGCCTGGGCGGTTTCGATATCGCCTGCATCGTTGCTACCGCCACTCTGCTCGCCTGCACAGTGCTGGCCACGGTCCGTGCCCGCCGCCTGGACCGCCACTGGGTGCAGCGCCGGCTTGACGGCAGCGGGGCCAGCGAAGACAGCGCCGACCTGCTGTTCGCCGATCCTGCCACACTCAATCCGCTGCAGCAGCGCCAGCGCGACCATGTGCAGGCCGCGCTCGAACGCGCCATGCCGGAACTGCGTCCGCGCTGGCCGCGCGGCGCGTTGCTGCTGTGCTGGGTCGGAGGGATCGCCGTCGCACTGCTTGCGTTGGGCTGGCCACGGTCCGGTCCGCCCATGCCGGGCGTGTCCTCGTCGCGCCCCGCTGCCCCGGCAGTTGCGGGCCCGTTGCAGCTGCAGTCCACCCGCCTGCGCATCGAGGCTCCGGCCTATACGGGTCAACCACCCCGTAACCAGAACGCACTCGATGCCAAGGTCGCCGCCGACAGCCGCCTGTCCTGGTCGCTGCGCTTCGATCGTGCGCCCCGCAGCGCATGGCTGCAGTTCCACGATGGCCGGCGCGTACCGCTGAACGAGCGCGACGGCCACTGGCAGGCGCAGGATGTGGCCCGTGCACCGGTGCTGTACCGCGTGGTCAGCGAACCGGCACTGGCCACGACACGCCTGTACCGCCTGGACGTGGTGGCGGACCGCGCCCCGACCGTACGCGTGCTGGAGCCCGCTGCCAGCCTGGTACTGGGCACGCCCGGGCAGCGCCAGTGGGCACTGCGCTTCGAGGCCAGCGACGATCACGGCGTGGCCACGCAGGCCCGCCTGTCGATCACCCTCACCCAGGGCAGCGGCGAGAACATCACCTTCGTCCAGCGCAGCGTGACGCTCACCGGCAGTGGCGAAGCAACGGCGCGACGGTTCGCTCACACGCTGGATCTGGGTGCACTGGGAGCGCAGCCCGGCAACGATGTGATCGCGCAGCTGGAAGTGCGCGACAACCATGCCCCGACGCCCCAGACCGGCCGCAGCAGCAGCGTGATCCTGCGCCTGCCCAGCAGCGAGGCGGTGCTGGGCGCTGAGCTGGAAGGCCGCATCAAGAAGACCCTGCCGGCCTACTTCCGCAGCCAACGGCAGATCATCCTCGATGCGGAGGCGCTGATCCGCCAGCGGCGCAGCCTGGCCGCCGATGACTTCGTCAAGCGCAGCGACGCCATCGGCGTCGACCAGCGCATCCTGCGCCTGCGCTACGGCCAGTTCCTTGGCGAAGAGAGCGAAGGCGCGCCGAAGCCACCGCCGACCAGCGACCTGCCCACCAGTGACATCCCCACCGCAGACGACCACGACGGCGATCACGACCATGATCACGACCACGCGGCGCAGCCGCAGGCCGGCGACCACGATGCGCATGGCCACGACCACGGCGGCAACGCAGGCAACGCCGATACGCCACCGGTGTTCGGCAGCGCCACGGACGTGCTGACCGAGTATGGCCACACGCACGACCACGCCGAGGCGGCGACCCTGCTCGATCCGCAGACCCGCGCGACGTTGAAGGCGGCACTCGACCAGATGTGGGCCTCCGAAGGCGAGCTGCGCCAGGGACGCCCGGAGCAGGCGCTGCCGTACGCCTACAAGGCACTGGGATTCATCAAGCAGGTCCAGCAGGCCGAACGCATCTACCTGGCCCGCGTCGGCCCGGAACTGCCGCCCATCGATGAGGGCCGGCGCCTGGGCGGTGACCGCGCCGGGCTGGCCAGCCGACAGCTGCCACTGACGGCACGCACGGCACCGGACCCCGCCATCGTCGAGGCCTGGCAACGACTGGGGGACGGCGACGGCACGCCGGATCTGGACGCGCTGGCGGACTGGCAGCAGCGCAATGCGACCTACCTGCCCGACGCGCTCGACCTGGCGGCCGCCATCGAACAGCTGCGCATCGAGCCGGGCTGTGCCAACTGCCGGCAGCGCCTGCGGGCACAGCTGTGGAGGGCGCTGCAGCGCCCCGTGCCGCAGGCCACACGTCGCAGCACGGCCGATGCGATGGGGCAGCGATACCTGGATGCACTGGAGGCGCAGCCATGAACCTGTCGGCACCGGCTCTGTGGGTCGCGCTTGTCCTGGTGCTGATCGTGTTCGTCGCCAGCGCGCGCCAGCTGCGCGCACCGGCGCGACCGCGTGGCCCGCTGTTGGCCGTGCTCGGCCTGCAGGTCATCGCCGCTGCACTGCTGTACGCATGCCTGCTGCCGCCCGCACGGCAGCAGCCCGCTGCGGGCCTGGTGGTGCTGGGTGCCGATGCCGGAAGGGCCAGCGCGCAGCCGGCAAGCGAGGGACCGCTCATCCTGTTGCCCGAAGCCGCCCAGGTGCCGGGCGCGACGCGTGTGCCGGACCTGGCGACCGCGCTGCGCCAGCATCCCTCGACGCGGCTGACCCTGGTCGGCGCCGGCCTGGAGGCACGCGACCGCGACGCCACGCTGCCCGCGCAGGTCCATTGGCAGGCACCGCCCGCCCCTCGCGGCTGGACCGCGCTGCAGCTGCCCGCGGATGTCGCCCCTGGCGCGCGCTTCGACGTGCAGGCGCAGGCCCGCGGCGTCCCCCGCGCACAGGCTGAGCTGCTGGACCCGGCTGACACGGTGATCGACCGCGCCCCGCTGACCGAGGACGGACGGGTACGACTGAGTGGCGTGGCCCGTGCCGAAGGCCGCAGCGTGTTCCGCCTGCGCCTGCTGGATGGCGAAGGCCATGTCGTCGATACCGTTCCCGTACCCCAGCAGACCCTGCCGGCCACGCGGGTCCGCCTGCAGATCCGCGCCGGCACGCCGGGACCCGAACTGAAATACCTGCGACGCTGGGCCACCGATGCCGGCATCGACGTGCAGATGCAGGCCGACACGGGCGCCGGCCTCAGCATCAGCGAAGGTCAGGTCGGTCTGGACGCGGCATCATTGGCGCGCACCGACCTGCTGCTGCTGGACGAGCGCAGCCTGGCCACGCTGGGGAGTGGCCAGCTCGCAGCGGTGCGCCAGGCCATGCACGAGGGCCTGGGTGTGCTGGTCCGCAGTGCCGGCGTGCCATCGGCCGGAGCGCGGCAACGCCTGCGTGAGCTCGGCCTGCCCGTGCAGGGCGATGGCGCCAGCCGCAGCGTCACGCTGCCCGGCGATGGTGACAGCGCGATGCTGGCAGCCCGACGCGGTCCGCTGGCGTCCGGCACGCTGCCCACCCGCGATGGCGAAGAGGCTGATCGTGATTCGCATGCCGCCGCGCTGCCCACCTTGGAACAGCTTGCGCTGCAGGTGCCTGCCACCACCGCACTGCTGCACGACCGCAGTGGCGCTGCCATCGGAGGCTGGCGCGATGCCGGCAAGGGCCGCATCGGCCTGCTGCCGCTGACCGACACGTGGCGCTGGGTGCTGGCCGGCCGCGACGATCGCCATGGCGAGCTGTGGAGCGATGTGGTCGGCACCCTGGCGCGCGCGCAGGGCGGCAGCACCGCGCCGTGGTCGCCGCAGCCGATTGCGTGGGCCGGGGAACGACAGGCCCTGTGCGATGTGCAGGCGCCGTTGCAGGTGTTCGATGCACAGGGCGCGTCGGTGGCGCTGATCGTGGACGGCGGTACCGGCAGCGCACGCTGTGCCGGCTGGTGGCCACGCGAGGCCGGTTGGCACCGGTTGCAGCAGGGCGAACGCTCCTACTGGCGCTATGTGTTCGACAGGACGGATGCAGCGGCGCTGCACCGGCAGGGAATGATCGATGCGACGGCGCAGGCCCTGGCCACCTCCGCACCGGTCAAGGCACAGGCGACACAGCCCGTGCCGGGATCACGCTGGCCATGGTGGCTGGCCTTCGTGCTGTGTGCGTCGCTGCTGTGGTGGCTGGAACGGCGGCCGCCCGGCGTTGCCCGTACGGCATAGCTTCCCCCCATCCTTCGCTCACTTCAGCGGCGGTGCACCACCGCAACCCTCCTGCTGCGCACAGAACTGCAGCGCGCGACGCTGCTGTTCCGCGCTCAGTTCCGGCGGTGGCCGTGCGATGGCGGACTGGATCTGATCCGGCCCCCCGGTGATCTTGTTCAAGCCCTTGCCCGCCGCCAGCAAGCCCTTGACCACGCCCATCATCACGTAGCCGCCGGCCATGCTCACCTGCTCGGGCGTCGGCGGTTCACTCCAGTTGCGGCTGAAGCGGTTGTTCTCGATCTTCACCGGGTTCCTGAAGCGGTACAGATCCAGTGGCTGATCGTCTTCAGGCTTCAGCGCGCGCACTTCGCCGAGGGTGGTGACGTTGCCCTGCGCGGGCGTGCCTTCGGGGGTCACGACAGGCTCCGGCGGTGCGGCGACGGTCTGCCCGGGTTCGGGCACCACCGATACGGGTGATGGCGCCTGCTGCGCCTGCGCGGTACCGGCCAGCACCAGGCCGGCCAGAAGTGCTCCCTGCGTTGCTCGTCGTGCCACCCCTACCGCCCCTGTTGGTTGCATCCTTCGCCTGAGGATACGGATGGCGGCTTCAGATTTCGTTGGAACGGCGCGCGCTGTTCAGCCCGCGCTGAAGTGGACTGCACGTCCGCGCCCGCGAGGTGCACCTGTCATTTGTTCGAGGCGGGCCAGCCCGTTGTTCCGGCGCACGCGGCAGGCGTTTCACTGGATTCGACGTCCGGCTGCCGCCCTCGCACTGAACGGTTCACTCCGTCCCGCTGCGGGGTCTCACATCCTGAGACCCATCTGTGGTGCCATGTGCCCCCCTGGAATCCGTGCACCCATGGCCTACGAACTCGCCAAGCGCACCGCCGACGCGGAGCAGCAACTCGCGACCCGCGACGGTCTGCCCGCCCGCGACGGTGCCCTGCTCAGCGCGCGCCTGCAGCGCCGCTACCACGACCGCATCACCGGCAGCTTTGCCATCCCCGGCCGCGAGGGCCGATATGCGCCCATTCCGGAATCGGTACCGCCGGCCCTTGCCGCCGCATTGAAGGCACGTGGCATCGAACAGCTGTACAGCCACCAGGCCGAGGCCTGGGAGGCCAGCCAGCGCGGCGAGCATGTGGCCATCGTCACCCCGACCGCCAGCGGCAAGTCGCTGTGCTACACCCTGCCGGTGGTCAGTGCGGCCATGCAGGACAACGCCAAGGCGCTGTACCTGTTCCCCACCAAGGCGCTGGCGCAGGACCAGGTGGCCGAACTGCTGGAGCTCAACCGCGCCGGCGATCTCGGGGTGAAGGCGTTCACCTTCGATGGCGACACGCCCGGGGACGCGCGGCAGGCGATCCGCCTGCATGGCGACATCGTGGTATCCAATCCCGACATGCTGCACCAGGCGATCCTGCCGCATCACACCAAGTGGGCGCAGTTCTTCGAGAACCTGCGCTACATCGTCATCGACGAAGTGCATACCTACCGCGGCGTGTTCGGCAGCCATGTCACCAACGTACTGCGCCGGCTCAAGCGCATCTGTGCGTTCTATGGCGTGCAACCCCAGTTCATCCTGTGCTCGGCCACCATCGGCAATCCGCAGGCACATGCCGAGGCCCTGATCGAAGCACCGGTCACCGCCATCACCGAGTCCGGTGCGCCCAGCGGACCGAAGCAGGTGCTGTTGTGGAACCCGCCGGTCATCAACCCGGACCTGGGCCTGCGTGCATCGGCGCGTTCGCAGAGCAACCGCATCGCCCGCATCGCGATCAAGTCCGGCCTCAAGACCCTGGTGTTCGCGCAGACGCGGCTGATGGTCGAAGTCCTCACCAAGTACCTGAAGGACATCTTCGACCACGATCCGCGCAAGCCACCGCGCATCCGCGCCTATCGCGGCGGTTACCTGCCCACCGAGCGTCGCGAGACCGAACGCGCCATGCGCGCGGGCAGCATCGATGGCATCGTCAGCACCTCGGCGCTGGAGCTGGGCGTGGATATCGGCAGCCTGGACGTGGTGATCCTCAACGGCTATCCGGGCAGCGTGGCCGCCACCTGGCAGCGTTTCGGCCGCGCCGGACGCCGCCAGCAGCCCGCGCTGGGCGTGATGGTGGCCAGTTCGCAGCCACTGGACCAGTACGTGGTACGCCATCCGGACTTCTTCGCCGAAGCCTCGCCCGAACATGCGCGCATCGCCCCGGACCAGCCACTGATCCTGTTCGACCACATCCGCTGCGCGGCATTCGAGCTGCCGTTCCGGGTCGGCGATGGCTTCGGCCCGATCGATCCGGAGGTGTTCCTGGAAGCCCTGGCCGAGACCGACGTGGTCCATCGCGAAGGCGAGCGCTGGGAGTGGATCGCCGACAGTTATCCGGCCAACGCGGTGAGCCTGCGCGCGGTGGCCGACGGCAACTTCGTGGTGGTCGACCGCAGCGACGGCCGCCAGCAGATCATCGCCGAGGTCGATTACTCCGCCGCCGCGCTGACCCTGTACGAGGGCGCCATCCACATGGTGCAGTCCACGCCGTACCAGGTGGAGACGCTGGACTGGGAGGGGCGCAAGGCCTACGTCACCCGCACCCACGTGGACTACTACACCGACAGCATCGACTTCACCAAGCTCAAGGTGCTGGATCGTTTCGACGGCGGCGTGGCCGGGCGCGGCGATTCGCACCACGGCGAGGTGCACGTGGTGCGCCGCGTGGCCGGCTACAAGAAGATCCGGTACTACACCCACGAGAACATCGGCTACGGCCCGGTCAACCTGCCCGACCAGGAACTGCACACCACCGCAGTGTGGTGGCAGCTCCCGCAGGCGCTGCTGCTGCGTGCGTTCGCCAGCCGGCAGGACGCGCTGGATGGCTTCCTGGGTGCCGCCTACGCGCTGCACATCGTCGCTACGGTGGCGGTGATGGCCGACGCACGCGATCTGCAGAAGTCGGTCGGCAATGGCGACGGTGCATGGTTCGCGGTCGCCGACCAGAGCGGCCGCGGCCAGCTGCGCGGCAGCGATGGCGATCCGGGCGCGGTCGAGCTGCTGCAGGTGTTCGTGCCGACCGTGTACCTGTACGACAACTTCCCGGGCGGCGTCGGCCTGAGCGAACCCCTGTGGCAGCGCCAGGCGGAGCTGGTGCAGCGCGCGCGCGAACTCGTGCAGCGCTGCGACTGCACGGCGGGCTGTCCGGCCTGCGTCGGCCCGGTACTGGCGGCGCAGGAGGAGGACGAGACCTCGCCGCGCGCACTGGCATTGCGTGTGCTGGACCTGTTCGATGCCGACGCCTGCCAGCACCTGCCCGATGTGGTGCCCGCCGCCCGTGGCGCCGTGGAGCTGCTGGCACCGTGAGCCTGAGCCTGGACAAGCTGCGTCTGCTGCGGAAGCAGGCGGGCGACCCGAAGGCCGGGCCGCCGGCTGTCACGGCGGCGGCGCCCGCAGCGGTCGTCCCGGCAGCGGCCAATGATGCACGGCAGCCACCGGCCGAACGCTCGGTATTCGCCTGGGTTGAACAGGAGATCCGCCACAAGCCGACCGGCCCGGCCGTCATGACACCCGCCCCCACCACGCCACCGTTGCGGCAGCCCCACGTCGGCAGCCTGCATCGCCTGCTGGGATTGCGCACACGCGGCAGCGCAGCGCCCCTGCACGCGACCGCACAGGACCGGCGGCTGCCCGGCGAGGAGATCGCGCCAGGCCTGTTCCTGATCGAATCCCTGCAGCCGCAGCCGGTTCCGAAGGTTCCCCTGTCGCTGGCGTTCGCCCGGCGCGAGAACGAGCACGTGGCCGCGCACGACCTGCTGTTCTTCGATACCGAGACCACCGGGCTGGCCGGCGGCACCGGTACCCGCGCCTTCATGATCGGTGCTGCCGACTGGTACACCTGCCCGCAGCGCGGCGAAGGCCTGCGCATCCGCCAGTTGCTGATATCGACGATGGCCGCCGAAGAGGCGATGCTGGCCACCTTCGCCGGCTGGCTGCAGCCCTCCACGGTGTTCTGCAGCTACAACGGCCGCAGCTACGATGCGCCCCTGCTGAAGGCGCGCTACCGGCTGGCGCGCCAACGCGACCCGATCAGTGCCCTGGATCATGTCGACCTGCTGTATCCGACCCGCCGCCGCTATCGCGGCACCTGGGAGAACTGCAGGCTGTCCACCATCGAGCGCCAGCTGCTGCGCGTGATCCGCGAAGACGATCTGCCGGGATCGGAGGCACCGGGCGCGTGGCTGCGGTTCCTGCGCGGCGGCGACGCGGTGAACCTGCGCCGGGTGGCCGATCACAATCACCAGGACGTGGTGACCCTGGCCCTGCTGCTGCAGCGGCTGGTCCGCGAGGAAGCACAGGAGCGCGAACTGCTCGCCCTGCAGGCGCCGCCCGGCATGGCCTGAGCCGGGTCCTGCGCGTTCGCGGACGGTGTCACTTTATGACTGAATGCGATGGGGTTGGCAGAATGATGCCCTGCCGCTGGACCCCCAGGCGGCCCCGCCGGAGACTGGCGCGGCTCACGACACGGAGGTTCCATGAGCACCCAGGTCCCGGGCTCCCAGCTGCGCTCCCTTGCTGCCCTGCTGGCCGGCACGGAGGCGTCCAGCACGCTGGCCGCATTCCATGGCGAGGACCAGGCGGCGCTGCTGGCCCGGCTGGATGACGGGCAACTGGCCAGCCTGCTGCCGATGGCTCTGGGGTGCGACGGCCTGCCGCTCACCGATAGCGCGCGCCAGTGGGCGCACCGCATTCTCGACGCCGACGCGCAGCGGCAGCCCCGTCTTACCGTTGCGATCTGCGCCGCTGCACTGCTGCGCTTGTCCCGGCGCAGCACCGGTACACGGTCGGGCGCGCTTCGTCCGGTCGACGGCGTGGCCCTGCTTGCGCGCTGCACCGAGCCCGGCCACGAGCGGCTGCAGGCGCCCGCGCTGGCATTGCTGCAGCACTGCGGCCTGCACGCCGGGGCAAGCGTCGAAGCCGGCAGCGATGCACTGTCGCTGCTGGCGTTGGCGCGCTGTGCCGGTGCCGACGGCAGCGGAACGCTGGCCTCGCTGCTGGACGGCTGCAGCGCGCACCCGCTGCTGCGTGATGAGCTGCGCCTGGTGGCGCACTGGCCGTTGCAGGACCTGTTGCGCCATGCCCGCATCGCCGAGCTGTACCCCACCGAGTCCGACATCGATCCGGCACCCGCCGATCTGCAGCCACTGAGCGAACACGACACCTACCTGCAGTTCGCCGAGCACGCATTGCAGCAGGCAGCGCAGCGCCTGCAGGCGATCCACGGTGGCCAGGCGCCCTACATCGCTGACCGTGCCTTCAGCATCGCCGAAGCCGGTGTGCTCTGGCGTGCCACGCGCGCGGCACTGGAATGCGATGCGCCCTGGCTGCGGCCCTTGCTGGCGCAGGTGCTGCCACCGGTGTGCGTTGCCCCGATCGCCGCCCGGACCCTGCCCTCGCAATCGGTGGCTGTGGCGTTGGCCAAGGCGGTCAATGCGATGCCCACCCCTGAGGCCATCGCCGCGCTGGCGCTGGCGCGGTCGCAGGTGCGCCATGCCGGCATCGCGCGGAAGCTGGACCGCCATCTGGCCGCCGCCGAACGCCGCCTCGCACAGCGCCCGCAACTGCTGCTGCGCCTGCCGGTCATTGCCGCCGGCAGGCGCTCACTGGCCAGCCTGGCCCGTGCCCTGGAGGCCACGTTCGTGCTGGGCGGCGAGTGGGCACTGCAGGACTGGCGCGACGCGTGCCAGCAACCGGCATTGGCCACCCTGCTGCAGGGCCTGGTCTGGCAGCTCGCCGATGCGCGCGGGCACTGGATCGATGCGATGCCGGTGGACGGCGCAGAGGCGTTCGCCGATGCGCATGGCATCGTGGTCGCGTTGCAGGGCCGCAACCGCCTGCGCCTGTGGCATCCCGCCCGCAGCCAACCCCATCTGCGCGCCGCCTGGCGCGCGCGGCTGATCGAGCAGCGCTGCCGGCAACCGCTTCGCCAGGTGTTCCGCGAACACTATCTGGACGCCCGCGGCGAACCCGCCGATACCGCTGCATTCAATGGGCTGACGCTGTCGGTGGCGACCTTGGCCGGGCTGGCCCGTCGGCAAGGCTGGCACGGCGATGACAGCGGCCAGCTGATGTTGGCCAAAGGCCCGTGGCGGATCGGCTGGCAGCTGTCAGCACCGCTGTCGCATGGCCTTGCCGGTGAGATCCGCAGCGGCCGCGTCCAGTTCCAGCGGCAGCATCGCGACGCGTGGCAACCGGTGCAGGCGCGCGAGCTGCCCGGAGTGGTGGCGTCCGAACTGCTGCGCGAACTCGACCTGCTGGCCAGTACCTGCGCATGCGGTGGCGAGGGCATGCCACTGCCGCCGGCCCGCATGGTCCGCTTGCGCGGGCGAACCCTGGAGCATCTGCTGGCCGCTCATCCGCAGCGTGACCTGATGACCTTCCAGCGCCGCCATGTGCAGGTCGGCCACTACAGGCTGCACCTGGCCACCGCCCGCGCCAGCCTTGCCGGGCAGACGCTGGCCCTGCCGGACCTGCCGGCGCGGCCACGCCGCTGGCTGCCTTACGATGACGCCGTGCTGGCGCAGCTGCTGGGCCGCATCGAACAGCTCGCCGAACGGGTATTGACGCCCCCTGAAGCCCCGATCGATGAGACTGTCGGCTCCTGATGCGTGGAGAATCCGCGATGCGTTCCAGTCTCTGGTTGATGCTCGGTTGTACCCTGCCGCTGGCCGCCTGCAGCCATGCGGGCGGCAGTGCAGGCAGTGGCAGCAGCAGCGATCCTGCACCCCGGCCTCCGCATGTCGCAGGAAGCCCGCAGCGATGCAACCCGGAAAAGCTGGAGGGGCTGGCAGGCAGGACCGCCGACGAGGCCACGGTGAAGCAGGTGGTTCAAGCCAGTGGTGCACGCACGGCGCGGGTGGTGAAGCCCGGCATGGCCGTGACCATGGATTTCCGCGAGGACCGGGTCACCATCGAGGTCGACGCGCAGAACCGGATCGTGCGCGCCAACTGCGGTTGAGCCGCTAACGCCGGGCTGGCCCGGCGTTACCGCCGCTTCACAGCTGCTGCGCCTTGCCATTGGCCAGCGCACGGGCGATCACCTGCTGCGCCTGTCGCGAGGCCTGCTCGTGCAGGCGTGCCTGGCGTTCGCCGAGCGCGGCCTGCTGGCTGCCCAGCGCCGCCTGGCGGCTGGCCAGCGCGGCCTGCTCTCCGGCCAGCCGACCCATCTCGCTGCTCCGCCCCGACTGGCGTTCGTCATCACGAGCAGCCTGAAGGGCGCGCCGCGCTTCAGCGGCGGCCTGCCGCGCGAGCGCTGCATCGTCGACCGAGTCACGCGCGGCCCTGGCCGCTTCGGCCGCCGCTTCACGATTGATGTCATGGGCAGCCATCGCACTGCGCGCAGTGCGCATCGCATCCTGCGCGATCTGGCGTGCATGTTCGCTCTGCAACCGGCCCAGTTCGCCCTGCCGGCGGCCGAGCTCGCCCTGCTGGCGACCCAGCACGCTCTGCTGGCGTCCCAGTTCGCCCTGCTGACGGCCCAGTTCCGCCGCGCCGGCATAGGCACGTTGCAGTGACTGCACCAGCATCGGATCACGCACCACGTAGCGCTTGTCACCCTGGCGGAACCACAGTGCCGGTCCCTTGCCGAGCTGCCTGCGGGCCTGCGCCACGTCATCGATGCCGCCATTGGCGAAGGTCGAATCCCCATCCACCAGCACATAGGCCTGGCGCGGCGACTCGCCCAGATCCAACGTCCCGTAGGTGGTGATGGAGGTGCCGGTAGAGGTCATGCCGTCATGGTCCTCGTCCACGTCGGTCGCATCGTCGAAGGCCCCCACATCGGCATCATCGGGTCCGGTCACATCGTCCGGCCCGGTCGCGTCAGCCGGCGGCGCGGGGGGAACCGGCACGGCCGGCAGGCGCGCCGACGCTGCCGGCGCCGGCGGTGCCTTCGGAGCCGGCGGCGGCGACAGGGGCTTCGGGGCCGCCGGCGGTGCGGGAGGCGCCGGCGGCACCGGCGCTGCGACCAGTCGCATGGGTGCCACACCCACCACCAGCACCACGGCCGTCAGGGCAACCGCGAGCACGCGCGGGCAGGCTTTGCGCGGCTGCAGCGAAAGCAGCCGGCGCTTGAGGCTGGTCGTGTCCGGCGCGGCACTGGCCACCCCCAGGTGCGGCTGCGGTGCAACGCCCAGCTGCAGCAGCAGACGCCCGTACGCGTGGCGACTGGCCCCATGCTGGCCCACCACCGCCTCATCCACCGCTTCTTCCCGGGCCTGGGCGTACTCACGCACAGACAGCCGCAGCAGCGGGTGGAAGAAGAACAGGTGCTGCGCCAGTGCCGGCAACAATCCCCACTGCAGGTCACGGCGCTGCAGGTGCTGCAGTTCATGGGTCAATGCCAGGTCCAGCGCGTCGCCCTGCAGTGCAGTGGCGCCGGCCGGCAGCAGCAGCACCGGGCGCAGCGGCCCGACCAGCTGCGGCGCATCGATCTGTGCGCTCATCCACAGGCGCGGCGGGCGGCGAAGTCCATGCGCGTCGGCGGCCAGGTGCAGCGCCTGCACCAGCGCCGCGTCCTCGCAGGGATACGCGGCGGCCAGCAGCGCGCGGCAACGCCGCCACTCCGCCAGGGTGCGCCAGGCCATCAGCAGGACACCGGAGGCCCACAGCGCGGCCAGTGCAAGCGCCCACCACGCTGTTGCGGGCGTCGCCACGACCTCTGCCGGCATCGTGGCCAGCAGCTGCGCGGAGCCTTCCGCAGACAGCGGATAGACCACATCGGCGGCGATATCGGTAGCGGTCATCGCCACCGACGGCGACGCGGGCAACCAGGGCAGCTGCACCGGCTGGCTCCACACCAGGCCGAGCACGGCCTGCAACGAAACCAGCCACCACAACCGGCAACGCGTGGCGGCCGACAGCGACGGCATCAGCCGGCACACGGCATACACCAGCGCCACCAGCAGCACGGTCTGCAGGCTGGTCCAGCCCAGCCGTTCCAGCATCGGGATCAGCATCGTGGTGTCCATGACTCAGCCCTCGTGGCGACGCGATTGGAGTTGGGCGACCAGCGCTTCCAGCTCGGCCAGCTCGTTGTCGCTGACCTGCTGGCGCTGCGAAAGATAGGCCACGAACGGCGACACCGAGCCCTGCAGGGTGTTGTCGACGAACTGGGCCACCGCGCCCTGCAGCACGCTGTCAGGGCCACGCGTGGCCTGGTAGCGGTACAGGCCTTCGTGCTGCCGGCGCTGCAGGTACCCCTTGGTGCGCAGCCGCTCCATCATCGTCAGCACGGTGGAACGGGCCAGCCCGCGCGCCTCGCCATAGCCGCTGGCGACCTCGCCGACACTGGCCGGCGCATGTTCATCGATGTACTGCAGCAGGGCCAGCTCCTGGTCCCCGATGGTTTTGCCGCGCATGACAGGCTCCCTTGACTACACGTGTCGTCACTGTCGGCGTGACGACACCTGTAGTCAACCCCCCGGAAGTCATGGGCCGACGAACGGTAGGGGGCAAGCGCAGCGTATGCAGCCGACGCGGCAGCTGCTGGGCTGGGAACCGGCGAGGCGAGCACTGAGTCATTGGTCGATCCCACCCTGCAAATATGACTTGTGCCGAGCATCAAGGCCCAGGCTCAGCATATTTCAGGCCTTGGAATAGCTCGCAAGAAGTAGCTCTGCATCTCGAGCGAGCCCCTCCTCGACCTCCACATCCGCTGCAAAATCGGACAACGCACGAAACTCCGCCGCGCTTCTGATTTTTCCACGCTTCAGAATTTCGCGAACCTTGGCCAACTTCCTATCCACAAAAAACTCAAAACTGAAACCATAAGTGGAGATCAGGTAGTCCTTCGCAGCCCGCCTCGAACTCTCAGGAAGATCGTTCAGGCCCTCAGCAATATCCTTTGCCAACTCGTAAAGCTTCGGACTGCGCGAAAAATGCGCAACCGTCTTCCTCCGCAACTCAACAACATGAGGAACATCACCCGGAGACGACAACATTGCAATCCCGTCCTGACACCACTTCTCCAGAACTTCCAGATCCATTGTCATTCCCCAAAATCAGCTAAAGCATGCCGCTGCGAGCCAGCGGGACGACAGGCACATGTGACAGCATGACTTATCGTACGCCCGGAAACGCTTCCTCCACTTGCCGATCCGATAGAGTTGGCGCTGGCGACGAGCCTTCTCTTCTCCATCTTCAGGAATCGCATGCATGCGTACTCCGGTTGGCCGCTGGCTACGGCGGCCTTCAACAGCCTCCTTCCTTGCGGCGTGCCTGTCCGCCGCTCTGCCCGCGCATGCTGCAGACGCAGGCAATGCACTTTCCAGTGGCCGCGCACTGCTGGAGCGAATCACAGGCAACGAGGAGGGGCGTGAGTGCAGCGACGCACTGTGCCGCGCTCGCGCGGTGTCCTGGGCCCAGGATTACATCGCGGCAGTCGCCGACAGCAGCGCCGGGCAATGGTGTGGACGAGCCACGGTCCTGCCCCATGAGCTTGTGGATCGCGTGTACAGCCACCTGAAGGCGCTTCCGCGCGCCCGCCTCGAGGAAGACGCATCGACGCTGACTCGGGAAGCGCTGGTTCACTCTTTCCCGTGTTCCCATGCGGCTCCATCGAGCAACAGCAGACCTGCCCAGGAGTGATGATGCCCCGATCCTTGATCAGTGCGTTCGCATTGCTTGTACTGCACATTCCCGCCTCACATGCGTGGGAGTGCGAGACGGATCCTGCGAAGTTCAGGTTCACATCGGACTCGCCTTCCACGTTCAACCTGGGTGAGCGGGAGGAAGTGGACAGGGCCTACGCCGCCCTGGCCAAGCACCTGCAACCGCTGCAGGGCTATCGGGCACCGAGGATCTTCTATTCAAAGGGCTTCAGCGCGATCCGGGAACATGACTGCAAGGCCGGAAAGTGCACCGCCATGGAGGTGCTGGAAGGCCTCCAGGAATGCGGCGCAGGCGGAATGAGCAGGCAGGATGCCTGTTACCCGTTGGCAGTCGTGCATGAAGGCAGGCTCTATTGCCTTCTGTACCCTGGCCAGAAGGACTTCGATCCTTCCAGGCCGTTTACACCCTATGTGCCCTTCAACAATAGCTGATGCGCGGGATCAGTCCCGCAGATCCTGCAGCTGATCGCGTGGGAAGAAGTCCGGATCGTCCTGTCCATCCAGCATCGCCTCGACCCGTTCGTCGAACTCGCGGGCGGCGGCAGCGGAGGCGTCGGGCCCCAGGAATGCGGAGTATCCGTTTCCAGCGAGGCCAAGCGCGGCGACCGTTCTCCGTTCGCCGTCCTCGCCCCACAGATAGTCGTGGACAACGACCAGGCCGGCATCGTCCGTGGCCAGGAACTCGGCTGCGCTGCGCCCCAGGGCCAGAAAGAACAGGATGTCGTAGAGACTCTCCGAATAGGTCAACGACCCGGCAACGAAGTGTCTTCCCTGATGGTCATAGGCCGCAATCCTGATGTTCTCCGCCTCTGCCGATCCCAGCACGAACTCCAGTGCCGCGTGGTTGTCCCGATGACGCGCCAACATCGCGTTGCAGTCTGAAATGAGCGTCTGCAGACCCGGCGCATCCGGGTCGGAAAGATCCCCGCCTCCGGGAAGACTCCACTGCCCGCCGATCGAGCGCCAGTCCGACCAGCGGGACACGTCCGGCGGTGCTGCCGCAAGCCACCGCGCAAGATCTGCGCGTGAAATCCTCAATCTGAGAAAAGCCGAGTACGGTTCGGACATCGCCGCCCTTCCTCCTGGGCATGGGTCTGCGTTGCGTGCAGCGGACGGACTGTAGCAAGTCCGGCAGCAGGCATCCTCCGTTCGCTGTCAGTATCGGCATCAACGCAGTCAGGGTGGCCTGCCGGCCCCGTTGGAATGTCCTCCCTCCCGGAAAGTCGCAACGGCAGCATCTAAACCCTCCTGCTGCCTGCTGCATCCCATCCGCACATCCCGCCGGGAATAACCCATGTTCCGCCCATCGCTTCCCCTTCTGCTCCTGCTGCTTGCTGCTCTGCCCCTCTCGCCGGCGTCAGCCAGCCCGGAGCCGGCGAACGAACAGGCTCGCCGCCTGATCCGCCAGACATTGCAGGACGAGCGCATTCCAGGCCTGCAGATCGCAGTGGTCAAGGACGGCCAGGTCGTGCTGTCCGAAGCGTTCGGCCTGGCCAACGTGGAAAACGGCGCGCCCGCCACACGCAGCACGCGATTCCCGTTGAACTCCGCCACCAAGGCCTTTACCGGCGTCGCCGCCGCACAGCTGGCACAGCAGGGCCGGCTGGATCTGGATGCACCGCTGTCGCGCTATCTGGATGCACTTCCGGCCGCCTGGCAGACCGTGCGCGTACGTCAGCTGCTGGCCCACACCTCCGGCCTGCCGGACATCCTTGACGCGCGCGGGCTGCTGGGCGGAGGCACCGAGGCACAGGCCTGGCAGGCCGTGACCGCACAGCCGATGGATGCAGCACCTGGCCAACGTTTCGCCTACAACCAGACCAACTATCTGCTCCTGGCGCGGATCATCGCGCGGCAGTCGGGCATGCCCTACGACCGCTTCCTGGCCAGCCGGCAGTTCGGCGCCGCTGGCATGGAACGCACCACCTTCGGCGACAGTTACGACCTGATCCCAGACGCCGCCACGATGTACAGCCTGGCCCCGCGCGCGACCGAAGCCGCCGATACGCCGCCCCGGCTGTCGCACTGGTTCTACGACGTGCCGCCCAGCCTGTGGTCCGGCGGCGGCATCCTTACCACCGCCGATGACACCGCGCGCTGGCTGGTCGCACTGCTGGACGGGCGACTGCTGCACGAGGACGGGCGCACACGGATGTGGACCGCCGAGCCGCTGGCCGATGGCAGGGCGGGCCCGTGGTCTGCCGGCTGGCCGGTACTGCAGGGCGCGCCGGACCGCCAGGTCGCCGGCATCGGTGGCGCGCGCTCGGCCTTCATCGTCTACCCTGACCGCGGCATCGCCGTGGTGGTGCTCACCAACCTGGTCGGCGCCAACCCGCAGCGCTTCATTCCGCGCATCGCCGATCTGTATGCGCCCCCGGTCAGCCCCGCGGGCCGCCCATCACCGGCAGGATCACCCCGCTGATGTAGCTGGCACAGGCCGGTGACGCCAGGAACACATAGGCCGGAGACAGCTCCTCCGGCTGTGCCGGGCGCCCCATGTCACTGTCCTTGCCGAACTCGGCCACGTCGGGGGCCTGCTTGTCCGCAGGATTGAGCGGCGTCCACACCGGGCCGGGGGCCACGCAGTTGACCCGGATGCCACGCGGCAGCAGCTGGCTGGCCAAGGCTTTGGTGAAAGCGTGGATCGCTCCCTTGGTTGCCGAATAGTCGATCAGCGCCTTGCTGCCGAAGAGGCCGGTTTCCGAGCCCGTGTTGATGATGCTGGCGCCCTCGCCCAGGTGTGGCAGCACGGCCCGTGCCATCTGCACGTAGCCGCCGATATTGGTCTGCAGCGTCTCCTGCAGATGCTCGTCCTCCAGGTCCTCCAGGCGCTCGCAGTGCAGCTGGAACGCGGCGTTGTTGACCAGGATGTCGACGCCCCCGAAGGCCTTGGCGACCTGCTTCACCGCCTTGTTGCAGAAACGCGGATCGCGCACGTCGCCCGCAATCACCACGCAGCGTCCGCCCTCGCTCTCCACATGCTGGCGGGTGATCTCGGCATCCTCGGCCTCATCAAGGTGCAGCACCGCCACGTCCGCCCCCTCGCGCGCGAACAGGACAGCGACGGCGCGTCCGATCCCGGAATCGCCGCCGGTGACGATCGCGCGCATGCCCTGCAGCTTGCCGCTGCCGACGTAGTCCGGTGCCAGGAAGCGCGGGGCCAGGTTCAGTTCGTGCTCATGTCCCGGCTTGGCCAGGTGCTGGGCAGGCAGGGTCTCCGGCTGGCGTCGCGTGCCCGCCTGGGTTGCCTTCTTCCTGGTCGCCTTCTTCGCCGCACGCGCATCCTTGGCCTTTTCCTGGTCCTGCAGGCGTCGCTGGCGGGCCGCAACCCGGGCGGCACGTGGATCACCGGCGGCGGCCTTGCGGGTTGCCGTCTTCACCACGCGGGGGCGTTCGGCCGCTGCTGCGGCGCTGCCCTCGGCAGCTGCCTTCGTACCCTTGCGTACTTTGGGCGACGCCTTGCGGCGGGCGGGAACCTTCTTGCTCGTAGCCATGCGGTCTCCTTCAGGTGTGGGGAATGGGGTGGGCTCAGGCGCGATCGGCAACGCCCTGCACGCCGGCATGGCCAGCGCAGTGCGCACAGCAGAAGATCTGCCCGTTGCCTTCGACGCCGTGGCCGATCACGGTGCAGTTGCAGTGCGCACAGCGTGGCGCGAAGGCGTGGATCGCGCATTCGAACGAGTCGAACGTGCCGCTGCGCCCGCCCTGCTGCAGGGTGAAACTCTTGTCGTAGTCGTTGCCGCATACATCACAGGTGGCCATGTCATACCTCCGTGGCGTGCCAGTACATGCAGTGTGGCCATCGCCGCTGTCGGCGACAGTGAATGCACCGTGTCCCGCATGTGCACGCCGTTCATGCCGCCACCACGCCGCGCGCGGCACGCTGGCGTCCTCATCACCATGGAGCAGGATCATGATCCGCGCATTCAGCGTAGCCGCACTGACCTTTGCCGTCGCCGCATGCAGCAGCACGCCAATCGCACAGGTTCAACCGATCGACGGCGTGATTTCCGGCCAGTGTCACAGCGACATGGTCCGCGGCGCCGTCGGCCTGGCAGCGTCGGCGGCCACCGTTGAACGTGCACGCGTGGACAGCGACAGCCTGCACGTGCAGGTGCTGCGCCACGACGGTCCGCGTGTTCCGCCCGCCAGCGAAGGCGGTGATCGCCTGACCATCGAGAAGGGACGCACCAACAACATCACCGCGATCTACTGCGGCTGAGCCGGCGTGCCCGCCGCAGTACACGCAACGTGGCCTGTTCCCACTGCCGCGGGCCGCGCAGGCCCGCCAGCGCGGTGAGTTCGCCACGCTCCCAGCCGGCGAACACACAGGGATCGATATATGCCCTGCGGCACACCGCAGGGGTGTTGCCCAGACGCGCGGCAACCTGGCAGACCACCTCGCGCTGTGCTGCGGCCAGTGCGCGCTGGCTGGCGGGCTCGGGCAGCGCGGTGGCAGCCAGTGCCTGCACTGCCGCCACCGTGCCGCCCCAGGTACGGAAATCCTTGGCGGTGAAGTCCTCACCCATCACATCGCGCAGGTACTCGTTCACTGCGCCGGAATCGACCGGCTGCACCTGGCCATCATCGTCGCGGTACTGGAACAACGACTGCCCCGGCAGCTGCTGCAACCGTCGCACCATCTGGCCCAGGCGGCGGTCACCCACCGTCACCTCCTGCAATTGGCCGGACTTGCCCCGGAACCGCATGCGTACCCGCCCGCCGCGAAGCAGCTCGAGGTGGCGGTTGCGCAGGGTGGTCAGCCCGAACGAGCGGTTCTCGCGGGCATAGGTCTCATTGCCGATCCGTACCAGCGTATCGGCCAGCAGCGCCACCACCACGGCCAGCACCTTGGTCCGCGGAAATCCGGACTGCCGCAGGTCGCGTGCCAGCCGCCGCCGCAGCGTGGGCAGTGCCTCGCCGAACGCAATGATCCGATCGAACTTGCCGGCATCGCGCACCTTCGCCCAGTCAGCGTGATACCGGTACTGCTTGCGGCCACGCGCATCGCGGCCGGTCGCCTGCAGGTGGCCGTTGGCATGCGCACAGATCCATACCGCGGTGTAAGCCGGGGGAATGGCCAATGCGCGGATACGCCGCAGCGTGGCCGCATCGCGCACTGCGTGGCCGTCAGCATCACGGTAACGGAAGCCTTTGCCTGCACGC
>NZ_JBWJPF010000014.1:0-110667 GCF_056393265.1 Stenotrophomonas sp. Steno-C15
GCGTGTGCATTCACCCTAAAGTAGCGCCGGCCTCGGCCGACACGGTAGATTCACAGGATCGCTCCGCGGGAATCCGGGTACCGCACGCCGATGTCAGCTGTCTTCTCCCTCTCCGCCACCGACGCTGCCCGCCTGGCCAGCACCGACCTGCCACCTCGGGTACGTGAACTGCTGGGGGCGTTGACCGGCCTGTGCCGGCAGGCACTGACCGCGCCGCTGATCCTGACCGTCGAAGCGCTGGAACAACTCCTGTTGCACGATGCCGACCGCGCGCGCAGTCCGCAGCAGCAGGCTGAACTGATGGCGCAGCGTAGCCAACTGCATGCCTTCGCCGGCCACTTCAGCGAGCGCATGCTCGATGCGGTGGCCGAGGCACTGGCGCGGCTGCGCGAACCGACCGCCTTCACGGCAGCAGCACCACCGCCCGCACTGCCGGGCACGATCGGCCTGTCGCTGGTCGACGAGCACGAGGTCGACCGCGACCTGCTGCTCACCGAAATGGTCCGGCGCGAGACGCAGCGCTCAGCCAACGCCCTGAACCTGCTCGGCCAGCGCCTGGGCGTGCTGGCTGCGGCGCCTGCGTTCGAAGCCGATACCCTTCCGCTGGCACCGCAGGCGCTGTGCGCGATGGTGCGCAGGGTCGCCGAACAGGATGGCCTCGGGGCAGAGGTGCAGCTGGCGCTGTATCGCAGTTTCGAGCGCCAGGTGCTGGAACGCCTGGGCGACCTGCTTGATCGGGCCAATGCCCTGCTCGCCCAGCAAGGCGTGCTGCCGGGCCTGGTCTACACCCCGTATCTGGCCCGCTCGTCGAGTACGCGAAGGATCATCACCCAGTCCGTCGCTGGCGGCCGTGCCACGCAGCCAGCCAGGCGCGCGGCGGCCCCCATGACCGGCTGGGGCGAGAACCTGCCTGCCGGCTCCTGGTCGACCCTGATGCAGGATGCCTTCCAGTCCGGTTCCGCATCCGCTGCAGCCACCCCCGGGCTGACCACCGCCACCGGTACCCTGCTGCACGACCTGCTGCAGCGCGCGCGTACCACGCCGGCGGCAGACGCGCCTGCGGTACCGACTGCTGCCGTCGATGCGGTATTGGCAAGGCTGCAAAACCAGGCCAGCGCCGCTACCGGTGTGGTCGACCTGCAGGCCGCCGTGGTCGCGCAGCTGCGCAGCGAGCATGGCCCGCATGCGCAGATCGGCAGCCATGATCGCGACAACCTGGACCTGCTGCGCCTGTTGATGCAGCAGATCCAGCAGCAGCAGCGCCCGGACCCGGTGCCCGCCGCCCTGCTGGCGCGCCTGCAGGTACCGTTGGCACGTGCAGCGATGGCCGATCCGGGCTTCTTCGTACGCGACGAGCATCCTGCGCGCGAGCTACTCAACCATATCGCCGAAGCCGGTGCCCGCTGGCTGGGGGACGACGACGTCGATCCGCAGTTTCTGCAGCGCATGGCACAGAGCGTGCAGAGCCTGCTCGGCGAGGATGCACGCACGCCGGAAGCCTTCGCTGCTGCCAACGAAGAGGTGCAGCAGCACCAGCGCGCGGCCGCCCATCGCGCCGAACTGGCCGAACGCCGCCACGTCGAAGCCGCGCGCGGCAGGGAGCGCCTGGAACTCGCGCGGCGCCAGGCCAGCGCCCAGATCGAGCAGTGCTGCAGCACGCAGCAGCCGCCGCGCTTCGTCCAGACCCTGCTGCGCCAGGCCTGGTCCGACGCGCTGACCCTGACCCGGCTGCGCCATGGCGAGGACTCGCCCCAGTGGCAGGAGCGACTGCAGCAGACCGAGCGCATCGCGGCCGTTACTGCAACCGCCGCCAACGGCGTCGATGGCACCGATGGCGCCTTGGCCGCCGATGTGGAGGCCGCGCTGCTGCAGGTGGGCTATCACGCCGAGGAAGCCTCAGCGGTGGCCCGTCGCCTGGCCACGCCCGGGGGCGAGGACGACAGCACGTCGCGTACCGAACTCAGCGCGCGGCTGAAGGCCCGCGCCCGGCTGGGCGAGCACACCGACAGCCGCAGTGCGTCCGCCCCTGCCGCGCCACGCAGCAGTGCGGAGGAGGCCGCCTACGAGCAGCTGTGCTCCCTGCCCTTCGGCAGCTGGTTCGACATCGACAACGGCGACGGCACGCTTCGCCGCCAGCGCCTGTCCTGGTACAGCCTGCTGACCGGCCATGTGCTGTTCGTCAATCCGCGCGGGCAGAAGATTGCCGAAACCGACCTCGACAGCCTGGCGCGGCAGATCAGCGCTGGGCGTGCGCATCTGGTCACCGAAGACAAGGGCCGGCTGGTCGACCGCGCCTGGAAGGCCAGCCTGGGCGCCCTGCGTGCGCTTGCCGGCCGCAACCCGCAGGACACCCCCGCATGAGCATGACGCCGCCGCAGGACACCCGCCGCGCCCCCCGACGCCAGGTGTCGGACCTGGTGCCGGTGACCGACCAGATGCGCGACTGCGTGGTCGGTCGCCTTGGCAATGTGTCCGAAACCGGCATGCTGATGCTGGCCAGCACTGCGCTGCGCGACGACGCGCTGTATCAGTTCCGCTTCCCGCTGCCGCTGGGCGATGGCCAGCAGGCAGCCATCGACGTGGGCGTGCACCTGTTGTGGAGCGAGCCGGCGCACGCCCCGGGACAGAGCTGGGTGGGCTTCCGGTTCCTCACCCTGTCACGCGAACACCGCCAGCTGCTGCGGCAGTGGGTAGGCGAAGACAGCGACGAAGGACCGCTTTCGACGGACTGACTGCCGGTTCCGGCACAGCGGTTTCTGCCGGTATGCGGCAGAATCTAGGGCCGTTTCCGTGTCGAGCCACCGCAATGATCCAGCAAGACCCCGGCGCCCTGTATCCCGATCACCTGGCCGTGCTGTGCCGACGCGCCGAGCAGGCGCTGGCGCGCGGCGGCTTTGATCACCTCGTCGTGCCCAGCGGCACCCTGCACTACCAGGTGTTTGATGATCGCGACTATCCCTATGCGGTGAATCCGCAGTTCAAGGCATGGTTGCCGCTGACGCGCGTGCCCAACAGCTGGATCGTGTTTACGCCCGGCAAGCGGCCGGTGGTGATCTTCCATCAGCCGTTCGATTACTGGCACGTAGTGCCGGACGCGCCGAGCGGCTGGTGGGTGGAGCACTTCGACATCCACATCATCCGCACGCCGGACGAAGCGCTGGCGTTGCTGCCGGCCGATCCGTCGCGCTGCGCGATCCTGGGTGAGCCGCAGAGCGCCCTGGGCAGCCACGTGCCGAACAATCCTCCGGCGGTGGTGAATTACCTGGAATGGCACCGTGGCAGCAAGACGCCCTACGAGATCGCCCTGATGCGCCAGGCACAGGTGCTGGGCGTGCGCGGCCATCGCGCCGCCGAAGCCGCGTTCCGCAACGATGCCGACGAATTCAGCATCCACATGGCGTACTGCCAGGCGGTGGGCCAGGACGCCAATGAACTGCCCTACGGCAACATCGTGGCGTTGAACGAGCACGCCGCCGTTCTGCACTACACCGAACTGGGCCGCAAGGCACCGCAGCCGCTGCGCAGCTTCCTCATCGATGCCGGCGCCAGCGCGCACGGCTACGCCAGCGACATCACCCGTACCTACGCGGCGCACGGCCACGACGAATTCGCTGCGATGATCGCTGCCGTCGATGCCGCCCAGCAGCAGATGTGTGCGGCGGTGCGCCCGGGCGTTGATTACAGGACGCTGCACGTGGACGCGCATCTGTCGCTGATGGGCGTTCTGAAGGACTTCGGCGTCATCAGGGTATCGCCGCAGACCGCGCTGGAAACCGGCGTCAGCGCCGCATTCTTCCCGCACGGCATCGGCCATCTGATCGGCCTGCAGGTGCATGACGTGGCCGGATTCGCCGCCAGCGACGAAGGCGGCCGGATCGAACGTCCGGCGGGTCATCCCTACCTGCGTCTGACCCGCGTGCTGGAACCGGGGATGGTGGTGACCATCGAGCCGGGCCTGTACTTCATCGACATGCTGTTGAACGAGGTCAAGGACGCCGGCCATGGCGATGCGATCAACTGGGAGCGCGTGGACTTCTTCCGTCCGTATGGCGGCATCCGCATCGAGGACGAAGTGCTGTGCACCGATGGCGAAGCGGACAACCTGACGCGACCGGAGTTTGCGGCAGCCAACGGCTGAGCCCCTCGTGGTTGGATGCTGAATCAAAAGCCGCGCTTGGCGGGGCAGGTGGGCCATGCAGGGGACGCTGCAAGTACGTCCCTGTAAGCTCGATGGCGCCATCCATGGCGCCAACGCCCCTGCATGGCCTACCCACCCCACCTTTGACAGTTTCCTGCCGCGTCCAACCACGGAAAAGAAAAAAGAAAAGCAGAAGCGGGTCGCTCGCTGCGCTCGCTCCGTGTCGACCAAGGTCGACACCTACCAGCAGCCGCAATTACCAGTAGATCCACGCCATGCGTGGATGATTCATTCGATATCTGACAGATGTGCCGACCAACGGTCGGCCCCCACCAACAGCCGCGTGAACCTGTCGAAGGCGGGGAACTGTGGGTTTGCGGGGTGTGAGCGGCATGGATGCCGCGACCAAGCCCCCATGGACGGGTTCACGGCGTCCCCGCAAACCCACAGTGCCCCGCCATCCCACGGATAGCCCGCCGTTGCTGTTGCTCCAGCTGTTGCGTCTGCGGGTGCAGGGCTGCAAGCCCTGCCGGCAACCCTCAACCCGCCATCACCGCTTCGATCTCGTCCGCACTCCGCGCCAGCCCTTCGGTCAGCACGCGATGGCCATCGTCGGTGATCAGCACATCGTCCTCGGTGCGGATGCCGATGCCACGCCAGCGCGGCTCCACCGTCGTATCGTCCACGCCGATGTACAGGCCCGGCTCGATGGTGAACGCCATGCCCGGCTCCAGCAGCCGCGAGTCCCCGGCCAGGCGGTAGTCGCCCACGTCGTGCACATCCAGCCCGATCCAGTGGCCGGTCTTGTGCCGGTAGAAACGCTGGTACAGGCCTTCGGAAAGATTCTTCTCCAGCGTGCCCTTCAGCAGGCCGAGCCGCAGCAGGCCTTCGGTCAGCGTCTGCACCGCCGCCAGGTGGCCGGCTTCGTAGGGTATGCCGGGCCGGGCCTGGGCCAGCGCCGCCGCCTGGGCCTCGCCGACCAGATCATGCAGCGCGCGCTGCTCGGCGCTGAAGCGCCCGTTCACCGGGAAGGTGCGGGTGATGTCGCTGGCGTAGCCACGGTACTCGGCACCCGCATCGATCAGCACCAGCTCGCCGTCGCGCGCACGCCCGTTGTTGTCGCGATAGTGCAGGATGCACCCGTTGCGGCCGGCGCCGACGATGCTGCAGTACGCCGGCACCGCATCGCTGGCGCGGAACACCCGCTCCAGTTCGGCCTGCAGCTCGTACTCATGGATGCCCGCCTTCGCCGCCTTCATCGCTGCCAGGTGCGCACGCACGCTGATCTGGGCGGCGTGCTGCATCAGCGCCACCTCCGCGCCGGACTTGAACAGGCGCTGCTCATGCAGCAGGTGGCCCAGCTCCAGGAACTCGTGCGGCGGCTGCGCACCGTGGCGCACCTGGGAGCGGACACGGTTGACCCAGCCGATCAGCTTCAGGTCGAAGTCCGCGTCACGGCCGAAGTGGTAGTAGACGCGCGAGCGTCCCTCCAGCAGGCCCGGAAGGATGTCGTCCAGATCGTCGATCGGATAGGCATCGTCCATGCCGAACTGCGCCACGGCGCCTTCCTGGCCGGCGCGGCTGCCGTCCCAGGCCTCGCGCTCGGCATCGCGTTCGCGGCAGAACAGGATCGCCTCGCCGTGACGACGCCCGGGAATCAGCACCAGCACGGCTTCCGGCTCCGGAAAGCCGCTCAGGTACTGGAAGTCCGAATCCTGCCGGTACGGGTAATGGGTATCCAGGCTGCGCACCTTCTCGGACGCGGCGGGCAGCACCAGGATGGCGTCTTCGCCGGCCATGTCCATCAGCTGCCGGCGACGACGCTTGTACTCGCCGGCCGCAATGCCGGTGCGCTGCTTGATGTCCATCAGTTCAGGCGCTGCCGGTGGCGCGCGGCCAGCACCACATCGCCGTGCAGCAGCAGCACCGCCACGCGGATGAATTCCTCGATCTCCGACAGCGCCTCATCGTCGTCCTCGCCACCTGCCTCGAAATCCTCGCTGGAAGCACGCGCCAGGCTGGCCATGTCGGTCAGCGCCTCTTCGCCCTCTTCGGACAGCGCCGGACGACGGCCGCCACTGCCCAGTCCGAATCCACCCAGGAAGGCGCGGGTCCAGCTGAACATGGCGTCGGCCTGCGCAGCCACGTCCTCGCTGTCGCTCAGCAGCAGCTCGAACGCGAAATCGCGGTCCTCCAGCTGCTTGATGGTGGCCTGCAACAACTGCCCGAGGGCGCTGTCGGCCGCCACCGGCGGCAGGCTGTCGTCGGCCAGCACACGCGCCGGCCAGTCGTTGCCGGGAGCTCCACCGGCGGCCAGCCAGCCGCACAGGCCGCCATGCAGCTCGGCAGCGGTGGCGCCCAGGCCCAGGTCCTGGCTGGCGCGGGAAACGTCGTCGACGGAGGGAAGTTCGGTCATCGTGCGGCTCGTTCGGAGAAGGAAACCCCGAGCGCGCACGCGCGCGCCCGTGAGCCCTGTAGTGTAGCAACCCGATAGCGACCTCCCCGTGGCCATCGGGGCCTGCTGCGACAGCGCTTGACCGCCCAGACCCGGCTTGCCTATCGTGCCTGCATGGAACCCGCCGATCCCCTTGCCCAGCTGCAGGACTTCGCCGCCCGCGTGGAAGCGTTGCTTGAACGCAACCAGCGCCTGGCCGAAGAGAACCGCAGCCTGCGCCACCAGCAGGAACAGCTGGTGGCCGAGCGCTCGACGCTGCTGGCCAAGAACGAACAGGCGCGCTCGCGGGTGGAAGCGATGATCAGCCGGCTCAAATCCCTGGAGCAGCACACATGAGCGCCGAACCGGTCAGCGTCCGCATCCTCGACCGCGAGTACACCGTCGGCGTGGGTGCCGATGAACGCGACAGCCTGATGGCGGCCGCGCGCCTGCTCGACGCACGGATGCGCGAGATCCGTGGCAGCAACCGCATGGCGGCGGTCGACCGCATCGCGGTCCTGGCGGCACTGAATCTGGCCCATGAACTGCAGCTGCTGCGTGACGAGAACGCCCGCCAGGCCGTGGCCCTGCAGCAGACGCTGGCCGACCTGAACCGGCGGCTGGACCGCGCCATCGACGGCAATCCCTGACAGATCGCGCGACACGCGTCTTCTCATTTCTGAATTGGCACGGACTGTTGCCGACGAACGGCCTATCCAGATCAGGACCGGCCGCTATAATGGCCCTGCGTTCTCTGCGGTACTCGACGGCATGTGCAAACATTCGCCTTGTCCCTTAAGAACGACACCGGGAGCGCGACAGCGCCGGGAGTGCAGGTCCGCCTTGTAGCGGGAAGCCCGATGGTTCTCCAGCGTTCCCACTTGAGCCCCCGGGTTCAAGGTCGTTTCGCATGCATCGACATTGCGGAGAATGCAATATTCCAGCAAGGGCGGCGTCTTCGGGCGTCGCCCTTGTTCTTTCCGGCACAATGACGGCTGTTCCTTGCCGCACTCTGCCATGACCGACCCGCGCCAGGCCCTGCGCCACGACCTGCGGCAACGCCGCCGTGACCTTTCCGCCAGCGAGCGCATCGCCGCCGCCGATGCCCTTGCCGATGGGCTGCTGGCGTTGCCGTTTGCGCCGCTTCACGGCCACGTTGCCGGCTATTGGGCGCTGGACGGTGAGATCGCGCTGCATCGCTGGCAGCTGCAGCTGCCCGATGGACTCACCTACTGCCTGCCGGTGCTGGCCGGCGACACGCTGCGCTTCGCGCCCTGGCGGCCCGGTCAGCCCCTGACCGGCAACCGCTACGGCATTCCGGAACCGGACGTGGCCGTGGAAGACACGCTGGAACCGGCGCAGATGGCGCTGGTAGTGACCCCGCTGGTGGGTTTCGACACACAGTGCCGGCGGCTGGGCATGGGGGGCGGCTGGTATGATCGCAGCTTCGCCTTCCGCCACGACCGGCCGGCGCCGCCCTGGCTGGTCGGTGCTGCCTTCGCGGTGCAGCAGGTCGAGTCCTTGCCGGTGGCGTCGTGGGACGTGCCGGTGGATGCGATCTGCACCGAAGCCGGCACCCTGTTCCCCTCCGCTGCCCCCGTGAACGCATGACCGCCCGCAAGCGCTACTGGCTGATGAAGTCCGAGCCGGACGCCTTCTCCATCGATGACCTGGCCCGGGTCAAGGTCGAGCCGTGGAACGGGGTACGCAACTACCAGGCGCGCAACTTCATGCGCGATGGCATGCAGGTCGGCGACGGCATCCTGTTCTATCACTCCAATACCAAGGTCCCCGGCATCGTCGGCCTGGCCACGGTGGCCAGCCCGGCCTATCCGGACGACACCCAGTTCGATCCCCGATCCGACTACCACGACCCGAAAAGCACGCGCGAGAACCCGCGCTGGATGCTGGTGGACGTGGCCTTCGACCGCAAGCTCAGGCAGGTGATCGCGCTGGACGAGATCAAGCTGCACGCCGAAGCGCTCGGCGAGGGCTTCCCGCTGGTTGCCAAGGGCAACCGGCTGTCGGTGTTCCCGGTGACCGCCGCGCAGTGGAAGCTGCTGCTGTCGCTGGAAAAGAAATCCTGATTCCCTGCTGAGAGTTCCTCCCATGTCCGAAGCCAAGCGCCTGGCCGCCGAGAAAGCCATCGAGTACGTCGAAGACGGCATGATCGTCGGTGTCGGCACCGGTTCCACCGTCGCCTATTTCATCGATGCGCTGGCGCGCATCCAGCATCGCATCAAGGGTGCGGTGTCCAGCTCGGAACAGAGCACCGCGCGCCTGAAGCAGCACGGGATCGAGGTGATCGAGCTGAACCACACCGGCAACCTGTCGCTGTACGTCGACGGCGCCGACGAGTGCGATCCCGGCAAGTGCCTGATCAAGGGCGGTGGCGCTGCACTGACCCGCGAGAAGATCATTGCCGAGGCCAGCGAGCGCTTCGTCTGCATCGTCGACCCGAGCAAGCAGGTCCCGGTGCTGGGCAGGTTCCCGCTGCCGGTGGAAGTGATTCCGATGGCACGCAGCCTGGTGGCCCGGCAGATCCGCGACATGACCGGGGGCCAGCCGACCTGGCGCGAGGGCGTGGTCACCGACAACGGCAACCAGATCCTGGACATCCACAACCTGCAGATCACCGATCCGGAAAAGCTCGAGCGCGAACTCAACCAGCTGCCGGGCGTGGTCTGCGTCGGCCTGTTTGCCCGTCGCCGTGCCGACGTGGTGATCATCGGCGGCGAACCGCCGGTCGTGCTCTGACCCTCACGCGAAGGATCCTGACGATGTCGCTGCTGCGTTCGCTGCTGATGCTTCCCTTGCTGGCCCTGGCCGGCTGTGCCACCGATGCGGCCCGTCACTGGGTTGAACTGGACGGCGCCCGCTACCACGTGGAGCTGGCAACCAATGATGAGACCCGCGCACGCGGGCTGATGTTCCGCGACCAGATGCCCGTTGACCACGGCATGCTGTTCATCCATGACCGCGAGGAAATGCAGGCGTACTGGATGAAGAACACCAAGATCGCGCTGGACATCCTGTACTTCGACAGCCAGCGCCGGCTGGTGAGCCAGCAGCGCGACGTGCCGCCCTGCTCGGCCGGCGACATGTGTCCGCCCTATCCCAGCGGCGGCCCGGCCCGGTACGTGCTGGAACTCAACGCCGGCCAGGCCGAGAAGCTCAAGCTGAAGGACGGTACCGAACTGACCTTCGGCCCGGGCATCGAGAAGTAGGCCCACGCGGCCCGGCGGCCGGCCGGCACCCCGGTCGGGGTCGGATCCCTTTCGCACGCGGACGGGATCTGACCCCTGGATTTTTCACGCCACACCGCTTGAATCCGTCTGCGATTGCCGCCAGTCTGTGACCATGCCGGACCGGATCACACTCCCCGACTGGGATGCACTGGCCGACCTCGAAGACGAGGCGCTGCCGTTGTTGCCGACCGCGCTGCTGATCGCGCGCGATGAATATCCGGATCTGCAGCCGTCCACTTACGACGCGCTGATCCAGAGCCATGTCGACCACCTTCGCGCCGAAGTGGACAGCATCGAGCGCAGTCCGCTGAAAATGGCCGCGATCAATCGCCACCTGTTCGACGAACTGGGCTACAGCGGCGACCACGACGAGTATTACGATCCGCGCAACAGTTATCTCAACCAGGTATTCGAGCGCAGGCTCGGCAATCCGATCTCGCTGGCGCTGGTACAGATGGAGGTCGCGCGGCGGCTGGGCATTCCGCTGGACGGCGTGTCCTTCCCCGGCCACTTCCTGGTGCGCCTGCCGGTGGATGACGGTGTCCTGGTGATGGACCCGTTCAACGGCGGTCGGCCGCTGGATGTGGACGAACTGCGGGAGCGCGCAAAGTCACATCTGGGCGGGCAGATGCCCGACGACCAGGTGCTGGCGCAGATTCTCGATCCGGCACCGTCCCGCGCGATCCTGATGCGGATGCTGCGCAACCTGCACGGCGTGTATGCCGAGGCCGGTGAATGGGACCGTGCCGCGCGCAGTGCCGACCGCCTGCTGAAGCTGGCGCCGGAGCAGGACGACGCCCTGCGCGACCGGGGCCTGGCCTACCTGCAGCTGGAGTACCTGACGGGAGCTCGGCACGATCTGGGGCAGTACCTCAAGCGCAATCCCGAGGCCAGCGACGCGCAGTGGCTGCGCGAGAAGCTGATCGATCTGGGCGGGCCGATGCCACGGCTGCATTGAGGCGGTCGGTGCGCGGACCTGCGGCCCGCCCCACGTCCGTCAATCGACCTCGACCATCTCGAAATCGGCCTTGGTAACGCCGCAGTCCGGGCAGGTCCAGGTGTCCGGAATGTCTTCCCAGCGCGTGCCCGGCGCAATGCCCTCTTCCGGCAGGCCGTCGGCCTCGTGGTAAAGGAAGCCGCAGACCACGCACATCCAGGTACGCAGGGTGGTGGGGGTGGCGTCGCTCATCGGATAATCGGGGTTGAATTCACGGGCCGCCATTGTCCCATCGCGGTCCACTCACCGGTAGCCATCGATGACCTCTGCTTCCCCGGCGCCCCGTGGCGTCTACCTCATCACCCCGGATGAGCCCGACACCGCACGCCTGCTGGCCCGTACCGCGCCCTTGCTGGCCGCCGGCGCCACCTGGCTGCAGTACCGCAACAAGACCGCCAGCGACGCGCTGCGGCTGGAACAGGCCACCGCACTGCAGGCGCTGTGCGCAGAGCACGGCGTGCCGCTGATCGTCAATGATGACCCGGTACTGGCCCGGGCCGTGGGCGCAGCCGGCGTGCATCTGGGCGGTACCGACGGCGACATCGCCAGCGCGCGCGCCCTGCTCGGTGCCGACGCCATCATCGGCGCCTCCTGCTACGACCAGCTGGCCAACGCCGAGGCCGCCGCAGCCGCTGGCGCCAGCTATGTGGCCTTCGGCGCCTTCTTTCCGACCACCACCAAGATCACCACCAGCCGTGCCCACATCGATCTGCTGCGGCAGAGCGCCGCACTGGGCGTACCGCGGGTGGCGATCGGCGGCCTGACGCCGGACAATGTCGGTCCCCTCATCGAGGCCGGCGCCGACCTGGTGGCCGTGGTCAGCGGCATCTATGCCGCACCGGACCCGGTCGCCACCCAGCGCGCCTACCTCGCCCAGTTCCGGTAACACCCAGGAAACCCGATGAACCACGACCAGTCCCACGCCCTGTTCTCCCGTGCCCAGCACTTGCTGCCGGGCGGCGTCAATTCGCCGGTCCGCGCGTTCAAGTCGGTCGGCGGCGAGCCCTTCTTCGTCGAGCGCGCCGATGGCGCCTACCTGTACGACGTGGACGGCAACCGCTACATCGACTATGTCGGTTCCTGGGGTCCGATGATCGTCGGCCACAATCATCCGGCCGTACGCCAGGCGGTGAAGAAGGCCGTCGAACAGGGCCTCTCGTTCGGTGCGCCGTGCGCCGCCGAAGTGACCATGGCCGAGACCATCACCCGCCTGGTGCCGTCCTGCGAGATGGTGCGGATGGTCAACTCCGGCACCGAAGCGACCCTGTCGGCGATCCGCCTGGCGCGCGGTGCCACCGGTCGCAACCGCATCGTCAAGTTCGAAGGGTGTTACCACGGCCATGGCGACTCGTTCCTGGTGAAGGCCGGCAGCGGCATGCTGACCCTCGGTGTGCCCACCTCGCCGGGCGTTCCGGCAGGCCTGAGCGAACTCACCCTGACCCTGCCCTACAACGATTTCGAAGCCGCCACCGCGCTGTTCGAGGCACAGGGCAGCGAGATCGCCGGCCTGATCATCGAACCGGTGGTGGGCAACGCCAACTGCATCCCGCCGCGCGACGGCTACCTGCAGCACCTGCGCGAGCTGTGCACGCAACACGGCGCACTGCTGATCTTCGATGAAGTGATGACCGGCTTCCGCGTGGCGCTCGGCGGCGCGCAGGCGCATTACCGGATCACGCCGGACCTGACCACCTTCGGCAAGATCATCGGCGGCGGCATGCCGGTGGGCGCCTATGGCGGTCGCCGCGACCTGATGCAGCAGATCGCCCCCGCCGGCCCGATCTACCAGGCCGGCACGCTCAGCGGCAATCCGGTGGCGATGGCGGCCGGCCTGGCAATGCTGGAACTGGTCCAGCAACCCGGCTTCCACGCCGACCTAGCCGAGCGCACCGCACGCCTGTGCGAGGGCTTGGAAGCTGCGGCCGCAGACGCCGGAGTGGCCGTGACCACGACCCGGGTCGGCGCAATGTTCGGGCTGTTCTTCACCAGCGAGAAGGTGGAGACCTATGCGCAGGCCACCGCCTGTGACATTCCGGCGTTCAACCGCTTCTTCCACGCCATGCTGGACCAGGGCGTGTTCCTGGCACCGTCGGCGTACGAGGCCGGCTTCCTGTCCAGTGCGCACGACGATGCGGTGATCGAAGCTACGCTGGCCGCTGCACGCGTGGCGTTCAAGGCCGCCAAGGGCTGAGCCCTGCCCATGGCAGGTGCCAACCTTGGTTGGCACTGCCTTGCACCGTATCCACGCCTGGCGTGGATCTACTGCAACGTGTAGAGCCGAGCCATGCCCGGCTCATCGTACGCAGCGCGGAAAAGAGCAGTCGAGCATGGTGCGACGCTGCAAACGGCATCAACCAAAGACGAACGTGCCCTTCATCATCGCGAAGTGGCCGGGGAACGAGCAGAAGAAGGTGTAGTCACCGCCCTTCTGCAGGCCCTGGGTAGAGAAGCGCACGCGCGTTGTCTCGCCGCCGCCGATCACCTTGGTGTGCGCCAACACGCGCTTGTCGGCCTTCGGCAGGTAGCTGTCGGCCAGGGTCATGCGCATGCCCGCCATCGCCACCGGCTGGTAATCGGCACTGCGGGTCAGCACCCAGTTGTGGCCCATGGCAGTGGCGGCCAACTTGCCGGTGTGGCGCAGGGTCAGATCCACGGCGGTGCAGTCGGCGGCGACCTTGATCTCGCGGCTGCTGAAGCTCATCTGGTCGGTGCTGTCGATGCTCACCGCACACACACGCGCCATCGCCGACGGCGCCAGCATCAGCGCGCCCAGTCCCACTGCCACCATCCAAGCCTTCATCGTTGCCTCTCCTGCGGATTCAAGCGCCATTCTAGGCAGCCCCCTGTGGCCGCGTCTGCGACCGTCTGTCGCATGCCCGCTCCAGGGTTTCCCGCACACTTGCCGCAATGGCATGCTCGGCCGATGCGGATCGACCTGTTGCTGCTGGATGTAGACGGCGTGCTGGTGCATTACCAGCGCGCGCAACGCGTGCTGCATCTGGCGAAGGCGCTGGGGGTTCCGACGCAGGCCGTGCAGGCCGCGTTGTACGACAGCGGGCTGGAAGCCGCGCATGACAATGGCTCGCTGGGTGGCCCTGCCTATCTGGCGCGATTGGGAGAGCTTCTGCACAGGACCATCGACGTGGACACCTGGACCGCAGCGCGGCAAGCCGCGAGCCATCCGCAGCGCGCAGTCCTGCAACGGCTGCAGGCCCTGCAGCTGCCGATGGCGGTGCTGACCAACAATGGCGCGCTGATGAAGCAGGCGTTGCCTTCCCTGCTGCCGGAGCTGTTCCCTGCCCTGCTGGGTCGCGTGTTCTGCAGCGCCGATTTCGGCCTGCGCAAACCGGCGCCGGAGGTGTTCCTGCGCACGCTGGAGATGCTTGATGCAGCGCCTGCGCACACGCTGTTCGTCGATGACCTGTTCGCCAACGTGCGCGGCGCACGCGCCGCTGGGCTGCACGCGGAAACGGTGCACGATGGCCGTGGGCTGGGCAAGGTGTTGAAGCGCTACCGGATCACGTGACCGCTGTAGAGCCGAGCCCATGCTCGGCTGCTGTTGCCTGACGTGGAGATGAGCCGAGCATGGGCTCGGCTCTACAGCGATTCCGCGGCAACGGGGTCAGCGCCAAGGCTTCAGCGTGCGGCGACGAACGCCGCAACAGCGGCACGCAGGCGCTTCAGGCCCTCGGCCACTTCTTCGTCGGTGATGTTCAACGACGGCACGAAGCGCAGCACGTCCGGACCGGCCTGCAGGGTCAGCAGGCCGTGTTCGGCCGCGTGATCGAGGATAGCACCGGCCTGCCCGGCGAAGTCCTTGGCCAGGACCGCGCCCAGCATCAGGCCGCGACCGCGTACGCCACTGAACACGCCGAATTCCTCGCTGATGCGGGCGAAACCATCGCGCAGCGCCTTCGACTGGCGGCTGACATTGGCGGCGATCTCAGGCGAGGACAGTTTGCGCAGGGCTACGCGGGCGACGGCAGCAGCCAGCGGATTGCCACCGAAGGTGGTGCCGTGCGCACCGAACTGCATGGTCTCGGCGACCTTCGGGCCGGCCAGCATCGCGCCGATCGGGAAGCCGCCTCCCAGCGCCTTGGCCAGGGTGACCATGTCCGGCACCACGTCATCCTGCCAGTGCGCGAACAGCGTGCCGGTACGGCCCATGCCCGCCTGGATCTCATCCAGCACCAGCAGCGCGCCGTGCTGGTCGCACAGCTCGCGCACGCGCTTGAGGAAACCGGACTTGGCCGGCATCACGCCACCCTCGCCCTGCACCGGCTCCAGCATCACCGCCGCCACGTCGCCCGCGGCCATCGCCGTTTCCAGCTGCACTTCGTCGTTGAAGTCGATGTAGCGGAAGCCACCGGGCAGCGGCTCATAGCCTTCCTGGTACTTCGGCTGGGCGGTGGCGGTCACCGCGCCCAGGGTGCGGCCGTGGAAGCTGCCGCGGAACGTGATGATCACCCGCTTGTCAGCCGGCCGCCCCTGGCTGGAGGCCCACTTGCGCACCATCTTGATCGCCACTTCATTGGCTTCGGCGCCGGAATTGCACAGGAACACGCGCTCGGCGAAGCGGCTGGCCTTCACCAGCTCTTCCGCCAGGTGCAGCGGCGGTGCGCTGTAGAACACATTGCTGGTGTGCCAGAGCTTGCCGGCCTGCTCGACCAGTGCCGCCACCAGATCCGGGTCGTTGTGGCCCAGGCCGCACACAGCGATACCGGCCGCCAGATCGATGAACTCACGGCCCTGGCTGTCCCACACGCGGGCGCCCTGGCCACGCTCCAGCACCACCTGGCGAGGCTTGTAGACCGGCAGGTAGTAGTGCGAAAGGGAGATCAGCGGGTCGGTCGCGGCGGTCATGGCAGTCGGCAGGATTCAGGAATGCCCATTCTCGCGCCGGAACCCCTGCGGCACAATGCGCCCATGCGACCGTTCTCCGCCCCCCAGCTGAACCCCGCCACCGAAACCGGCTGGCGCCGCCAGTGGTTCGACATCATCTACCGGCACGATACCCGGCCCTCGCGCAATTTCGACCTGCTGCTGGTGGTGACCATCATCGCCAGCATCCTGGTGGTGATGATCGACAGCGTGCAGCACCTGCACGCCGAGTGGTCCACCAGCCTGTACGTGCTCGAGTGGGGCTTCACCCTCATCTTCACCGCCGAGTACCTGCTGCGGCTGGCGGTGGTCAAGCGCCCGCTGCGCTATGCCGTGAGCGTGTGGGGCATCATCGACCTGCTGTCGATCCTGCCCGCGTACCTGTCCATGTTCATCCCCGGCGCGCAGAGCCTGCTGGTGGTGCGCGCACTGCGCATCCTGCGCGTGTTCCGCATCCTCAAGCTGACCCGCTACATCGAGGAAAGCGGCGTGCTGATGCAGTCGCTGTGGCGCAGCCGGCGGAAGATCCTGGTGTTCCTGTTCACGGTGATCACCATCACCATCATCGCCGGCGCGCTGATGTACGTGATCGAAGGACCGGAGAACGGCTTCAGCAACATTCCTGCCAGCATGTACTGGGCGGTGGTGACCATGGCCACGGTCGGCTTCGGCGACATCGTGCCGCAGACCGTGCTCGGCCGCTTCGTCACGTCCGTGCTGATCCTGATCGGCTACAGCATCATTGCCGTGCCCACCGGCATCTACACCGCTGAACTGGCCAGCACCATGCGCGAGGCCGAGCTGGCGGCACGCCGCGATGCCCGGGGTTGCCCGCACTGCGGGCTGGAAGGCCACGAACCGGATGCACGCCACTGCCGGGCCTGCGGCAACGCGCTGCCGGAAGCCTTCAACCGCTGACCCGTACCTGCGCGGGGCGGTGAGCAGCCTGCCGCCGCTCCCGCCTCAGCGCATCGGATTGCTGGCACTGACCAGTGCGTCGGCACACTGGACTGTCACCCGGATCTACTGCCGGTTGCTCTGGAACACCAGCGCGTTGTAGACATGCAGCAGTCGCCCGGCCGAACCCCGCGGGGCCATCGACGGCGAATCCAGCATGCGCCGCTCGAAGTCGTTGTACGGGGTCTTGCTGCTGACCCGCTGCAGGCGCTCCTTGCCCTCGCGACGGAAGTTCTCGGCTTCGCGCTCGAAGCTGTTCCAGTCCAGCTTGCCCGGCTCCTGATCGGCCACCTTGGCATGTGCTTCGTCGGAAATGCGATTGAAGGCCTGCAGCCGCTCATCGGCCTGCGCCGGATCGAAATCGTCGTCGCCCATCAGGTCCATGATCGCTTTCGCTTCCAGCATCATCGCCAGCCGGTAGTACTCGCGGGTGCGGCCCTCGGCCTGTTCCAGCGCCTTGAGGTGCTCGCGCTGGGCAGCATCGTTCTGGCGTTCCAGTTCAACGTTGAACGTTTCGCTGGCGCCGGCGAAGGCCTTGAACGCCGCCATCAGCGGCGCGTGCAGCTGCTTGCCCTTGGCGAACTGGTCGTCCTCGTAATCCTGGCGCTCGTAGTAGTCGTGTGCCTCATGGCTGACCGGCACCAATGCCTTCAGCGCCTGCAGGTAGCGGCCAGCCGCCGCATCGAGTTCCGGCAGCGCGGGCTGGGCCGCGATCGCCTCGGTGATCGGTGCGTCGCACTGCTTCATGTCGTAGTCGTCGATCTCGCTTGGTCCGTACACACGGGTCTCGCGTCCGCTCGGACCGGCCTCCAGATCCTTGATCCAGCCCGTGTAGGCGCGGGCGCTGCCATGCACCTCGGAATCGACCGCGTTGAAGCAGCCGATATAGGCGTTGAGCTTGGCGGTCAGCTGCTGCTGGGCATCCTGCGTAGGCGCGGCATCGGCCTTGTCGGACGTGCCGGACGAGGCGGGCGGCTTGCCACCACAGGCGACCAGGGCAAGCGACAACGACGCAGCGAGCAGCGCTGCAGTGGTACGACGGAGCATCTACGCACATCCTTGTTGAAAACGATTACAGCCGCGAATTCTATCGCAGTTGGCCGATCATGACACTCGCATCGGATCAGTCGAGGAACAGATCCGGCAGCAGCGGCCGCGACGGATCCACCGCGTAGCCGGACAGGTCGGTGATGCCGGCCTGTGCCAGCACCTCGTCATCGATCAGGAACTGGCCGTGGAAACCCACGGCTTCGCGTACCAGCACTGCATGCGCGGCATCGGCCATGATCTGCGGCGTGCGGCATCCCGCCGCGTCAACGCCGGGGATCATGTTGATGGCGTCGGTGGCGATCACCGTGCGCGGCCACAGCGCATTGACCGCCACGCCCTGCGGCCCGAACTCGGCGGCAAGACCGAGGGTGACGAAGCTCATGCCCATCTTCGCCAGCGTGTAGCCGGTATGCGCACCCCACCACTTCGGTTCCAGGCTCGGCGGCGGCGCCAGGGTGAGGATGTGTGGATTCGGGGCCTGCCGCAGGTACGGCAGGCAGGCCTGTGCGCACAGGAAACTGCCACGCGCATTGACCTGCTGCATCAGGTCGAAGCGCTTCATCGGTGTCTCCAGCGTGCCGCGCAACCAGATCGCGCTGGCATTGTTGACCAGGATGTCGATGCCACCGAAGGTATCGACCGTAGCGGCGACGGCCGCCTGCACCTGCTCTTCCTCGCGGATGTCGCATTTCAACGCCAGGCCCTGGCCGCCGGCCGCATTCACCGCATCGGCAGCGCTGTGGATGGTGCCCGGCAACTTCGGGTTAGGCACCGACGACTTGGCCGCGATGGCCACGTTGGCACCATCGCGCGCGGCACGCAGCGCGATCGCCAGGCCGATGCCACGCGAGGCACCGGTGATGAAAAGGGTCTTGCCCTGCAGACTGCCCACGTTCCAGACTCCAGCGTATGCAATGAGCGGCTAGTATGCCGCGCCGACGCGGAGTTCACCCGGTCTTGACGATACTCGGGCCTCCAGTCAACGCACGAGGTCCACGCCATGCGCCGTTCCCGTCTGCTGCTGCCTGCCCTCGCACTCGCCCTGATGACCGCCTGCCAGGGCAGCTCGCCCGAGCCCGGCAAGGAACCCGTCGCCACGGACACCCCCAGCGCGGAGAAGGCAGCGACCGATGGCCGGATGCGCTGGAGCGAGGCGGTGGTGTGGGACGGCGACCTCAACGCCTGCCGTCAGGGAGGCGACGCGGCGACGCGCGACTGCCTGCGCGATGCGATGCGCAGCGGCGGCGCCAGCTCGGATGCAATCACGGCCGCCGAGCAGCTTTCCACCGGCGGCGAACTGGCCTATGTCAGCGCGTGGCATGAGCATGACGGACTGGGCGTGGCCACGGTTGAATATCCCTTCCGCGCCAACACCAACCAAGGCACGCGCCTGGTGGATGCAGGCGGCAAGCGCATCGATGTCGATGCGGTGCAGCTGGACGATGCGCTGCGCGCCGACCCGACTGTGCAGGCAGTGCTGAAGGCCAACCCGCAGGCGACGCCGTTCGCACCGGCGCAGGCCGCAGGCACCGCACCACTGGAAGGCGGCGGCATCCGCCTGCTGTACCGCACGCCGCTGCGCGACTGCCATGCCTGCCCGGATGTGGGGCAGCTGCAGATCGGCTATGACTTCGATGCCAAGCGGAACTTCATTGGCCAGCAGCTGGTGCCGGCAACGCCCTAGCGCTCCGGTGGCGCCGGGTGCCGCCGGGCCCGGCCTACCCGTACGCGCGTACCTGCCTGCGCAGCAGATGCGGCACGATCAGCCGGTGCATCGGGTCCACCGGCAGCATGTACAGGCGCCCGAACGCGTTGTGCGTATGCACCACCGTCGCCACTTCCAGCGTGTCACCCTGCCACTGCAGCGCCAGCTGCACGTGCAGGTGCCGGTCGTCATCCTCCAGCACGATGGCATCATCGTGCAGCGACTGCAGGGTGAAAATGCCGAGCCGCTGCCCGGGACTCGGATGCTGCGCAGCCTGCACCGCACGCAGCGAACCCAGATCCTTCATCCCGAGCAGGCGCATGCCCTGGTTGCGCAGCGCCATCAGCCCGTCAAACCACGCGGGGACCGTCGCTGCCATGTCGCGATAGGCCTGCAGTGCACTGCGCCCCTGTCGATGGGTGGCGACGCGGCAGGCATGCACGAAACCCGCACCCGCCAGCTGCGGATGCAGGACGCTGGCCGCGCTCGGCAGCGTGGTCACTACGTTCCACCGTCTCACGGCTTCGGCCCCTGCCCTTCGTTGTCTTCCCAGTGCAGGATGCGCCGTGT
Organism: Stenotrophomonas sp. Steno-C15; assembly: GCF_056393265.1. Taxonomy (NCBI): domain Bacteria; kingdom Pseudomonadati; phylum Pseudomonadota; class Gammaproteobacteria; order Lysobacterales; family Lysobacteraceae; genus Stenotrophomonas; species Stenotrophomonas sp. Steno-C15. The sequence continues at coordinate 19,981 of NZ_JBWJPF010000014.1, forward strand.
GACGAAGCGGTAGACCGGCTTGCCGGTGGCGAACCACAGTTCGCGTACCCACGACGTGCGCTTGAGCACGCGCTTCTCCACCGGCGTCAATGACTCGCGGCAGTACATGCGTTTGTGCTTGAGCAGATGGCGCAGGTCCTCGCGGGCCAGCAGGCGCATCCAGCGCGAGCGCGGATTGCCGATCACCGCCAGCTGGAAGTCGATCAGCGCCGGACGACCATCGTCGGTGACCAGCCAGTTGGCCTCCTTGGCCAGGTCGTTGTGGGCGACGCCGCGCCGGTGCAACTGCTGCAGCAGGCGCCGCGCGGCGCGGAACCAGGCGAGGTCGCCGCGCGGCGGGCGCTGGTACATGGCATCGCCGGCCATGAAACTGCGATCCAGGTGGCGGCCATCCCAATCGATCAGCTGCGGGACATCGGCCATGCCGTGGATATGGCGCAGCGCGCGTGCTTCGCGCCGCGCCAGCCACCACGCCGGCAGGCGCAGCCACAGCGGCGTCGCCCCCAGATCGCGGCGCACGAACAGCCCGTCGGGGCCCTCCATACGAAGGATGCGGCCGAAGCTGTCGGCCTTCAATGCATGTGGTGGGACGTCTGGCGAATGCGGCATGGCGCCATTCTAGGCGATGCCGACGGTGGCAAACGGTCGGCAAGCGGCTGGGAACCAGTCACCTTCACGCCTTTATAATCGGGCAATGGACTCTTCATGGATCGACGCCACCCTCGCGTGGATTGCCGCTCATCCCGTGCTGGCGGGCGCGGTCATTTTTCTGATCGCGTTCTGCGATGCGGTCATCATTCTCGGCGCCATCGTGCCCGCACTGCCCCTGCTGTTCGCCGTGGGCGTGTTCATCGGCCTTGGCCAGATCTCCGGGCCGTACGCGGTCGCTGCGGCAGCGCTGGGTGCATTCGCGGGCGACGGCATCAGCTACTGGATCGGCCGCCGCTGGGGCGATCGCCTGCGCGGCGTGTGGCCGTTCAGCCGCTACCCGCAACTGCTGGACCGTGGCGAGAACCTGTTCCGCCGCAATGCCTTCAAGAGCATTCTTGTGGCCCGCTACGTCGGCGCGATCCGGCCGTTCGTCCCCGCCATCGCCGGCATGATGAACATGCCCGCCAGCCGCTACATGCAGGCCAGCGGCATCGCCAGCATTTCCTGGGCCGTGCTGTTCCTGGCGCCAGGCTGGATCCTGGGCGAAGCCTATGACGCGGTCGCGGCCGTGGCAGGTCGCCTGGTGGTGGTGGTCGGCCTGCTCGCTGTGATCCTCAGCCTGGTCTGGGCGATCGTGCTGTACGGCTACCGCTGGTCCGCCGCGCGCATGGATCATTGGCTGTCGCGCCTGCTCGACTGGTCCAACCGCCATCCGACTCTGGGCCGTTACACGGTCGGCGTGCTCGACCCGAAGCGGCGCGAGTCGGTGCCGTTGGCGATGCTGGCACTGATGCTGCTGCTGCTCGGCTGGGGCTGGTTCGCACTGCTCACCCTGGTGGTCGCGCACGGTGAACCGCTTGCGGTCGATCTGCTGGTGCACCAGGCCATGCTGGCGCTGCGCAACCCGCTGGCCGACTACCCGATGGCGGCGCTGGCCTCGCTCGGCGCATGGCCGGTACTGCTGCCGGCCACCGCCGCGGCGATGGGCTACCTGATCTGGCGCCGGCGCTGGATGGCTGCGGCGCACTGGCTGGCCGCGCTCGCCTTCGGCCTGGCCCTGACGCTGCTGCTCGGCGCGACCGTGGATGTGGTCCGCCCGGTCGACGCCAGCAGCGGCTTCGGCTTCCCGTCGGTATCGGTGACCATGGCCACCATCACCTTCGGCTTCTTCGCGGTCCTGATCGCGCGCGAGATGCCCGGCCGCACCCGCGTCTGGCCGTACCTCGTATCGGGCATCGTGGTCAGCCTGATCGGCTTCTCGCGCCTGTATCTGGGCGCACACTGGCTGAGCGATGTGATCGGCGGCATGCTGTTCGGCACGTTCTGGCTGCTGGTGCTGGGCATTGCTTACCGCCGCCGGTTCAACCGGTCGTTCTGGGTCAAACCGGTCGCTTGGCTTTTCTACGGCGTCTTCGCCGTTGCCGCGATGTGGTATGCGCCGCGCAACATCGCGGTGAAGCTGGAACGTTTCGAGCCGTCCCTGCCCGCCGCGCAGGCGATGGATATGCAGGCGTGGTGGCAGCACGACTGGTCCGCGCTGCCGGCGCGCCGCAACGAGTTCGACGATGACCAGCGCTGGCCGCTCGATGTGCAGGTCGCCGGTCCCCTGGCCCCGTTGCAGGCACAGCTGGAGGCACGTGGCTGGACGCTGCAGGAGCAGGCCGGTTGGCAGGAAGCATTGCTGATGCTGGACAAGGACACCGGTGCGGAGCAGCTGCCGGTCCTGCCGGCAACGCTGGACACGCGCGTGGAAGCATTGCTGATGGTGCGCCAGGGGGCGCGTCCGGACGAGCGCTACGTGCTGCGCCTGTGGCCGGCCGCCGTGCAGCTGCAGCCGGGCGACACGCCACTGTGGCTGGGCAGCGCACAGACCCTGCGCTACGAGCGTCACTTCCAGTGGATCGGCATGTGGCATCCGCTGCGCGGCGTGGATCCAGCCTTGAACGCGGTGAAGGACGCCGTGCAGGACCTGCCGCAACGCGAGGATGTGCACGGCGAAACCGGGTTGCCGGTACTGCGGTTGAAGACCATCGCACCGTGAGGAGCCGCCGGGCGTGGCCCGGCGCTACCGCGCGGGATGATTCTTTACGGCATCCAGCCCAGCAGCTGCTGCAGGCGCTGATGCGGATCGTCCATCTGCAGCAGTTGCAGGCGCTGCTGTTCGCTCAACGGCAGCAGCTCGGCCAGCCGCCAACCGACCCAGCTTGCCTGGTCCAGCAACGCAGGGTTGGCCGGAGCGTAGGCTTCGCCGGCCTGCTCGATGATGTGACCCAGCACGGTGGCCAGCAGCGCATGCTGTGGACGCAGCTCGTCATCCGGGTCTTCTTCGCACCAGCGCACATCGGCCACCACCAGGCCGTTGTCGCGCACCCGGGTGCGCTCGACATGGAAGCGGCGGGTACCGCGCAGGCGCAGCTGCAGCACGCCGTCGGCGCCGACATCGAAGTCCTCGATGCGTACCTGCACACCGTAGGCGGCCGGCGTTGCCGGCGCACCGACCTCCTGGCCATCAAGGATCAGGCAGACGCCGAATCCCTCCGCACTGCGGCCGCTGTCGCGGATCAGGTCCAGATAGCGGCGCTCGAACACGCGCAGGCCGATCGCCGCGCCAGGCAGCAGGGTGGCGTGCAGCGGGAACAGGGGCAGTGGCGCGTCCGTGCTCATCGCGCCTGCAATGCTGCGAGGAAACGGCGCGGCGCGCCGTCGAAGCCACCATTGGACATGAACACCACGTGGTCACCGCGGTGCACGCGCTCCTGCAGCTGTGCCAGCAATGCGTCGGTATCGGGTACCGCGTGCGCGTGGCCGCGCACCGCTGCGATCACCGACGCTGCGTCCCAGGCCAGCTCGGGACGATGCAGGAACACCACCTCGTCGGCCAGCGCCAGCGAGGGCGCAAGCGCGTGTGCATGTGCGCCCAGCCGCATCGAATTGCTGCGCGGTTCCATCGCCACCACGATGCGTGCATCGCCCACCTTGGCGCGCAGGCCCTCGAGGGTGGTGGCGATCGCGGTGGGATGGTGCGCGAAGTCGTCGTAGACGGTGATGCCGTCGTGGCTGCCGATCACTTCCATGCGCCGCTTGACGCTGCGGAAGCGCGCCAGCGCCGGGATCACCTCGGCCGGTGCCACGCCCACCGCATGGGCAGCGGCCAGCGCAGCCAGGCCATTGAGAACGTTGTGCCGCCCCAGCAGCGACCATTGCACATCGCCCAGCGCTTGCCCGTGATGGTGCACGCGGAAGGCGCTGCCATCGGCGGCCAGCAGTTCGGCATGCCATTCCAGCGCCGGATCGAATCCGAAACGCTCGACCGGCGTCCAGCAGCCCATTGCCAGCACTTCGGCCAGGTGCACGTCCTCGCCGTTGACGATCAGGCGGCCGCGCGCCGGCACGGTGCGCACCAGATGGTGGAACTGGCGCTGGATCGCGGCCACGTCCGGGAAGATGTCGGCGTGGTCGTATTCGAGATTGTTGAGGATGGCGACCAGCGGCCGGTAGTGGACGAACTTGCTGCGCTTGTCGAAAAAGGCGGTGTCGTACTCATCGGCTTCCACCACGAACTCACGGCCCTGGCCGAGGCGGGCGGAAACGCCGAAATCCTCGGCCACGCCACCGATCAGGAAACCCGGTGCGCGACCGGCATTCTCCAGCAGCCAGGTGAGGATGGTCGTGGTGGTGGTCTTGCCGTGGGTGCCGGCCACAGCCAGCGTGTCGCGGCCCGGCAGCACCTGCTCGGACAGCCACTGCGCGCCGGAGCTGTAGCGCTGGCCGGCGTCGAGCACCGCCTCCACGGCCGGGTTGCCACGCGAGAGCGCGTTGCCGATCACCACCTGGTCGGTGCCCGCCGGCACGCTGTCGACCCGGTAGCCCTGGTCCAGGGTGATGCCCAGCTGCTCCAGCTGGGTCGACATCGGCGGATAGATGGCCTGGTCACTGCCGCTGACCGTATGGCCCAGTTCCCGCGCCAGGGCGGCCACGCCACCCATGAAGGTGCCGGCGATTGCAAGGATATGTACGCTGCTCATGAGCGAGGATTGTGACCGATCACGGCTGTATAGGGCCAATGTCCGTAATGGGGTCAGACAAGTCCTACACCCAATGTGAGAAAACTCCAGCCACCTGTCAGGGAATTCCCGATAGCGATGTTCTGTGAACCCGGACACAATTCGGATTGCCAGCCGCAGTACCCGAACCGGTCCTACTCCCCAAGAGGCCATCCCCAAGGGAGCTCATGCTGCGGGGCCCTGAGCAAGCCCTCCGCTGGCACCTATGAAAACGACACAGGCCTGGTCCGCAAGGACCAGGCCTGTGTTCTGCATGCCGACCGCAGCCGGCCGCGCGCCTGGTTCAGGCCTTGATCGCGGCCAGGATGCGGGCTTCGATCTCGTCGAGCTCGCCGACGCCATCGACGCGTGCCAGGGTGCCCCGGCCTGCATAGAAATCCACCACCGGCGCGGTCTGGTCGTTGTAGACCTGCAGGCGCTGGCGCACCGATTCGGGATTGTCGTCGGCGCGGCCCTGCTCCTTGGCGCGGCCGGCGATGCGTTCGACCAGCAGTTCGGTGGCCACATCCAGCTGCACCACCGCATCCAGCGGCTGACCGATCTTGGCCAGCAGGCCGTCCAGCGCATTGGCCTGCGCCACGTTGCGCGGGTAGCCATCCAGGATGAAGCCCTTGGCGACATCCGCCTGGGCCAGCCGCGACTCAAGCATGCCCAGCAGGATCTCGTCCGATACCAGGTTGCCGGCATCCATCACCGCTTTCGCCTGCTTGCCCAGCTCCGAGCCCGCAGCGATCTCCGCACGCAGCATGTCACCGGTCGAGATGTGGGCGATGCCCAGCTTGTCCTTCAGGCGCGTCGCCTGTGTCCCCTTGCCCGAACCGGGCGGTCCCAACAGAACCAATCGCATTGACCTGACTCCAACGTGTTGAAAACAAAGAAGGTTCGCGTCCCGGACGGTCCGGTATCGCTGCACCGCAATAGCGCCACTTTACCGCATCCGGGTAATGTCCCTGCAATGTCCCTCCCCTGAGCAGGTAGAAGCATGCGCAACGGTACCCTCCTCTATGCCCAGTCCGGTGGTGTCACCGCGGTCATCAACGCCACCGCTGCGGCGGTGATCGAACAGGCCCGGGCCAAGGGCATCAAGGTCCTGGCGGCCCGCAACGGCATCCTGGGCGCCCTGCGCGAAGAGCTGATCGATACCAGCAGGGAGAGTGCGGCGGCCATCCGCGCCCTCGCCCATACACCGGGCGGTGCCTTCGGTTCGTGCCGCTTCAAGCTGAAGTCGCTCGATGCCGACCGTGCGCGCTACGAACGTCTGCTGCAGGTCCTGCGCGCGCACGACGTGCGCTGGTTCCTCTACAACGGCGGCAACGACTCGGCCGATACCGCGCTGAAGGTCTCGCAGCTGGCCAAGGCATCCGGCTACGACCTGACCTGCATCGGCGTGCCGAAGACCATCGACAACGACCTGGCTGTTACCGATACCTGCCCCGGCTTCGGCTCGGCGGCCAAGTACACCGCGGTGTCGGTGCGCGAGGCGGCGCTGGATGTCGCGGCGATGGCCGAGACCTCCACCCGCGTCTTCATCTACGAAGCGATGGGCCGCCATGCCGGGTGGCTGGCCGCTGCCGCAGGCCTGGCCGGCAATGGCGACGATGAGGCCCCGCACATCATCCTGCTGCCCGAACGTGCCTATGACGAGGCGGCCTTCCTGGCCAAGGTCAAGGCGGTGGTCGAACGCGTCGGGTACTGCGTGGTCGTGGCCTCCGAGGGCATCGCCACGGCAGATGGCCGCTTCGTCGCCGATGCCGGCGGCAGCAAGGATTCATTCGGTCATTCGCAGTTGGGCGGCGTCGCCGCGCACCTCGCTGGCCGGGTCAAGGACCAGTTGGGGCTGAAGGTGCACTGGGCCCTGCCCGATTACCTGCAGCGCTCGGCACGTCACATCGCCAGCCGCACCGACTGGGACCAGGCGCAGGCCGTGGGCAAGGCGGCCGTGCAACTGGCATTGAAGGGCCAGAACGGGGTGATGCCGGTGATCGTGCGCAGCAGCGACGCACCGTACCGCTGGAAGATCGAGTCCGCGCCGCTGTCGAAGATCGCCAACCACGAGAAGAAGATGCCAGCCGGCTTCATCCGGCGCGACGGCTTCGGCATCACTGCCCGGGCGCGCGCCTATCTGTCACCGCTGATCAAGGGCGAAGCGCCACTGCCGTACGGCGCCGATGGCCTGCCGAAGTATGTGACGCTGAAGAACGTGGCAGTGAAGAAGACGCTGCCGGCCTTCGAGGTCTGACTGCGATCATGGCCCTGCGGATCGTCCGCCTCGGTTCTCCGCGCGTTCCGGGCGAAGGCCTGCGCATCGGCACCGTACGCCGCCCGCCGCGCGGCGTGCCACGCAGCGAGTTCGCCCGCCAGGACTGGTACGACGTGTGGTTCCCGACGTTGTCGCCCAGCGCGGAACGGGTGAAACAGGCTCGCGGGGCGACCACCGCGGCCGACTGGAATGCCTTCTTCCGCAGCTACCGTGCCGAGATGAAGGCGCCCGACGCAGCCCACGCGCTGGATCTGCTGGCCGCGCTGTCGCAGCACACCGACATCAGCGTGGGCTGCTACTGCGAGGATGAGGCGCACTGCCATCGTTCGGCACTGCGTGACCTGCTGGTGGCCCGCGGTGCGAAGCTGGCCGAGTGATGGCAGGGGTGCCGGCCAGCGGCCGGCACTACCGGGTTCTCCGCCGGGCATGGCCCGACGCTACCGGTGCGCGCCGAAGTACATCCACGCCCTGCGTGGCTTCGCCCTGCCGGACGGCGTCAGTTGCAGGCCTTGCCTTCCACCTGCAGCTGCGCGGCGAACATCGTTACCTGCGGAATCTTGCCGGCGGCGGCCTGCTTCTTTGCTTCTTCCAGATAGATGCGCGACTGCCCCTGGCCGTCCAGCGCTTGGCGGTTGTCGACCGGCAGACGCCACACCCGCACCACCGCCTGCTGTGCCGGGCACGTCGCGCTGGGCACGCGGATCACGTCATTGAGCTTCCAGCCCTTGTCGACAGCGGGCTGCGCCTTGGCGAAGTCGACAAAACGAGCGCGCGGCTGGCACTGCTCGCTGGTACGGACCACGGCGAATCGATACGGCTCGGCAGCCTGGCCGGTGAAGGCGCCCTCCAGCCGCGCACAGGCTTCGGGAATCTGCCGCAGCGTGTGTACCGCTCCCACCGCCTGCGGCGCACCCACCGCGCGTTGCAGTTCCGGGGTCTCGGCGGCAGATGCAGGCATTGCCGGCACAAGGGCGGCAAGCATCAACAGGGACAGACGCATGGGAGGGTCTCCTTCAGGACTGAGCGCAGGCTTGCAGAGGAAGGCTTAACAGGGTGCAAAGGCGCGTCGGTGGAGGGGCAAGCGCTGCGCCTTCCACGCACGGCGCTACCATCCGGGCGCATGTGCACGCATACTGCGGCCACCAGGGAATGCTGAACACCGCCATACGTCGGACGACCGCCACGGTCGGCACGGGTTGGTTCCAGGCTGCAGCCCGTCGTCCCCCTCGTGGTGAAGTTCATCGCCACTGGATGCTCATCATCCATTCTGCGGAGGGGTCTAATGCTGGAACGTCACGGGCTGTCATTGGCGCTGGGCTGCGCCATTCTCGCGATCCTGTTCGGAATCGTCTCGGCGCGCTGGATCCTGCGCCAACCCACCGGCAATGAGCGCATGGTCGCGATCGCCACCGCGATCCAGGAGGGCGCACGCGCCTATCTGAACCGCCAGTACCTGACCATCGGCATCGCCGGCGCGGTGTTGTTCGTGCTCGTAGGCGTGTTCCTGAGCTGGTACACCGCTGTCGGCTTCGCGGTGGGTGCGGTGCTGTCCGGCGTTGCCGGCTACATCGGCATGAACGTGTCGGTGCGCGCCAACGTGCGGACCGCTGAAGCCGCACGCAACGGCATCAGCGCGGCGATGGATGTAGCGTTCCGTGGCGGTGCGATCACCGGCATGCTGGTGGTCGGCCTGGGCCTGCTGGGCGTGGCCGGCTATTACGCCCTGCTGCTGCGGCTCGGGCTGCAGATGGACCAGGCGCTGCATGCGCTGGTCGGCCTGGCCTTCGGCTCTTCCCTGATCTCGATCTTCGCGCGCCTGGGCGGCGGCATCTTCACCAAGGGCGCCGACGTCGGCGCCGACCTGGTCGGCAAGGTCGAAGCCGGCATTCCCGAAGACGATCCGCGCAACCCGGCGGTGATCGCCGACAACGTCGGCGACAACGTCGGTGACTGCGCCGGCATGGCCGCCGACCTGTTCGAAACCTACGCAGTCACGGTGATCGCAACCATGCTGCTGGGCAGCCTGATGCTCGCCGAAGCCGGCGCCAACGCCGTGCTGTATCCGCTGGTGCTGGGAGGCGTGTCGATCATCGCATCGATCATCGGCGCACTGTTCGTCAAGGTGAAGCCCGGTGGCTCGATCATGGGGGCCCTGTACAAGGGCGTGATCGTGTCGGGTGTTCTGGCGGCGATCGCCTTCTACCCGATCACCACGGGGCTGATGTCCGACAACGTGCACGGTCCATTGGCGCTGTATGGCTGCGCCCTCATCGGCCTGGTCCTGACCGGCCTGATCGTCTGGATCACCGAGTACTACACCGGTACCCAGTACAAGCCGGTGCAGCACGTCGCCCAGGCGTCGACCACCGGACATGGCACCAACATCATCGCCGGCCTCGGCATCTCGATGAAGTCCACCGCGCTGCCGGTGGTGGCGGTCTGTGCCGCGATCTGGGGCGCCTACGCGCTGGGCGGCCTGTACGGCATCGCCATCGCCGCTACTGCCATGCTGTCGATGGCCGGCATGATCGTGGCCCTCGACGCCTACGGACCGATCACCGACAACGCGGGCGGCATCGCGGAGATGGCCGAACTGCCCTCGGAGATCCGGGACATCACCGATCCGCTTGACGCGGTGGGCAACACCACCAAGGCCGTGACCAAGGGCTATGCGATCGGCTCGGCGGCGCTGGCGGCGCTGGTGCTGTTCGCCGACTACACACACAACCTGCAGGCGGCGAACCCCGGGCAGGAGTTCCGCTTCGACCTCAGTGACCACACGGTGATCATCGGCCTGCTGATCGGCGGCCTGATTCCGTACCTGTTCGGCGCGATGGCCATGGAGGCGGTGGGTCGGGCCGCAGGCGCGGTGGTGGAGGAAGTGCGCCGGCAGTTCCGCGACATCCCCGGCATCATGCAGGGCACCGGCAAGCCGCAGTACGACAAGGCCGTGGACATGCTGACCCGTTCTGCGATCCGCGAGATGATCCTGCCCTCGCTGCTGCCGGTGGTGGTGCCGGTGGTGGTCGGCCTGCTGCTGGGCCCACGCGCACTGGGGGGCCTGCTGATCGGCACGATCGTCACCGGCCTGTTCGTGGCGATTTCGATGACGACCGGCGGCGGTGCCTGGGACAACGCCAAGAAGTACATCGAGGATGGCCACTTCGGCGGCAAGGGCAGCGAAGCGCACAAGGCCGCGGTGACCGGCGACACGGTCGGCGACCCGTACAAGGACACGGCCGGGCCGGCGATCAATCCGCTGATCAAGATCATCAACATCGTGGCGCTGCTGCTGGTGCCGCTGCTGTAGCGGATCGGTGGAGCCGGGCGTGGGCCCGGTTCCACCCCCTCACCCGGACTCAGCGATTCCAGCGACGCCCACAGCGGCGTGGATCGCCGACATCGCCACGTTCGACACTCTGGGGCGGCTCCAGTCGTGGCGCCGGCCGGCTGAGCACATAGCCGGCGCTGACCGCGAAGAACAGGCCCACGCCCAGCAGCAGCCGCCAGGAAGGGTGTGCGCCCCAGCAGAACAAGGCGAACCCCACCGCCATGCCAGCGCTGGCCAATGCCTTGCCCCGGCGCGACACGGCGCCCTGTTCCCGCCACAGTCGCAGCGGCGGGCCGTAGCGCGGATGTGCCAGCAGCCGTTGCTCGAACCGTGGCGAACTGCGCGCGAAGCAGCCCAGCGCCAGGATCAGGAAGATGGTGGTGGGCATCACCGGCAGCAACGCGCCGATCACCCCCAGCCCGACCATCATCCAGCCCAGCGCGAACCACAGCCAGCGCATCAGCGCATCGCCCGCAGGCAGAGCCCGGGCATCAGCCGAACTCGATTTCAACGTGGCCATGCACGCTACGGAACGCGGCATCGGCGGCATCGATCACCTGCTGTTCCTGCGCGGCGCTCAGGGGCACCGCATCCAACGCGGCGGTGAATTCCCGCCAGTGGCGGGCCGCGCCATCCGGGTGCGCAGCCAGGTGGCGGGCACCGAACCCTTGGTCCAGGCCAAGCCGCGCGGCCATCTTGTACAGCACCGTGCCCCCCAGGTTGGAGCCTTCGGCCACGTACAGCCACCCCAGCGCCACCGGCAACGGCAGGTCACCTGCCAACGGCGCCATGTCCGCGCCGGGGAGATCCTGCCCCAGGTCGTGCAGATCAGCTGCCACCTGCTGCAGACGCCGACGCCCGGCCAGCCCCGGCAGCAATGCGTCCAGCGCCGGGCTGGCGTACAGCCGGTCGATGCTGCGATGGAAGCGGTACTGCACGCGCAGGAAGCGGGCGAAGCTGCCGAGATCGGCAAAGATGTCACCGGCCATGATGCGCTTGTCCAGTGCGCCGTGGCTGTCGCGCGTGGCGGCCTTGAGGCGCAGGCTGCGGCTGTCTTCAGGAGCGATATGTGCGTTCATGGAGGGTACCTGGGAGAGAGGTCCTGCTGTAGACGTGTGGCGCAGGGCTTTCCCCAAGCCCGCTTGCGTCGATAATGCCCCTCCCTCTTTCCCGCCGGGAACCGATGATGATCACCACCGAACCGCGCATGACCAACCTGTTCCTGCAGCTGGGCCTGGATGCCAGCGCCGAGGGCATCGCCCGCTTCATCCGCGACCACCAGCTGGCTACCGGCGTGGCGGTGGCCGACGCGCCCTACTGGAACGATGGCCAGCGGCAGTTCCTGGCCGAATCGCTGCAGGCCGATGCGGCCTGGAGCACGGTGGTCGATGAACTGAACGAGTCGCTGCACGAAGATGCGGTGAAGGCAGCGACCGGGCTGTAAGCCTGCGGTCGCGGCAAGGCGGTGCAGTGGCCGGTCCGCACCGGACGCTGCAGGACGCCCACAGGCTACGCTCAGTACCTCCAGGTGAATGCAAGGCGCGCGGTACGGCCCGGGGCGGGCATCACGCCCAGGGCGAGCGGATCGAGATAGTAACGATCCGTCACGTTGTCCACGTTCGCCTCCACCGACAGCTGGTCGCTGAAGCGCCAGCTGGCGAACAGATCCACCAGGGTGGTGGGCCGGTACAGCTGCTGGATCGCCGAAAGGCCGACATTCCAGTCCTTGTCCAGTCTGCTGATCGGGCCGGCGTTGTGGATCACCCGGGTGCCGAAGGTCAGGCGCTCGTCGAACAGGCGCGATCCAGCCGTCAGGTTCACCATGTAGCGCGGCGGGTTCTGCGTATTGGTGTAGGAACCCTCGAAGCCACCGTCCACGCAGTTGGGCGTACTGGCCAGTTCATCGTTGTTGCGCTGTGCACCGTACGCCCGGCGCTCGGCGGCGATGTCCGGGGCGCAGGTCTTGGCCTTGAAGTAGTAATGCGCGGACAGGTCGGCAAATACCTTGCCGCTGTCATAGCTGGACTGGAACTCCATGCCTGAGACCTTGAACTGGTCGACGTTGCGGATCAGGCCGGCGGACAGCGTGCGGTAGTCACGCGTGATCAGGTCATCGATGCGCGTATCGAAGTACGCCAGCTTCAGCGCCAGGCGATCGCCGGCGGTGAACAGGTCATGGTGGACGGTGCTGGCACCGATTTCCCAACTGCGCGCGCGCTCCGGCTTCAGCTCTCCGACGGGTTTGGCGGCGGTGAACAAGCCCAGTGTCGTCTCGAACAGGCTCGGCAGCTTGGTGCCCTCGGCGTACTTCACGTAGACCATCGTGTCCTCGCTGAAGCGATAGGCCACGCTGGCGGTGGGTGAAAAGGCACTGTCGCGGCGACGGATCGGTTGCGACCAGGTCCACCTGACCGGCACCTCCAGGTCTTCCGGTGCATCAGCGTCGTAGAAGTTCCAGCCACCAATGTCAGCCACCGTGCCTTTCTTGTACGGCGAGGCCAACAGCGAGGCCTGGGTGAACGCACCCTCGGCGTCCGGATACCAGTTCAGCAGCGCGATGCGCTTGGCGCGCCAGGAGGGCAGTGCCGGGTTGCCATCCAGCAGCTCGGTGTAGCGGTACTGTCCCTGCACTTCATAGGCATCGGGTGTGGCCAGACGATTGCGGTCATGCACGTCCACCCGGTTCCAGCGGCCACCGGCCATCAACTCCCAGTGTTCGTCGGGCTGCCACTTCAGCGACGCCACGGCGCTGTACTCCTTGCGCTCAGCGTTGCGCAGGAAACGGTTGTTGACCAGATCATCCTGCTTGATCGGTGCGGAGCTGCCCGGTGCGATGTCCTCGTCGCTGTAGGACAGGCCGTAGTCGAGGGTGAACACGCCTGCACGGGTGTCGAAGATCGAGGTGTTGCTGGCATCCAGGCCGAAGCGCTTCTGTCGCAGCGGATTGCGGTAGGCATCCTTGTAACCCGGATCGCCGCTGAAACTCGGCGCGTCGTACCACTCGGTACGGCGGTCGAAGTACCACGGCGTGATGCCGGTCAGGCTGTTGTACATCACGCTGTCGGCATCGGTGTACCAGGCGTTGACGCGCAGATCGATTCGCTCGCTGTCTGGATCGAAGCGATAGCGCAGGCTGTAGCTGTCCATGTCGACATGGCCCGGGTCCCATTGTGGAATGCGATCCCGCTCAACGCGGATGATCTGCGAGGCCATGATCTCGCCGGCGCGGCCCTCATAGCGGCGATAGCCAGCTTCGAGGGTCTGCGCATCGTCGATGCGCCAGGTGCCCTTGAGCAGGGCCGACGTCGAGCGCGAGGAGGTGTTGAACACTTCGGTGCGCGGCGGATTCAACGGTGCCAGCGTGCGCCGGGTCTGCGGAAAGTCATCGTATCCGTGCCTGCCGGAGAAGTAGTTGCCGTTGTCGCGGCGGGCGTACGCCGCGACCAGATCGAAGCGGTCCCACTGCCCGGCGGCGGCAACGTTGAAGAACTGGCTTCCGGTGGCGCTGCGGTCCGTGCGGGGCACGGCGCTGTATGCCGGCACGCTGTTGGCGCTGGCGTTGGCCAACCCAGCGCGCACGCGGACGCCGACATCGCGGCCCTCGCGCAGGATGTCACCCACGTTCAGCGTCTCCATCTCCACCACGCCGCCGATGCCGCCGGACGCGTTGGCCTTCAGGCTGGGGCCCTTGGTGATGGTCAGGCGTGAGATCAGGTCCGGATCAAGATAGCTGCGCTGTGACTGGCCGGCGTAGCCCCGGTAGGTGTCCATGCTGGACTGCCCGCCATCGATGATGACGGGCACGCGGCTCTGGCCCTGGATGCCGCGGATGTTCACGTCGAAACCGTTGCCCACGCGCGGATCACCGGCGGTGACCCCGGCCACGCCCTTGACGATGTCGCCGTTGGATGTGCCACGGAAGCGCTCCAGCGTTGTGCGATCCAGCGTGGTGGTCGAGCCGACGCTGCGATAGGTGTCGAGCAGGTGCGCCTCGTCGCTGCCGATGCCTTCAGCGACGCGATCGCCGGCCACACGCAGCGGGCCGGTGATGGTCGGCGATTGCGCCTGCAGGGCGCCGGCCGCTGCCAGTGTCACTGCACCGTCGCCGACACGGCGCACGCCCATGCCACTGCCCTGCAACAGCCGCGTCAGCGCCTCGTCTGCGGTGAGCGGGCCGCTGACCGCCTGCGACGTGACGCCGCTGGCCAACGCAGCCGGATAGACCACCTGTACGCCGGACTGCCGCATGTAGCTGCGCAACGCGCTGTCGAGCGGCTGCGCGGGAATGTCGAAGCGCTGCGCGGCTGCCTGCGGGTTGGCAGTGTCCTGGGCCAGCGCGGGCGGTACTGCGCCGGCAATACCGGCGGCGAGCAGTGCGACACACAGGCGGGACGGGCGCGGAGTGCGGCCCGGACGTGGGGAATCGAACATGGAGAAACCTGTCAGGAAAGCGGAGCCGCAGGCGCGGCGTCATCCACGGCACGCGTGGACACGGCGACGTACGTGGCGGCTGCGGGTACGTTCGTGGAGTAAGACGAACGGCAGCGCCACAGCCCCAAGGGGGATCACTGCCGATCACGTCTCCACACGTGACACGGCGTCATCTGTGAACGATGACCACACCCATCGGCAGGCGGGTGATCCTCAGCCCCGTCGTCTCCGCGAGTGCATCCAGGGCCTGTTCGGGGCGATCGATACGCAGTGCGGCGCTCACGGCCGGCAAGGTCGAAAGGCCGCCCTGCACGAAGGTCGGACCAGCACGATAACGACCAAGCAGATGCACTGCATCGGCAACATTGGCCTGCTCCAGCAGCAGTTCGCCCTGGCGCCACGCACCCACGCTGTCGGCAGCGACATCGCTAAGGCGGACGACGCCGGACGCGGAACCGTACTGCGCACGCTGCCCCGCCTGCAGATAGGTCCAGCCACTGTCGGCCGGGGCGGCCACGCGCACCCTGCCCTGCCCGACCTGGGTTTCAACCGCTTCCTCGACCCGCGACACGGAGAATGCCGTGGAGATGTCTTCAACCACGCCGTTGCCTGCGGCCACGCTGAAGCGCCGCTGCGGATCGGCGACCACCTCGAACCAGGCGCGGCCACGCAGCAGATCGACCCGCCGAGTGCCCGCATCGAAGTGCACGGCGATCGCGCTGTCCGCGTCGAGCACCGCACGGCTGCCGTCGGGCAACTGCACATGCTGGACGCTCTGGCGGCTGCGGTGGTCCGCCTGCAGGCGCAGGGACGCCTCGGGCCAGACCATCAGCATCGCCAGGGCGGCAGCGGCAGCCGTCATCCAGCGCAGCCGCTGACGCCGGCGCCGCACCGCAGACGCGACAGCCGGTCGAGGGCCGAGGCTGCGCCACAGCGTGCGCTGCTGCTCGAAGGCGTGGCGATGGCCCGGTTGCGCCAGCCACTCTTCGAATTCGCACATGCCAGCATCGGTGATGTCGCCCGATGCCAGCCACGCGATCCAGCGCATGGCCTGTTCGGCCACGACGTCTTCGCAGGCGGCGGGAGAAGAAGTGTTCGGCGGGCTCATTGGCTGGCGGACAGGAATACTCACGCGCGGGAATAGGGAACTGGACCGCAGGTACAGTCCAGCCATCAAGACGTTTGAACCAGGCCCATCCCCAAGCGCGTCCGCTCAGCGGCCGCTGCGGGCCCAGGCCAGGCGCTGCAACGCGGCGCGGATGTGGTTCTCCACGGTGGTGACCGACACGCCAAGGCGACGCGCGATCTCGGCCTGGGTCAGGCCCTGCAGCCGATTGAGGCGGAAGATGGCACGGGTCGGCTCCGGCAGGTGGCTGGCCGCATCGAGGACACGCTGCAGCTCATCCTGCGCCATCACCTGCTCTTCGGTGGACGTGGACGTAGCCTCGTCCGGTCCCCACAGGTAGTGATCGGCCAACAGGCGGTTGCGGCGCGTCGACTCGCGTCCATGATCGGTCGCCAGGTTGGCTGCCAGGCGGTACAGATAGGCCCTGGGATTGTCGATCAACGGGGCGTTGCCCACCCCGCGGGCCTTGAACCAGACAGCCTGGATCACGTCCTCCGCACCCGGGTCGCCCCCCAGGATGCGCTGCACCCGGCGCAGCAGCGCCGGCCGCTCTCGGATCAGCAGTTCGGTGAGGGTGGCGGCATTGGATGGCATGCGCGGAGCCGGTACGACGGGAGGGCGCCGCGCATGCTACACCGTCAATGCGAATCAGTCACGTTCTCATTTGAGAGAATCACAGGCAACCGATCAGCCCCTCGTGAATCGAAATGCGGCTGCCTGGCGGCGTGACATGGATCGCACGGACGGGCGCGGCCTGCTCCAGCGCACGGAGGAAGTCCTCAAGCCGTGTTCCCGTCGCCACGGGCAGTGGACAGGCGAAACTGCGCAGGTCGACATCGATCCGTCCATCATCAGCCACCGCGGTGGCGCTGCCGGCGAAGGTCCAGATGCAGCTCTGGATGGCGCCGCTCGCCGCATGCACCGAGCAGCGCAACCGCATCGGCAGCAGATTGCTGTATTCACCTTCGCAGAAGGTGTCACCGCAGACGTGGTCAAAGCTCTGCCGCAGCGACCGTTCGACCGCCAGGAAGCGTTGCCACCCAGCCGCCTGGTTGGGGAACAGGCGTGCATCCACATAGGCCGGCGCAGCGTGTGCCGCGCCGGCCAGCCCCATCAGGCCTGCAAGAACACCCCTCTTCAGCGCGCGCATCAGGCGGCCCTCCCGGCATTGCCCGGCCGCCCCAGGCAGGTCGGCAGTGTGTCGAAGACCGTCACATCGGTTCCCGGGAAGGGCTCGAACGCGCCCTCCTCCTGCTCCAGCGTCGCGTGGAACACCTCCACCGGAATCCCCTCCCCAAGGGTGACGGGGCAGATCCAGCGCGCATTGTCCACCTGCACTTCGCCGCGGACCGGTTCGACCTGCAGCTCGCTGGCCACGATGCCCCAGGCGCAGTGGCGTACGGTACCGGCGTCGGCCTGAACGGCGCAGCGGAACGTCAGTACCCGGTAGTTGCTGTACTCACCTTCGCAGAAGGTGTCGGCGCAGATGCCGTCGAACTCGCGCACCAGCGACGCCTGCAACCGGTGGAAGCGGTCCCGATTGGCTTGGGGCGAGGGGTAGTCGACAAGGTCGACATGGCTGGCGTGTGCCAGCGCCGGCAGGGTTGCGAACAACAGGAACGTGCCGCAGCAGCGGGTTGTCCAGGACATGGCGGATATCTCCCAGGGAACGAGCCAGCAGCCTGCGCCGGCCGGCCTTCCGGGCCCATCGGGCAAGGCGGGCGCCGCAGGTCGTCCACCTGCGCAGCGGCCTGTAGGGGTCGCCCCACCTGCACAGCGGCCTGCAAAGGCATAAAATGGAGGGCTATCCGCCTACATCCCCACCTGGAGCACGACCATGGGTCTGGAACTCGTCTCGCCCGGCAAGAACCCGCCGGAAGAAATCAACGTCATCATCGAGATCCCGAAGGACTCGGAGCCGGTGAAATACGAAGTGGACAAGGAAACCGGCGCGATCTTCGTCGACCGCATCCTGTCGACCCCGATGCGCTACCCGTGCAACTACGGCTACGTGCCCAGCACCCTGTGCGGCGACGGCGATCCGGCCGACGTGCTGGTGGTGCTGCCGCTGCCGCTGGTGCCGGGCTCGGTGGTGCGCTGCCGCCCGGTCGGCGTGCTGAAGATGAGCGATGAGGCCGGCAGCGACGAGAAGATCCTGGCCGTGCCGGTCGCCAAGATCTTCAGCGGCTATGCCCACGTGGAGGACATCGAGCAGGTTTCCAGCCACTGGCTGGAGCGCATCGGCCACTTCTTCGAGCACTACAAGGACCTCGAAAAGGGCAAGTGGGTCAAGCTCGACGGCTGGGGCGGCGCGGCGGAAGCCAAGCAGATCCTGATCGAAGCGCACGCGCGCTACCTGGAAGGCAGCAAGGCCTGATCCTGAACCGCGTCGCTCCGGTGTGTCCTGCCGGAGCGATGCGGGTCACGTTTCAACACCGCGGCACAGCACTCCGGGTGCTGTATTAGGTAAATTGCGTCACTTCACACGTCGTCGACATCCAGCGTCGAGACAGCCAGGGGATTGTGTCGTGCGTATTCTGCTTGTTGGAGATGCAGCCAGCCTGCCGGCCGAGCTGACCGAATTCATTGCCGATCTTGGGGAAGACTGGCAGCCGCTGACCGCCGCCGACGGCCACACCGCGATGACGGCAGTGGCGACGCAGGGCGTGGACGCGGTGATCGTCTGCCCGCAGCTGCCGGACCTCAATGCCACCACCTTGCTGGGGCAGATCCGGACACTGCGCCCGGAAACCATCCGTATCGCCCTGGTCGATGCCCAGCACGGCAACCGGCCACCACCGGCGCGCCTGATCGGCGTTGCCCACCGCTTCCTGCCGCTGCCACTGGCGCCGGAGGTGCTGCTGGAGGCCTTGACCAGCCTGGAAGAGCTGCGCGAGGTGCTGGACAGCCCGCGCCTGCGTGATGCCATCGGCCGCATCGAGAAGCTGCCTTCGCCGCCACACCTGTACCTGAGCCTGACCCAGGCCCTGGAACACGATGACGATACCGACAGCGCCGACGTGGCCAAACTGGTCGCCGCCGATCCTGCCATCGCCGCGAAAGTCCTGCAGCTGTCCAACTCGGCCTTCTTCAGCCAGGGCCGCACCATCGCCGATCTGCGCACGGCGGTCACCCGACTGGGCCTGTCCACCCTGCGCGACCTGGTCCTGGCAAGCGAGGTGTTCTCGGCACCGACGCTGTCTGCGGCCGAACGCAACTCGCTGCAGCAGCGCGCCCTGCTCGCCTCGCGCCTGGCCGCCCGCCTGCTGCCCGATTCCAGTGCGGAACTGGGTGCCACCGCGGCGCTGCTGGCTGACATCGGCCTGCTGCTGCCGGGCGTCCGCAACGAGCGCAGCGAGCCTGCGCTGGCCGGCGACCTCCGTCCCGGGCACGCCGAAGCCGGCGCCTACCTGCTGGGGCTGTGGGGCCTGCCGATGCCGATCATCGAAGCGGTGGCGTTCCACCTGCAGCCGCAACGCGCCACGACCCGCAGTTTCTGGGTGACCGGCGCGGTGCACGTGGCGCTGGCGCTGGTCAACGGCGATCCCGTTGACGAGGACTACCTGCAGCGCGCAGGCGTACTCAATCGATTGCCGCAGTGGCGTGAGCATGCCAATGCACTGATGGGGCTGACACCCACTGACGCCTGAGCAGCACGCAGGCGACTGCCGTCACCTCGCATGAGGGCGCGTCCAACGGACGCGCCCTTTTTTCTCTCTCAGCGCTGCGGACAGGCGTCCAGCACGCACAGACGCCATTGACGCTCGCACAGGGTCGGGGCGTTGCCCTTGGCCAGGCACTCCAGCCGGAGTTGCTCGCAGTACACACCGCCGCCGCAGACGATGATGTTCTGTGCGGACAGCGAGCCCACCAGCGTTGCATAGATCAGGACGGCGGCCGATACCTGGCGGAAAAGCGTGCGCTTCATATCCATCTCCCAGTGTCCGGTATTGGACGCACCTACTGTGCTGAATGCGACAAGAGCAGACAGTGACCGCACTCACTTTCCCGACCTGATCAGAATTCCCTTACAGAAACGAAAAGGGCGGACCTTGCGGTCCGCCCTCCTCGTTCTGCTATCGCACTTCGATGGATCAGAAGCGCTGGGTGTACTTCATGTACAGGAAGCGACCCACGTCGAAGCCGCCGTAGTAGGCGAAGCTCGAGTTCGGCTGGGTGAACATGATCGGACCCTTGTGGTCGAACACGTTGTTGGCGCCCAGCGCGATGGTGGCATCCCACGGTGCCTTCCAGCTGACCTGCAGGTCGTGGAAGGTGTTGGAGCCGGTCTTGCGCAGCGGCGACTTCTCACCGTTCTGGTAGCGGTCGGCGTCGTCGCACGGACGGTTGGCCACGCAGGCTTCGTTCATGCCCGAGTAGTAACGCGCGGTGTACGCCACGCCGAAGTCACCCTTCGACCAGGTCAGGCCCAGGTTCGAACGCACGCGGAACAGGCCCGGCTCACCGACACGGCCGATGGTGATGTTGTCACCGTCAGCGTTCTGGCCCTGCTCGTCGTACTTGGCCAGGTAGCTCGTCTGCCAGTCGATCGCGAACTGGCCGATGGCCAGCTCCGGCAGGCGGTACTTGATGCCCAGGTCGTAGCCCTGGGTTTCCATCTGGCCGAGGTTGGCCAGGCCGTAGGTCATGCCGTTGATGTGGCCATCGCCTGCACGGGTGTGCGCGGCGCAACGCGAAGCATCGCCCAGCACGTAGCAGTCACGCAGGATGCGGTCGACGCTGTCAGCGATGATCATGTCGCTGATTTCGTACTTGTACCAGTCCAGCGAGATGTCCAGGCCCTGCACCCAGCGCGGGCTCCAGACCAGGCCGACGGTGGTGCTCTTGGAGGTTTCCGGGGTCAGGTTCGGGTTGGCACCCGAGATGAACTGGTCCGGCGTCGCACACGGGGTCGAGGTGCACGGAATCAGGCCCTGGCCCAGCTGGGTGTAACCGACCGGGACGCCCGCCGCCGAGCAGGCCGCGTTGCCGTTGACCGAACCCGGCGCGGTGATGCCGCACGGATCGGTGTACGACTCGAAGCTGCTGCTCAGGCCACCGTACAGGTTGTCGATGGTCGGAGCACGGAAGCCCTCAGCCCAGGTACCGCGAACCAGCAGCTCGTCCAGCGGACGCCAGGTGAAGCCGAACTTCGAGTTCAGGGTGTCGCCGAAGTTGCTGTAATCCGAGTAACGGGTCGCAGCATTCAGGGTCAGTTCCTTGGCAAACGGCATGTCCGCCAGGACCGGCACGTTCAGTTCCAGGTAGACCTCGTCCAGCGAGTACTCACCCTGGGTGGTCTGCGCGCCCAGGCCGGTGGACTGGCCCGACTGTGCGAAGGCGTCCGGCGAGAAGCGGCCTTCTTCCTTGCGGTGCTCGACGCCCACGGCGAAGCCCAGGTCACCGGCCGGCAGGGTCACGATCGAACCCGACAGGTTGGCGGTGAAGCTGGTGGTCTTGGTCAGACCGGTATCGGTGAAGTACGGGAACAGGAAGTCCTGGGTGGCCTGGTCGGCCAGCGAACCGGCACCGGCAACGCCGAACGGCAGCAGCGGGTTCCACGGACGGCAGCCGCTGGTGGCGAGCGGATCGGACATGCTGGTGCCGCAGCGGGCGACGCCATCAGCACCGATGAACGAAGCGCCCAGCGCCTGTTCCGATGCGATCAGGCTCATGTCGCCGTGACCACGCTTGGTGGTTTCGTTGCGGTTCCACAGCGCGCCGACGTCCCAGTCGAAGGTCTTGCCGGCGAAGTCGAAGAAGCCGCTGATGCTCGGGGCGAAGCGCAGGGTCTTGACCTGGCTTTCGGTGGTGCGCGGCACTTCCCACAGACGGCGGCGGAAGGTCAGGTCTTCACCGGTCGGGTTGAACGCGCTGTCGGCCGACAGCGGGGTGTCGAAGGATGCCGACTGGTACGGATAGCCTGCGATCTGCTGGGTGGTGTTGCGCTCGTTGTAGAGCACGTCAGCGTTGAACGAGATCGCGTCGGTGAAGTCGTAGTTGCCGTTGACGTACAGCGACTTACGCTCGATACCGGTCTGCACCATCATCTGCTGGTTGGCATTGACGGCGTCAGCGGAGGTTTCCAGACGGTAGTCGGCGCGGTTGGCCGGGTTGCCGCCATCACGCAGGGTGTACCAGCGCTGGTCGCTCGGGCCGACATAGCCCGGCTCGCCCTGCTTCAGGTTCGGGGTGACGCACGGGTCGCAGAAGCCACCCTTCTGGTTGATCGGGCTGGCGCCCGAACCCGGGTAGTTCGGGCCGGCGTTGCCGTCACGGCTGAACCAACGGTCCTTCGCCCACACCGGATCCTGCTTGGAGTACTCGGCGGACATGGTGACACCGCCGCGCTCGCCCATGCTGCCGAGGGTGAACGAATAGGTTTCGGTGTCGCCGTCGCCCTTGCCGTACTGACCGACATAGACGCTGGCTTCAGCGCCGTCGAAGCGCTTGCGGGTGATCACGTTGACCACGGCCGCGATGGCGTCCGAACCGTAGATGGCCGAGGCGCCGTCCTTCAGGATCTCGATGCGCTCGATGGCGGCCATCGGGATCTGGCTCAGATCCTGGTAGCCGGCGGTGGTCGCGCCCAGGCGCTTGCCGTTCATCAGCACCAGGGTGCGCTGCGCGCCCAGGTTGCGGATGTCGACGTAGTAGCCACCGACGTTTTCGCCCGAAGCCAGCGACTCCGAACGGGAGATGGCCGGGGAGCCGGCCGAGGTCAGGTTCTGCAGGACGTCGGCAACCGAGGTGTAACCCTGCTTTTCCAGGTTCTCACGGCTCAGGGTGACGATCGGCTGCTGGGTTTCAACGGCAGCGCCGCGGATGCGCGAGCCGGTGACCGAAATGCGGTCCAGGTCGGTGGTGCCCTTTGCTTCCGGTGCTTCCTGTGCGGAAGCGAAGGCGGGCGCCAGCGCCAGCGCAATGCCGGCCGGCAGCAGGCCGAACCGCACTGCGGGGTTACGAACGTTCATCAATCTCTCCAAGGTACGTGTTAGCAGCGTGTTAAAACACCCCAGCACGTTACGATTGCGTTGCAGCGCTGTATTTGCGCGAACCAACCAGAGACTTTGCGGATTGTGGCGGGAGCAAGCCGCCGTTTTCCCTGAAGCGCGAAGCGGACTGCCCGTAGCGGGCGCGGAACGCCCGGGCGAAGCTGCAGCAGTTGTCGAAACCACTGGCCGCGGCGACCTCTCCCACCATCATGTCGGTGTCGCGCAGCAGGTCGGCGGCGCGCTCCAGGCGCAGCCGTGCCGAAAGCGACTGCGGGCTTTCTTCATACAGGCTCTGGAACGTCTTGGAGAGATACCAGCTGGAGAAGTTGGTCAGCTCGGCCAGTTCGCCGATGCGTACGACGCGGTGGCTGTTGCCTTCCAGATAGAGGCGGGCGCGCTGCATGCGACCGAACACCTGGCGCTTGCGGCTGCGCGAACGGCCAGGGCAGCGCTGCACGTTGTCGGCCAATCCACGCTGCAGGCCGGCCAGATGCAGCAGCAGCGGGCGCAGGTGCTGCGCCGGGTGGCCACTGGCCAAGGCATCACGCCACAGGCGCAGCGCGACGCGAGCGTCACTGCGGCCCATCCGGCCGCGGCCCGCGTACAGGCCGCAGTCGGCCATCTCCGCCAGCACACGCAGCGCTTCCACGTTCAGGTTCAGGCCGATGCACAGCCCGTTGCGCCCTGCCTGCACCAGCGGGCGCGATTCCTTCTCGAACGCGATCCATTCGCCGTGGCGCAGGCGGAAGCGCCCCTCCTTGGCCTCCACCCAGGAGCTGCCGCGCACCTGCATCCACACGGTGAAGCTGCTGCCCGCGGTCTGCAGGCTGCCGAGCCGGGCCACGCCCAGGCAGGTCGGCACGACGTCATCGAGTGCCTTGTCCAGGGAGACGGATTGGCCACGATCGGCCAGTGAGAGTTGACGCATGGTGCACCACGGATTTGCCAAGTACAGGCCTCCGTTTTGCCCAATCAGGCGGCACCGCGTCAGGAAAGACCGACGAGATCGCCACGAATTCGCGGCGAGATCCCGACGAAAAAATTACGAAGGCCCATTTCCCTTGAACATCAACATCTTGGAGAAGGCCGGGAACAGCGCTGGCGCCTTTTCGGGCAGCCGCATCACGCCGATGTCGGCGCCATCACTGACTGCCAGAGCGACAAACAGGGCCGTCCCGTCTGCGCTGGCGCTGAGTCCGTTGCTCGCGCTCAAGCGCTGCGCGTCCAGGCAGCGCCCGGCATCCTCCTGCCCGGCGGCGATGCGGACGAGGATGGTGCTGCAGCGGGTGGAACTGCCGAGATAGCCGATGCTGTCGTGGCCGGCAACCGTCCACGAGCGGTAGCGCCAGCGGCTGGGTTTGTCCTCGCTGATCTGCCGCACGCTGTCCGGGGACAGCGCCGCGTCCGCCGCCCACAACCCCTCCGCCGCCAGGCGGGTGAACAGCACCCGACGGCCTGCGCGGTCAAAGCGGACCTGGGAGACGCCGTCGATGCTCGCCAGCCGCCGCCAGGGTTGGGTGCTGCGATCGAACAGACTGAGCCGCGTACGCTGGTCGGCATCACGTTCGACCACCAGCAGCTGCTCGGGCGTGGCGCCATACAGCGCCTGCAGCGGCTGTTCGGCGGGCACGGGCAGCGGTTGCAGACGCTCGTCGCGGGGTGCGATCTCGTAGACCACCGCGCGACCGTGTGCATCGCGCCCAACCACCAGAAGTTGCCGGCTGTCGGCCGACCAATCGGGGGCCTGCCGTGCTTCCGGGCGCAGGCCCTCGATCGGCCGCAGCGAATCGGGGCGTTGCATGTCCGCCCACCAGAGAGCGAAGCTGCCCGAGCGGTCAGAGGTGAATACCAGCTGGCGACCGTCCGGTGCTGCCATCGGTTGACCGTCGCGGCCGCTGGACGCAAACAGGCGCTCCGGTTCACCGCCCTGCATCGGCACCTTGAACACGCCGAACTGTGCACGGCGATGGACGAAGGCCAGCATGCCGCCATGCCGCGATACCGCCGGCCACTGCGCGTCATCCAGTCCGGCATCACGCAGCGTGCGCCGCTCGATGTCGAGGTAATAGAGCCGCACCTCGCTGTCGACCCGGCGGCCGAACACGATGGTGCGGCCGTCGCCAAGCCAGGCCCATCCGCGCAGCTCGGCCGACTCGCTGGTCAGCTGCTCCGGCGTGCCACCCGCGGCAGGAACCCGCCACAGGTCGCCCATCTGAGGGTTGCGCACGAACACCAGCCATTTGCCGTCCGGCGAATAGCGCGGCGCGTAATCGAAATCGTCCTGATCGACGGCGTACTGCAGCGGCTGCCACTGTCCGCTGGCCAGATCGAGTACTCGGATACCGCGGTGGGCATAGCGGCCCACCATGCTGCCGAATACCAGGCCGCGCCCGTCGGGTGTCCAGTCGAAGCTGAGCAGCTCGGTGCCATCGCAGCGCGTGGCCTGGCGCAACGCGCCGCCGGTCGCACTGGCGATCAGCACCTGACAACCCCCATCGGCGGAGAAGCGGGCAAAGGCGATGTCGCGTCCATCCGGCGACCAGTTCGGGAAGCGATCAACCGCGCCCGCAGGAGGAACAAGCAGCTGCCGCGCCGGCGCGTTGCCGGACGTCTGTACCTTGATCGCACCGCCGCCCAGGCCATCCTCGCTGGCACCTTCGTAGGCCACCTGCGAACCATCCGGCGACAGCGTGGGATAGGTTTCGAAGCCTGCGGTGGCGGTGATCAGCCGATAGGGCCGCTGCGGGCTGCCGATCACCCGCGTGCCGTTCTCCACCGCCGCCTCCACCGGAGAGCTGGCCGGCGCACGGCGCAGCAGCAGGACCGTCATCACCAGCAGTGCGGCCAGCATCAACAGGCCCAGCACCAGCAACAATCGACGTCGCAGGTAGCGCCAGCGACGGCGTCGCATGTCCTCCGGGGCTGGCGTGTGCACTTCCACGACCGCGTTGGAATCGCCAGCCGCGCCTTCGGCATCGACCGCCAGTTCCGCTTCGGGCTCGGGCATGGCCTGCACCGGCACGCGCAGGCGGTAGCCGGTCTTGGCGATCGTCTCGATATACGCCTGGCCGTTGTCATCGTCGTTGGCGAAGGCTTTGCGCAGCTGGGTGACCGCCTGCGTCAGCACATCGTTGGTGGGCAGCGTATCGGGCCACACCTCGGCGAACAGTTCTTCGCGGGTGACCACGCGCCCGGGTTGCCGCAGCAGCACACGCAGCACGCCCAGCGCCTTCGGCGTCAGCCGGCGCGGGCGACGCGCGCCGGCAACTTCGACCTCTCGCGAGGACAAAGTGACGACACATTCGCCAATCCGGATCCGATCAGATTCGGTGGGCTGGATTTCGCTGCGGTTCATTTTTTGCTAAACAGTAGAGACAGTTTCCGGGCAGTGTTCGCCTTCGATACCGTCCCCAACGGGGAACAGCGAAAAGCCAGACTCCGCACAAAGCATCGGCGCATACCGCAAAAACAATGGAGCGCGCGAATACTAGCCTATGCCGGTTACCTCGCCTATCGCGTGGTCGACATCAGGCTCTCTCTCGCCGACGCATTCACATAACTTCGCACCATCATTCGCGCCCTTTCGGGCGCGAAATTTTTATCTGCCATTCATTTTCAGAAGCGCCGCAGCATGGTCAATCCGACCAGCCGCGAAACCACCAAAGCCACGTACATCACGCCTGAGAACTGCTCCAGCATGACCAGTGCGCGTGCCTGCGGATGCAGCGGCACGACATCGCTCAGGCCGACCCCGGACAGCAAGCTGAAGCTCAGATAAAGCAGCTCCATCCAGCTTCGCTGAGGTCCCTCGCTGCTGCCCTGGAAACTGCCCGGATACCACTGTTGGCACACCCCAAATGCGAAGGCGAATGCCCACGCCAGCAACGTGAAGGTGGCGCCGGCCGCAAACAGTTCGTCGCGGGTGACTTTGTGGTCCTGCAGCATGTAGGCGATCAGCGCGCCGGCCGTATAGAAGTAGAGCAGGCTCTCCAGCAGCTGCGCGGTGGTCACCAGCGCGGCGCGGTCCAGCAGCGCGCCGGCGATGGAGAACACCACCGCCGGAATCGCCAGCAGCAGTGCCAGCCATGTACCCAACGGGCTGCGCTGGACCACCCACAACGCCAAGCCCAGCACCGCCATTCCAAACATGCCCAATGCGGCGCGGCCGGCGGCCGTGTCGTCCAGCGCGGGATACAGCATCACCGCCAGCAGCTGCGCGCCCAGCAGCCACGCGGACGGATGGCGGCGGGCGATGGCCAGCCAGCGGGTGGTCACGGCAACAGGCATGGCGTCCCTTCCCCGGAAAGATGGGCGGAGGATAACGGGATGCGCGTGAGGCGTGCGATGCAGCGCCGCCGGGGCACGCCCGGCGACGCCAGTCCGGTCAGCCCTGCTGGTAGACCTCCGCGCCCGCAGCGCGGAACTGCTCGGACTTCTCCTTCATTCCGGCCTCGGCGTACTCCCGCACGTCCTGGGTGATCTTCATCGAGCAGAAGTGCGGCCCGCACATCGAGCAGAAGTGCGCCAGCTTGTGCGCGTCCTTGGGCAGCGTCTCGTCATGGAATTCCTTTGCCTTCTCCGGGTCCAGCCCGAGGTGGAACTGGTCTTCCCAACGGAACTCGAAGCGCGCTTTGCTCAATGCGTTGTCGCGGACCTGCGCGCCCGGATGCCCCTTGGCCAGGTCGGCCGCATGTGCGGCGATGCGATAGGCCATGATGCCGTCGCGCACATCCTGGCGGTTGGGCAGGCCAAGGTGTTCCTTCGGCGTCACGTAGCAGAGCATCGCGGTACCGAACCAACCGATCATCGCTGCGCCGATGGCACTGGTGATGTGGTCATAGCCGGGCGCGATGTCCGTGGTCAGCGGCCCCAGCGTATAGAACGGAGCCTCACCACATTCGCGCAGCTGCTTGTCCATGTTTTCCTTGATCAGCTGCATCGGCACGTGCCCGGGACCTTCGATCATCGTCTGCACGTCATGCTTCCATGCGATCTTCGTCAGCTCGCCCAGCGTTTCCAGCTCGCCGAACTGCGCCGCGTCGTTGGCGTCTGCGATGCAGCCCGGGCGCAGCCCATCGCCCAGCGAGAAGGTCACGTCGTAGGCCTTCATGATTTCGCAGATGTCTTCGAAGTGCGTGTAGAGGAAATTCTCCTTGTGATGGGCCAGGCACCACTTGGCCATGATCGAGCCGCCGCGACTGACGATGCCGGTCACCCGCTTGGCGGTCAGCGGCACGTAGCGCAGCAGCACGCCGGCATGGATGGTGAAGTAGTCCACGCCCTGTTCGGCCTGTTCGATCAACGTGTCGCGGAAGATCTCCCAGGTCAGTGCCTCGGCACGGCCATCGACCTTCTCCAGGGCCTGATAGATCGGCACCGTGCCGATCGCCACCGGCGAGTTGCGGATGATCCACTCGCGGGTCTCGTGGATGTGCTTGCCGGTGGACAGGTCCATCACCGTATCGCCCCCCCAGCGGATCGCCCACACCAGCTTCTCCACTTCCTCGGCAATGCCCGATGACACCGCGCTGTTGCCGATGTTGGCGTTGATCTTGGTCAGGAAGTTGCGGCCGATGATCATCGGCTCGCTTTCCGGGTGGTTGATGTTGTTGGGCAGCACCGCCCGGCCACGGGCGATTTCGTCGCGGACGAACTCCGGGGTGATGATCTTCTGGATGGATGCGCCGAAGGCTTCGCCCGGATGCTGCTGCAGCAGGCCTGCATCGCGGATCGCGTCCAGCCGCTGGTTCTCGCGGATGGCGACGAATTCAATCTCAGGCGTGATGATGCCGCGGCGCGCATAGTGCATCTGGGTGACATTGCCACCCGCACGGGCGCGGCGCGGCAGGCCGCGGGCCGGGAAGCGCACCGCATCGAGCTTCGGGTCGTGCTCGCGATCGCGGCCGAAGGAAGAGCTCAGGCCATCAAGCTGTTCGGTGTCACCCCGCGCTTCGACCCAGGCACGGCGCAGGGCCGGCAAGCCCGCGGACAGGTCGATGCGCACGTCAGGATCGGTGTAGGGGCCGGAGGTGTCATACACCGTGACCGGCGCGTTCTCTTCGCCGCCGAACAGGGTCGGCGTGCGGCTCAGTGCGATCTCGCGCATCGGCACGCGCAGGTCCGGGCGCGAGCCGGTGACATGGATCTTGCGCGAGCCGGGAATCGGCCGGGTCACGGATTCGGAGAGTTGCTGGGCCTGTTGCTGCAGGGCGGAGAGCTGTGCGTTCATCGGGCATCGTCCAGGAGGGTCAGGGACGAAGCGGCGGCGCACTGCCCCCGCACGCGGACGGCCCTTGGGCCGCGTCCGGGTTCGGTTGCATTGCAAAGCTTCCCTACGCCGGTATGAGCCGGATCAGGTTCCAAGGGACTGTCTCAACCGTGGCCGATGGCCGCGGTACCCCCGCTTCTTGCCGGCATTAGACCATAGAAGTCCTGCAACAGGGCGAGCCCACGGGGCGGCTGCGCGTCACGCGACATTGATGAATTAACGCAACCATGACGTCGCGTTCAGTAACGTGCACGCGCATCGTGTCGCTGCGACCGATGACGCATCGCCGCCATCGCGGCCCCTGCCCGGCTAGCGCTCGAGTGCCGCCGGCCCCTCGCTGCAAGCATTTGCTCGCTCCCTCAATCCCTTTGATCGGAGAAGCTCCTTCATGGTGTTTCGTGTTTCCATCGCACTGGTCCTGTTGCTGGTGCTGCTTGCCGGCGTAGCACCCGGTCCCTTCAACGCCGTGGTGCAGAGCATCCTCGGCGAACTCATCCGCGGCATCGGCTGGCTGTACCTGCTGGTGGTGTTCCTGGCGCTGGTGTTCCTGATGTACCTGGCGTTCGGCCGCTTCGGCAACCTGCGCATCGGTGGCGAAGACGCCGAACCCGAATTCTCGCGGGCCAGCTGGATGTCGATGCTGTTCGCCGCCGGCATGGGCATCGGCCTGGTGTTCTGGGGGGCGGCCGAGCCGATCTCCCACTTCAGCAAGCCGCCAGAAGGACTGGCACCGGAAAGCATGGACGCCGCACGTGCAGCGATGCGCTATGCGTTCTTCCACTGGGGCCTGCATCCGTGGGCGATCTACGCGCTGATCGGTCTGGCAATGGCGTGGTTCCAGTTCAACCGCAACGGCCGCGGGCTGGTCAGCGACATGCTGCAGCCGATCATCGGTCATCATCATCGGGGCTGGATCGGACGGATTGTCAACATTGCCGCGGTGGTGGCCACGGCAATCGGTGTGGCCACCACGTTGGGCTTCGGCACCATCCAGATCGCAGCCGGCATGCAGCGCGTGTTCGGCGTGCATGCCGGTGTGCCGCTGCAGCTGACCATCATCGCCGTCGCCTTCGTGTTGTACATGGCCTCCACCCTCAGCGGCGTGGAGCGCGGCGTGAAATGGCTGTCGAACTTCAACCTGGCACTGGCCGCCCTGCTGCTGGCACTGGTCCTGGTGCTCGGGCCGACCGGCGCGATCTTCAATACCTTCACCACGACGCTGGGGTCCTACCTGAACCAGCTGGTGACGATGAGCCTGCGCATGTCACCGTTCTCCTCCAGTACGTGGGTCGCCGACTGGACGATCTTCTACTGGGCCTGGTGGATTTCCTGGGCACCGTTCGTGGGTTCGTTCATCGCGCGCATCTCGCGTGGCCGCAGCGTGCGCGAGTTCGTGGTGGGCGTGGTACTGGCGCCGACGCTGCTGGGCTTCTTCTGGTTCTCGGTGTTCGGTGGCACCGCGATCTGGTCGCAGATCTTCGGCCATGCAGACCTGGTACAGGCGCTGGGCAACGGCTATGAGACCGTACTGTTCACCCTGTTCGACAGCATGCCGCTGCCATTGCTGCTGTCGTGCATCGCGCTGGTTCTGCTGATGATCTTCTTCGTGACCTCGGCTGACTCGGCGGTGCTGGTGCTGGCCAGCATGTCCACCGACGAGGCAGGCGACCCGCCCGCCAAGCGCAAGCTGGCCTGGGGTGTGGGCATCGCGCTGATCGCAGGTGCGTTGCTGCTGGCCGGCGGCCTCGACGCGCTGCAGGGCATGATCACGATCTCGGCACTGCCATTCGCGCTGCTGATGGTGCTGGTGATGGTCTCGCTGTACCGGGTACTGGACCAGGAGTACACGCGGGAGCGGCGGCAGGCACAGCGCCAGCGGCACATGATCGATGCGTGGATCGCGCGCGAAATGGCGGCACAGGAAGAAACCCAGGCCGAAGCAGCGCGCGCGCAGGATTCGGATTGAGGGTGTTCGGCAGCCTGCGCCGGAAAAACACGAAGGGGTCGGATCCGTTTCCTCTGGAAGACGGATCCGACCCCAACCCACAGCGCGCGGCTGTTGCTGTTGCTTTTGATCTTCTTCTTTCTCTTCCGTGGCTGACGCGCACGGAAATTGTCGGGGGGCGTGCGGGTGGGAAGGACGGGGGTGTCCGCGGCATGGATGCCGCGGCCAAGCCTACAAGGACGTATTCACGGCGTCCCCCGGCATTCCCATCCGCACGCCCCAATCCATGATCGGCTCTGGCGATCAGCCGCGAGGGGGCTCAGCGCGGTGGCCGGGACCTCAATACCCCGCCGCCTGCCCATCCTTCCGACTCTCCGACGCGCCGTAGTACACGCCCGTGTCCGGATCCCGCATGATCGCCTGATACCCGCCGTACGGACCGTCGGCGAACACGATGCGATGCCCCTTGCGCATCAGCGCGCGCACCGTTTCGTACGGGAAGCCCGTCTCCAGGTTCACCTCCCCCCCATCGGTCATCGCCGTGGCCTGACCGGTCGGCTCCGTGGAACCTTCATGCTGGATACGCGGCGCATCTCCGGCCTCCTGCAGGTTCATGCCGAAGTCCACCAGGTTCATCACGATCTGCGCGTGGCCCTGCGGCTGCATCGCACCGCCCATCACGCCGAAACTGGCATAGGGCTTTCCATCCTTGGTGATGAACGCCGGAATGATGGTCTGGAACGGGCGCTTGCCCGGTGCGTAGCCGTTCGGATGGTTCTTCTGCAGCACGAACATCTCGCCGCGGTCCTGCAGGATGAAGCCGAGCCCTGGTGGCGCCATGCCGCTGCCCATCCCGCGGTAGTTCGACTGGATCAGCGACACCATCATGCCGTCAGCATCGGCCACGGTCATGTAGATCGTATCGCCCTCCTCCAGCTGCTTCGGCGTGCCCGGCTGCACTTCCTTCAACGCCTTGTCCATGGAAATCAGTGCACGCCGCTGCGCGGCATACTCCTTGGAAATCAGCTTCTGGACCGGTGCGGGCTGGAAGGCCATGTCGGCGTAGAAGCGCGCACGATCGGCGAAGGCCAGCTTCTTGGCCTCCACGAACAGATGCACGTGCTCGGGCGAGCCGAATGGAATCTTCGAGAAGTCGTAGCCTTCAAGTACGTTGAGAATCTGCAGCGCGGCGATGCCCTGGCTGTTCGGCGGCAACTCCCATACGTCGTAACCGCGATAGTTGCTGCTGACCGGCTCGACCCACTCGCCGTGGTGGTCGGCCATGTCCTGGTAGCTCAGGTAGCCACCATTGGCCTTGAAGTAATCGCCGATGGTGTGGGCGATCTCGCCCTTGTAGAAGGCATCCCGGCCGCCGTCGGCCACCTTCTGCAACGTATCGGCCAGGTTCGGGTTCTTCCACATCTCGCCCTTGCGCGGGGCATGCCCGTTGACCGTGAACTGTTCCTTGAAGCCGGGATACTGCGACAGCCGTGGCACGGAACGATCCCAGTAATAGGCGATCACCTCGGCCACCGGGTGGCCTTCGCGCGCGTAGCGGATGGCGGGCGCAAGATTGTCGGCCATGGGCTTGCGGCCAAAGCGGCCATGCAGGGCGAACCAGCCATCGACGGCACCCGGCACGGAGACCGGCAACGGCCCGGTCGCCGGGATCTCCTTCAGACCGCGGCGCTGGAACTCGGCCAGGGTCAGCGACTTCGGCGAGCGGCCGGACCCGTTGTAGCCGTACAGCTTCTGTGTCTTCGGGTCCCAGACGATGGCGAACAGATCGCCACCGATGCCATTGCCGGTCGGCTCCATCAGGCCCAGCGCAGCATTGGCGGCGATGGCGGCATCGACCGCCGAGCCGCCGGATTTCATCACGTCCAGTGCGATCTGGGTGGCCAGTGGCTGCGAAGTGGCCGCCATGGCGTGAGGCGCGATGACTTCCGAGCGGGTGGCGAAGGTGTGGCCGGTGATGCGGTCGGCAGCGAGGGAAAGCGCGGGCATGGCCGCCAGGACGGCGGCAGCCAGCAGGGAACGGGCAAGGCGTCGGGACACAGTCGGGTTCCGATGGAAGGGTGGTAGCACCGATCATCGCCGCTGCGGCCTTCACGCGGTATCGGGCAGAGGTCATGGGGCGAGGCGGCCGCGGCGACCGCTGCCGGCACCGGGTCATGCCCGGCGGGCAGAACCCCCAAAATCCGCGCAAAAACCTTGGTGAAAGGAGTGAATTCGGGTTCACCGAAACACTTTCAGCGGCAACCATCCTTGCGCCACAAGCGATTCCGCTGGACGCAGCGGAAAGTGCCTGGAATCACCCCGACAAGGGTTGACATCGTCAAAACAGCTGTGTTTCTCTCGATCACATGCTGCAACACAACACACCACCGCGAACCCACATCGAAGCCGCCGACATCGGCGCCGCGTCGCTGCGTTCGATTCTTGTGCTCGTACTTATTACCCAACCAACAGGTGCGGGACGAGCCAGCGTGTAAGCAGATAGAACACACCGGAACTCGATCAAAAACCCGCACCCGCCCAGGTGCGGGTTTTTTCATTTCAAGACCTGGTTTCAGACGCAACCACCATGACCACCGCCTTCTGCAAAACCCGGACCCGCTGCACCACGATGCCTCGTGGCGGCCGTTCCTGTGCGATGCGCGGCCCCTCCTCCACCGCTTTCCCCTGACCGGCCGGTACGTCGCTTCGACGACCGGCCGTTCTTTTTTCTTCCCACCGCAAGGAACCTCCCCCATGAGCACCAACGACCTGCCCCAGACCAAGATCGCCGTCATCGGCTACGGCAGCCAGGGCCGCGCCCACGCACTGAACCTGCGCGAATCCGGCTTCGATGTGGTGGTAGGCCTGCGGCCGGGCGGCCCGACCGAAGCCAAGGCCCAGGCCGATGGCTTCACCGTCGTGGCTCCCGCCGATGCGGTGAAGGATGCCGACCTGGTCGCCGTGCTGACTCCGGACATGGTGCAGAAAAAGCTCTACAACGACGTGCTGGCGCCCAACATGAAGCAGGGCGCGTGCCTGCTGTTCGCCCACGGCCTCAATGTCCACTACGGCATGATCGAGCCGCGCGCCGACCTGGACGTGGTCCTGGTCGCACCGAAGGGCCCGGGCGCGCTGGTGCGTCGCGAGTACGAGATCGGCCGTGGCGTTCCGTGCATCTGGGCGGTCTACCAGGACACCAGCGGCCAGGCCGCGCAGCATGCGCAGGCCTATGCGACCGGTCTCGGTGGCGCCCGCGCCAATCTGATCCAGACCACCTTCAAGGAAGAAACCGAGACCGACCTGTTCGGTGAGCAGGCGGTGCTGTGCGGTGGCGCCTCCGCGCTGGTACAGGCCGGTTTCGAGACCCTGGTGGAAGCCGGCTACCAGCCCGAGATCGCCTATTACGAAGTGCTGCACGAACTGAAGCTGATCGTGGACCTGTTCTACGAAGGCGGCATCTCGCGCATGCTGGAATTCATCTCCGAAACCGCGCAGTACGGCGACTACGTCAGCGGCCCGCGGGTGATCGATGCCGGCACCAAGGAGCGCATGAAGGAAGTACTGAAGGACATCCAGGACGGCACCTTCACCAAGAACTGGGTGGCCGAGTACGAAGCGGGCCTGCCGAACTACAACCGGTTCAAGCAGGCCGACCTGGAGCATCCGATCGAGAAGGTAGGCAAGGAACTGCGCGCCAAGATGGTCTGGTTGCAAGGACAGGCCGCGTAACCACGCGGCCCTCCCCCACCCGCTTGCAAGGTCCCCCATGAACTCTTCCACACACCGCAGCGCGCCACCCAACGGGGCGCGCTGGCTGACCCAGGCACTGGAGGCCGAAGGCGTCCGCACGCTGTTCGGCTATCCCGGCGGCACCATCATGCCGTTCTACGACGCGCTGGTGGATTCGTCGTTGAAGCACATCCTGGTGCGGCACGAGCAGGGCGCGGCGCTGGCCGCCAACGGTTTCGCACGCGCCAGCGGCCAAGTGGGCGTCTGCGTGGCCACCTCCGGCCCCGGCGCATCGAACCTGGTCACCGGTATCGCCGATGCGATGCTGGACTCGGTGCCGATGGTCTGCATCACCGGCCAGGTCGGCACGCCCCTGCTGGGTACCGACGCCTTCCAGGAGCTGGATGTGTTCGGCCTGACCATGCCGATCGTCAAGCACAGCTGGCTGGTACGCAGCGTCGATGACCTGCCCCGCGTGGTCGCCGATGCCTTCCGCATTGCCCGCGAAGGACGTCCCGGCCCGGTGCTGATCGACCTGCCCAAGGACGTGCAGGTGGCCGATGCCAGTCACCTGCCGGTGCATGTGCCGAGCAGCGTCGAACCACCGCCGGCAGCCACCGACGACGCCATTGCCGCCGCCATCGCAGCGCTGGCGGCGGCGGAGAAGCCGGTGGTGTATGCCGGCGGTGGCATCGCACTGGGCGATGCAGTGCAGGACCTGCGCGATTTCGTCGAGGCCAGTGGCATTCCCACAGTGATGACCCTGCGTGGACTGGGTGCTCTGCCGGCACACCATCCGCAGTCGCTGGGCATGCTGGGCATGCACGGCACCCGCGCTGCCAACATGGCGGTGCAGGAAAGCGATCTGCTGCTGGTGCTGGGCGCACGGTTCGATGATCGCGCCACCGGCAAGCTGGCGGAGTTCGCTCCGTTCGCGCGCGTGGTCCATATCGATGCCGATGCGTACGAGATCTCCAAGCTGCGCAGCGCCGACGTCGCCGTGCCCGGCAATGTCGGCCACGCCATCCGTGCCCTGCATGCGGCCTTCCCCTCCCCCAGGGCCCATCAGGACGCATGGCGCAGCCGCTGTGCGCAGCATCGCGACCGCTTCGCCGCCCGCTACGACGCGCCAGGGCAGCACATCTACGCACCGGCGCTGCTGAAGCGCCTGAGCGAACTGGCACCCGCCGACACGGTGATTGCCTGCGACGTCGGCCAGCACCAGATGTGGGTGGCCCAGCATTGTCGCTTCAATCATCCGCGCAACCATCTGACCAGCGGCGCGCTGGGCACGATGGGCTTCGGCCTGCCGGCGGCGATGGGCGCGCAGTTTGCCTGCCCGGAGCGCACCGTGGTGCTGGTGTCCGGCGATGGCAGCTTCATGATGAACGTGCAGGAGCTGGCGACCATCGCCCGGTGCCGCCTGCCGGTGAAGATCGTGCTGCTGGACAACAGCTCGCTGGGCATGGTCCGGCAGTGGCAGGAGCTGTTCTTCGCCGAGCGCTACAGCGAGATCGATCTGTCCGACAACCCGGATTTCGTCGCCCTGGCCCAGGTGTTCGGCATCGCCGCCAGCCGCATCGATTCGCGCGATGACGTCGAAGGTGGCCTGGCCGCGCTGCTGGCCGAGCCGGGCCCGGCGCTGCTGCACGTGGCCATCGACGCCCGCGCCAACGTGTGGCCGCTGGTGCCGCCGAACACCGCCAACAGCACCATGCTGGAAAGCAATCCAGCCCATGCCCGCCAGGAGACTCCCAATGCAATACCGGCTTGACCTGGTGCTGCAGCCGGCCGAAGGCGCGCTGCTGCGCGTGATCGGCATGGCCGAGCGCCGTGGCTTCGCGCCGCGTTCGATCAGCGGTGCTCCGGACGCCGCCGATGACGGACGCTGGCACCTGCAGCTGGTCGTGGACGGCCAGCGACCGGCGGAGACGCTGTGCCGGCAGATCGAAAAGATCTACGACTGCGTATCGGTGGAGCTGACGCCGGTAGACAGCAGCATCGAAGGAGTATCGCAATGAACACCCGTACCGTTGTGACCACGGTGCCGGTACGGAGGCGTCTTCTTCGCCGCCCGTACCCGCATGCGGTGGTCGCGCACACCGCACCGGTGGCCCATGCCGGCCGCTGATACCAGCAAGGAAAGTGATGTCGGCGACGTAAGCGTCGCCGATGTCCTGGCCGCGCAGGCGCGCCTGCGCCGCTTCCTGCCGCCCACGCCACTGCACCATGCCGAACGCTTCGGCACCTGGCTGAAGCTGGAGAATCTGCAGCGGACCGGCTCCTACAAGGTGCGCGGAGCGTTGAACGCCCTGCTGGCCGGCCGCGAGCGCGGTGACAGCCGCCCGGTGATCTGCGCCTCGGCAGGCAATCACGCCCAGGGCGTTGCCTGGGCCGCCTACCGGCTGGATGTCCCCGCGATCACCGTGATGCCGCACGGTGCACCGGCAACCAAGATCGCCGGTGTCGCCCATTGGGGTGCCACCGTACGCCAGCACGGCAACAGTTATGACGAGGCCTGCGCCTTCGCCGTCGAACTGGCGCAGCGTCATGGCTATCGCTTCCTGTCCGCCTTCGACGACGCCGACGTGATCGCCGGCCAGGGGACGGTCGGCATCGAGCTGGCCGCGCACGCGCCGGACGTGGTGATCGTACCGATCGGCGGTGGCGGCCTGGCCGCCGGCGTCGCCCTGGCGCTCAAGTCGCAG
The DNA here is from genome assembly GCF_056393265.1 of Stenotrophomonas sp. Steno-C15. NCBI lineage: Bacteria > Pseudomonadati > Pseudomonadota > Gammaproteobacteria > Lysobacterales > Lysobacteraceae > Stenotrophomonas > Stenotrophomonas sp. Steno-C15. Next base: position 57,489 of record NZ_JBWJPF010000014.1, read on the forward strand.
GGCGTGCGCGTGATTGGTGCGCAGGTGGAAGGCGTGGACTCGATGGCCCGTGCGATCCACGGCGATGTCCGCGAGATCGCCCCGGTGGCATCGCTGGCCGATGGCGTGCGGGTGAAGATCCCCGGCTTCCTGACCCGTCGCCTGTGCAGTTCGCTGCTGGACGACGTGGTGATCGTGCGCGAGGCCGAACTGCGTGAAACGCTGGTGCGGCTGGCACTGGAAGAACACATCATCGCCGAAGGCGCGGGCGCGCTGGCACTGGCTGCTGGTCGACGCATCGCCGGGCGCCGCAAGTGCGCCGTGGTCTCCGGCGGCAACATCGATGCCGGCGTGCTGGCCGGCCTGCTGACCGACATCCGCCCACGCCCGCCGCGCAAGCCGCGCCGGCGTCGCGCCGAGACGCCCCGCCCGCCGGCACGGACCGGCGTCACGCCCACCACCGCTGCCCCCCCTTCCCCCCTGCACGCCGTTGCACCTGTTGTCGAGGAGATCTCCCTGTGACCACCATCGAACGAATTACCACCCCGCGCATCCGCATCTTCGACACCACCCTGCGTGACGGCGAGCAGTCCCCCGGCTGCAGCATGAGCCCACCGCAGAAGCTGGTGATGGCGCGTGCGCTGGACGAACTGGGCGTGGACATCATCGAGACCGGCTTCCCGGCCAGCTCGCAGTCCGACCGCGAAGCGATGGCCCTGATCGGCCGCGAACTGCGCCGTTCGGGCCTGAGCCTGGCCGTGCTGTCGCGCTGCCTGCAGACCGATATCGAGACCTCGGCACGTGCCCTGGAAGCCGCGGCCAACCCGCGCCTGCACGTGTTCCTGTCGACCAGCCCGCTGCACCGCGAGCACAAGCTGCGGATGACCCGCGAGCAGGTGCTGGAGTCGGTACGCAAGCATGTATCGCTGGCCCGTTCCTACATCGACGATGTCGAATTCTCGGCCGAAGATGCCACCCGCACCGAGCTGGACTACCTGATCGAGGTCTCGCGCGTGGCCATCGCCGCCGGCGCCACCACCATCAACCTGCCCGACACCGTCGGCTTCACCACGCCGGAGGAAATCCGCGCGATGTTCCAGCAGGTCATTGCCGGCGTGGCCGACGTGCCCAATGCCGCCAACGTGATCTTCAGCGCGCACTGCCACAACGACCTGGGACTGGCTGTGGCCAACTCCCTGGCCGCCATCGAGGGCGGCGCCCGCCAGGTCGAGTGCACCGTCAACGGCATCGGTGAACGCGCCGGCAACTGCTCACTGGAAGAAATCGCGATGGCGCTGAAGGTGCGCCAGGCCTTCTACGAGCAGGACACCGCGATCAACACCCCGCGCATCGTCGGCACCTCGCAGCTGCTGCAGCGCCTGGTCGGCATGCCGGTGCAGCGCAACAAGGCCATCGTCGGCGCCAATGCCTTTGCCCATGAATCGGGCATCCACCAGCATGGCATGCTGCGCCATCGCGGCACCTACGAAATCATGCGCCCGGAAGACGTGGGCTGGGAGGATTCGCAGATGGTGCTGGGCCGCCACAGTGGCCGTGCCGCCGTCGAAGCGCGCCTGCGTGCACTGGGCTTCTGGCTGGACGAAGAAGAGCTGAAGCTGGTGTTCGAACAGTTCAAGGGCCTGTGCGAGCAGCAGCGGGTGGTCACCGATGCCGATCTGCAGACCTTGATGCAGGGCGGCGCCAATGCACAGGGCTATCGCCTGGCCTCGATGACCATCAGCGATGTCGGCAGTCGCGCCAATGCACTGGTCGAGCTGTCCGACCCGGACGGCAACCGCGTGGCCGAGACCGCGCAGGGCGATGGCCCGGTGGATGCGCTGTTCGGCGCGTTGTCGGCCGCCACCGGCGTGCAGCTGATGCTCGACAGCTATCACGTGCACAGCGTCGGCATCGGTGCCGATGCACGCGGCGAGGCCAACCTGAGCGTGCGCCACGACGGCATCGAATACGACGGCACCGGCACCAGCAAGGACATCATCGAAGCCTCCGCGCTGGCCTGGCTGGACGTTGCCAACCGGCTGCTGCGCCAACGCCAGGCTGCTGCCAGCAGCGTCAGCGAAACCGCCACCCCTGCCACCGCCTGAGAAACCTGACATGAGCGCCTTCGACACGACCACGTCCGCTACGGCGGGCCAGCAGTGGAACGCCCAGGACTATGCGATCGATGCCGGCTTCGTGCCGCTGCTCGGCGGCGCGGTGTCGCGCCTGCTCGACCCGCGCGCCGGTGAGCACATCCTCGATCTGGGCTGTGGCGATGGGGTGCTCAGCAGTGAATTGGCGTTGAGCGGTGCACGCATCCACGGCGTGGACGCGTCGCCGGAACTGGTGATCGCCGCGCGCGCGCGCGGCGTCGATGCGCAGGTGATGGACGGCCATGCCCTGTCCTTCGACAGCGCGTTCGACGCGGTGTTCAGCAACGCCGCGCTGCATTGGATGCGCCACCCCGACGCCGTGCTGGAAGGCGTGCGCCGTGCACTGCGTCCCGGCGGCCGCTTCGTGGCCGAGTTCGGTGGCCATGGCAACGTGGCGACCATCATCGCCGCGGTGCAGGCCGCACGTGCTGCGCATGGCCATGGCGCCAGCGGTTTCCAGTGGTATTTCCCGACCGCCGACGCCTATGCCGACCGCCTGCGCCAGCACGGCTTCCAGGTGCAGCTGATCGAATGCCTGCCGCGCCCCACCGCACTGCCGACCGGCGTGGCAGGATGGCTGCGGGTGTTCGCCGCCCCGCTGCTGGACGACCTGCCGGTCGAGGCCCGTGCCACCGTTCGCGAGGCCGCCGCGGCCCTGCTGGCCGACCTGCCCCGCAACGCGGCGGGCCAGCCGCTGGCTGACTACGTGCGCCTGCGCGTACTCGCGCGCCGCCGTTGACTTGACCCTTTCCCGTTATTTCCCGATGTTCGTTCAATCGTACTTCTGCCAGGCAACCGCATGACCTCCGCACCCCGCACCCTGTACGACAAACTGTGGGACGCCCACGTGGTCGTTCCCGAATCCGACAGCGCCCCTGCGGTGCTGTACATCGACCTGCACCTGATCCACGAGGTGACCTCGCCGCAGGCGTTCACCGAGCTGCGCGAACGCGGTCTCCGCCCACGCCGGCCGGACCGCACCAAGGCGACGATGGATCATTCCACGCCGACCCTGCCGGCCACCGCCGACGGCCGGCTGCCGTACGCCAGCGCCGCCTCCGAGGCGCAGGTCGCCACGCTTGCGCGCAACTGCAGCGAGCACGGCATCGAACTGTTCGACATGAGCTCGGACAACCGGGGCATCGTCCATGTCATCGCGCCCGAGCAGGGTTTCACCCAGCCCGGCATGACCATCGTCTGCGGCGACAGCCATACCTCCACCCATGGTGCGTTCGGCTCGCTGGCCTTCGGCATCGGCACCAGCGAAGTGGGTCATGTGCTGGCAACACAGTGCCTGCTGCAGCGGAAGGCGAAGACGCTGGCAATCACGGTCGACGGTCCCCTGGCGCCGGGCGTCGGCGCGAAGGACGTGGTCCTGCACATCATCGGTGTGATCGGCGTCAACGGCGGCACCGGCCATGTGATCGAGTTCCGTGGCAGCACCATCGAAGCGATGGACATGGAGCAGCGCATGACCTTGTGCAACATGTCCATCGAGGCCGGCGCGCGCGCGGGCATGGTGGCACCGGACCAGGTCACCTTCGATTTCGTCGCCAACACGCCACGCGGCCCCAAGGGCGCCGATTTCGAGGCGGCCGTGGCCCGTTGGCAGGAACTGCGCAGCGATGAAGGCGCGCGCTTCGACAGCGAAGTCCACATCGATGCAGCCGACATCCGTCCGACCTTGACCTGGGGCACGCATCCCGGCACCGCCATCGCGGTCGATGTGCCGATTCCTGCGGCCAACGACGCCGCCGCGCAGAAGGGCCTGGACTACATGCACTTCCAGGCCGGCCAGGCACTGGCCGGCACGCCGGTCGATGTCGTGTTCGTCGGTTCGTGCACCAACGGCCGCCTCAGCGACATGCGCGAAGTGGCACAGGTGCTGCGTGGCCGCCGCGTCGCCGAGCGCGTGCGCATGCTGGTGGTACCGGGCTCGGAGATCGTCAAGCGCCAGGCCGAAGCGGAGGGCATCGATGAGATCGTGCGTGCAGCCGGTGCCGAATGGCGCGAGCCGGGCTGCTCGATGTGCATCGCCATGAATGGTGATCTGGTCGCCCCCGGCCAACTGGCAGTGAGTACCAGCAACCGCAATTTCGAGGGCCGCCAGGGGCCGGGCTCGCGCACACTGCTGGCCTCGCCGATGAGCGCCGCCTGGGCGGCGGTGAAGGGCCACGTGGCCGATACCCGCGAACTGTTCGCGCAGGAGGTGGCGTAATGGCCGGTTTCCGCACCTTGACCTCGTCCAGCGTCGTGCTGCGCCAGACCAACATCGACACCGACCAGATCATTCCGGCCCGGTTCCTGTCCACCACCGAGCGTGCCGGACTGGGCCGCAACGCGTTCAATGACTGGCGCTGGCAGTCCGACGGTTCGCCGGTGGCCGATTTCGCCTTCAACCAGCCGCACAACGCCGGCCGCAGCATCCTGCTGGCGGGCCGCAACTTCGGCTGTGGTTCCTCGCGCGAGCACGCGCCGTGGGCGCTGACCGACCTGGGCCTGCGCGCCATCGTCAGCAGCGAGATCGCCGACATCTTCCGTGGCAACTCACTGAAGAACGGCCTGCTGCCGATTGTCCTGGACGAAGCCGACGTTCAGGCGCTGATGCAGCGCCCCGACGACGAACTGACCATCGACGTGGCGGCACGCGAGCTGCGTACGCCGGATGGCCGGGTCTACTCCTTCCCGCTGGATGGCTTCTCGCAGACCTGTCTGCTGGAAGGCGTCGATCAACTGGGTTATCTGCTGGGCCGCGTCCCTGACATCGAACGTTACGAGAGTGAGCATGCACGCTGAGATCGTTGTACTCCCCGGTGATGGCATCGGCCCGGAAGTGGCCGCCGCTGCGGTTGCGGTCCTGAAAGCCATCGGCGAACGCTTCAACCACACCTTCACGTTCAGCGAGCACGATATCGGTGGCATCGCCATCGATCGCCATGGCGAGCCCCTGCCCGCCGCCACCCTCGCCGCATGCCAGGCCGCGAATGCCGTGCTGCTGGGTGCAGTGGGTGGACCGAAGTGGTCCGACCCGAACGCCAAGGTGCGCCCCGAGCAGGGCCTGCTGGCGATCCGCAAGGCGCTGGGCCTGTACGCCAACCTGCGGCCGGTGCGTACCCATGATGCCGCCCTGGGGGCATCGCCGATCAAGGCCGAACTGCTCAAGGGCGTGGACTTCGTGGTGGTACGCGAACTGACCGGCGGCATCTACTTCGGCGACAAGACCCGCGATGCCGACAGCGCCAGCGACCTCTGCCGCTACACCGTGGCCGAAATCGAGCGCGTGCTGCGCAGCGCGTTCCGCCTGGCACAGCAGCGCCGAGGCAAGGTGACCTCGGTGGACAAGGCCAACGTGCTGGAGACGTCCCGCCTGTGGCGCGACGTCGCCGCCCGCATCGGCCGCGAGGAGTTCCCGGACGTCGCGCTGGAACACCAGCTGGTCGATTCGATGGCGATGCACCTGCTGGCCAAGCCACGCGAATACGACGTGATCGTGACCGAAAACATGTTCGGCGACATCCTCACCGACGAGGCCTCGATGCTGGCCGGCTCACTGGGCCTGCTGCCGTCGGCATCACTGGGAGAACCGGGTGCGGTCGGCATCTACGAGCCGATCCACGGTTCGGCACCGGACATCGCCGGCAAGGGCATCGCCAACCCCTACGCGACGATCCTCAGCGCGGCCATGCTGCTGCGCCACTCGCTGGGCCTGGATGCCGAAGCGGCGGCTGTGGAGGCGGCCGTGCACGCGGTGCTGGATGATGGCGTGTTCACTGCTGATCTGGCTGCAAAGGGCCAGGCCGTGAGCACGGCGGCGGCGACCGACGCCGTGCTGGCGAAGCTGGGCTGACCCGCCGGGCGGCACCTGTAGCGTCGAGCCATGCCCGATGGCTGTTGCATGAGCCGGGCATGGCCCGGCGCCACAGGTGCAGTGCGGTGGAGCCGCGCCCGGCGTGGCCCGGTTATTTGGTGGTGTAGCCACCGTTGACCAGCACCGTCTGCCCGGTCATCCACCAGCCGTCGGTGACCAGAAAACGGATCCACGGCACGATATCGGCAATGTCGGTCAGACCGGTGCGGGTGAACGCGGACAGCGCCGCCGCGGTCTTGTGATACGCCTGCGCATCGGCACTCTCGGCAGGATAGAAGAACGGCGTGTCCATCGGCCCGGGACCGATCGCGGTCACCGAGATGCCCCGCTCGCCGAACTCCTTCGATGCCGCGCGGGTGAAGTGCTCCACCGGCGCCTTGGTACCTGCATAGCTGGAGTAGAACGGCGTGTAGGCGCCCAGCAGCGACGTCACCAGGGTGCAGATGCGGCCACCATCATTGACGTGACGGCCGGCCTCCTTGAGGAAGAAGAACGCCGCCTTGGCATTCACCGCGCTCATCTCGTCGTACTCCGCTTCGCTGATCTCCAGCAGCGGCTTCTTCAGGACCTTGCCGACGGTATTGATGGCGACATCGGGACGGCCGACGGCTGCGACAGCGTCGGCGAACAGGCGCTCCATGGCGGCAGCGGAGGTCAGGTCGCCCTGCAGGGCCACGGCCTTGCTGCCCGCAGCCTGGACCGCCGCGACGGTCGCTTCGGCGTCGGCCTGGCTGGCGTCGCTGTTGTAATGGATGACGATGGCCCCGGCGCCGTGGGCGGCGAAATCGCGGGCGAGCAGGCCACCGAGGTTCTTGGCACCGCCTGCGATCAGCACGGTCTTGCCCTTGAGGGAGTGGTCGGTCATGGCTTCGGTCTCGGAGTGGGGCTGTCCGGGATGGCAACCCTGCCCCAATGACGATATCGTGCGGAAAATGCGGATAAAGCCCGCAACATTGACTTAACTTTCCAGATCGAGCGAACAATGGATCGGATCGACCGCTTCCGCATCTTCAGCCGGGTGGTGGAGTGCGCCAGCTTCACCCGCGCCGCCGACCAGCTCGGACTGCCCCGTTCCACGGTATCGGCGGCGGTCGCCGAACTGGAGCAGCGGCTGGGTACGCGCCTGTTGCAACGCTCGACGCGACGCGTCTCCACCACCCACGATGGCGATGTGTTCCACGCCCGCTGCCTGCGCCTGATCGCCGAGGTCGAAGATGCCGAATCGCTGTTCCGCCAGGAGGACGCGCAGCCGGTCGGCCTGCTGAGGATCGACGTACCCAGCCGCATCGGCAGGCGCATCGTGGCGCCGGCGCTGCCTGACTTCTTCGCCCGTTACCCGCAGGTGGAGGTGGATCTGGGCATGACCGACCGCGCAGTGAACCTGATCGAGGAAGGCTGCGATGCGGTGTTGAGGGTCGGCCAGCTGGGCGATTCCAGCCTGGTTTCGCGCACGCTGGGCACGCTGGACTTCGTCAACGTGGCCGCGCCGTCCTACCTGCGCGCGTACGGCGTCCCGCAGCAACCGACGGACCTGCAGCAGCACCGGGCGGTGAACTACGCCTCGCCGACGACCGCGCGGGTGGAACCGTGGGAATGGCAGGACGGAACCCAGCTGCGCACGCTGCCCATGCAGGGTTGGGTGCGGGTGAACAGCGCCGAAGCCTCGATCGCCTGCTGCGTGGCCGGACTGGGACTGCTGCAGATTCCGCGCTATGACGTGCAGGACGAGCTGCAGTCCGGCACGTTGGTGGAAGTGATGCCACGGCACGTCGCACAACCGTTGCCGGTGACCCTGCTGCAACCGCATCGGCAGCATCGGGCACAGCGCGTGCACGTATTCCTGGAGTGGCTGGTGCCACTGCTGCGGAGCGGCCTGCAACTGCAGTAGATCCACGCCATGCGTGGATGCTTCTGTAGAGTCGAGCCATGCTCGACTCATCCCATCATCGCGCAAAGAGCAGCCGAGCATGGCTCGGCTCTACAGAAAGCAGATCCCGCGAGCAGAGCCGTGCCAACCAGGGTTGGCACCTGCCAGAGGCGGTGGTCCTGGAACCCGGGGGCATTACGCCCCGGATTCATCCGGCTTCACCCGGAACCACGCCGCATACAGCGCCGGCAGGAACACCAGGGTCAGCACGGTACCCACGATCAACCCGCCCATGATCGAAATCGCCATCGAGCCATAGAACGCGCTGCGCGACAGCGGAATCATCGCCAGCACCGCCGCCAGGGCGGTCAGCACGATCGGGCGGAAACGCCGTACCGTCGCGTCGATGATCGCATGCCAGCGATCATGCCCGGCATCGATGTCCTGCTGGATCTGGTCGATCAGGATCACCGAGTTGCGCATGATCATGCCGGCCAGCGCGATCGTGCCCAGCAGCGCCACGAACCCGAACGGTGCACGGAACAGCAGCAGGAACAAGGTCGCGCCGATGATGCCCAGCGGTGCCGTCACCAGCACCATCGCGGCACGCGAGAAGCTGCGCAGCTGCAGCATCAGCAGCGTTGCGACCACGATCAGGAACAACGGCATGCCTGCCTTGATCGAGTCCTGGCCACGTGCCGAATCCTCCACCGTTCCGCCGGTTTCCAGCAGGTAACCGCTCGGCAGTGCAGCGCGGATGCCATCCAGCGTCGGCAGGATCTGCTGCACCACGTCCAGCGCCTGGCTGCCGTCGCTGATATCGGCACGCACGGTCACGGTCGGCAGGCGGTTGCGATGCCAGATGATGCCGTCCTCGAACACGTACTCCAGGCGCGCCACCTGCGAGAGCGTCACCGACGTGCCATTGGCTGTGGGAATGGCCAGGCTGCCCAGCATGCCCAGCTGCACGCGCTCGTTCTCCGGACCCCGCAGCAGCATCTCGATCAGGCGGTTGCCCTCGCGATAGGTGCTCACGCTCATGCCCGACAGCGAAGTGCCCAGCAGCTGGCTCACCTGCGCACTGCTCACGCCCAGCGCGCGCGCACGGTCCTGGTCCAGCACCAGCCGCACGACCTTGCTCGGCTCGCTCCAGTCCAGGTTCACGTTCATCACATGCGGGTTCTCCCGCACCTTGTCCTGTACCTGGCGTGCGATCGCCTGCACCTGCTCGATGTGCTCGCCGGAGATCCGCAGCTGCACCGGGTAGCCCACCGGCGGACCGTTCTCCAGCCGCGTCACGCGCATCTGCACATCCGGGAACTGCGGGATCACGTCCTTCAGCAGCCAGTCGCGCGTGGCCTCGCGCGCCTTGGCGTCTTCGGTGAGCACCACGAACTGCGAGAAGTTGGTCGCCGGCAGCTGCTGGTCCAGCGGCAGGTAGAAGCGCGGCGAACCGGTACCCACATAGGCCACGTAGTTGGCGATGCCCTCACGGCCCTTCAGCAGCTTTTCCAGCTTGCTGGCCTGCGCCTGCGTGGCCTGCAGCGACGCGCCTTCAGCCAGTTCTATATCCACCATCAGTTCCGGGCGGGTCGAATCCGGGAAGAACTGCTGCGGCACGAAGCGGAACATCAGCAACGAGAACACGAACAGGGCCACCGTTGCTGCGATTACCCACCAGCGGTGGCGCAGGCACATGTCCAGGAAACGGCGGAAACGCGTGTAGAACGGCCGCTGGTACGGATCGTGGTCGTGTGCATGCTCCTTCGGTGCGACCCAGCGCAGCAGCGCCGGATGGCGATCGGCCCAGGCCAGGCGCTTCGCACGCCAGCGACCGGCCAGGCTGTCCGGCTTGGGCAGCTGCGGATTGAACAGATCCGGCAGCATCTTGTCACCCAGGTATGGAATGAACAGCACCGCCGCAATCCATGACACCACCAGTGCGATGGTCACCACCTGGAACAGCGAACGGGTGTACTCACCGGTGCTTGACGCCGCTGTGGCGATCGGCAGGAAACCTGCCGCCGTGATCAGCGTACCGGTGAGCATCGGGAACGCCGTGGATTCCCAGGCGAAGCTGGCCGCGCGCAGGCGGTCGTAGCCCTGTTCCATCTTGGTGGCCATCATCTCCACCGCGATGATCGCATCGTCCACCAGCAGGCCCAGCGCCAGCACCAGCGCGCCCAGCGAGATCTTGTGCAGGCCGATATCGAAGTAGTGCATGACGAAGAAGGTCATCGCCAGCACCAGCGGAATGGTCACGCCCACCACCAGGCCCGTGCGCAGGCCCAGCGAGAAGAAGCTCACCAGCAGCACGATCACCACCGCTTCGGTCAGCACCTGCACGAACTCACCCACCGACTCTTCCACCGCATGCGGCTGGTCGGAGACCTTGCGCAGGTGCATGCCCGCCGGCAGCGTCTTCTGCAGGCGCTCGAACTCGGCATCCAGCGTGGAGCCCAGCTTCAGGATGTCGCCACCGTCCTTCATCGCGACCGCAATGCCGATCGCATCCTCACCCATGAAGCGCATCTTCGGCGACGCCGGATCGGCGAAGCCGCGCTTGATCTCGGCGATATCGCCCAGGTGCACGGTGCGGTCGCCGGCCTGGATCGGGAAGCGCCGGATGTCATCGATGCTCTGGAACTGGCCGGTCACGCGCAGCTGCACGCGATCGGTCGGGGTCTCGAAGAAGCTGGTGGCGCTGATCGCGTTCTGGTCGGCCAGCGCCTGCTGCACCTGCTGCAGCGACACGCCCAGCGTGGCCAGCTTGGTGTTGGACAGCTCGATCCAGACCTTCTCGTCCTGCAGGCCCTGCAGCTCGATCTTGCCCACGTCCGGCACCCGCTGCAGTTCCAGCTGGATGCGATCGGCGTAGTCACGCATCACGGCGTAGTCAAAGCCCTGCCCGGTCAGCGCGTAGATGTTGCCGAAGGTGTCGCCGAACTCATCGTTGAAGAACGGACCGACGATTTCGCGCGGCAGGTTCGGCTTGATGTCGCCCACGCGTTTGCGCACCTGGTACCACAGGTCCGGAATGGCCTTGGAGCGCAGGCTGTCCTTGGCCGCGAAGATCACCTGCGACTCGCCCGGGCGCGAGTAGGAGCGGATGAACTCGTACTGCCCGGTGTTGAGCAGCGCCTTCTCGATCGGCTCGGTCACCTGGCGCGAGACCTGCTCGGCGGTCGCGCCCGGCCACATCGTGCGTACCACCATCACCTTGAAGGTGAACGGCGGATCCTCGGACTGGCCCAGATGCTTGTACGACCAGGCGCCGATGAGGGCGAAGGCGAGCATGGCGAACAGCACCAGCGCGCGGTTGCCCAGCGCCCATTCGGATAGATTGAAACGGCGCACAGGCTTACTCCTTCGCCTTCGGTGCGGCAGCCGGCGCTGCGGGCTTCAGCACCGGGCGATTCTGCCGGTCCACCGCCACGACCTGCTGGCCGGATCGCAGCAGATGGCCGCCCGCAGCCACCACCCAGTCGTCGGCGTCCACTCCGGACAGCACCGGCACGGCGTCGATGCCATAGGCGCCCGTGCTGACGGTGACCGATTTCAACGTGCTGCTGGCCGGGTCCACCACCCACACACTGGTTGCGCCACCTGCACCGCGCTGGAGAGCGGCCATCGGCAGCTGCAGGGTGCCGTGGCGGCCGGCGCTGCTGAACACGCGCGCGCTCTGCCCCAGCTCGACATCGGCCAGTACATCGGCGGGCAGGCTGACCCGGGTTGCGTAGGTCCGCGCCTGCGGATCGGCGGCGGCGGCGATCTCGCGGATCGTGCCGGGCAGGCGCTGCCCCGGGCGGTTCCACAACTCCACTTCCACCGGCTGGCCTACCGCGTAGTCGCGGATGGTGGCTTCCGGCAGGTCGATCAGCACTTCGCGGCCACCGTCTGCGGCCAGGTTGAAGATGGTCTGGCCCGCGGCCACCACCTGCCCGGCTTCCGCCTCACGGCTGGCGATCACACCATCGGCCGGCGCACGCAGCTGGGCGTAGCCGGCCTGGTTGCGCAGCACGTCCAGGTTGGCCCGGGCCGCGTTGGCCTGGCCCTGCGCGGCCTTGAACGCGGCAGATTGCTGATCCAGCTGCGAGCGGCTGACCAGCTGCTGGTCGGCCAGCACCTGGTAGCGCTTGAGATCGTCGCGGGCGCGTACCAGATCGGCTTCGGCCGCGGCCAGCTGCGCCTGCGAGGCGCGCGCCTGCAGGGCGAAGTCGGCGACATCCAGCTCGGCCAGCACATCGCCCTTCTTCACCCGTTGGCCGGCGTCCACATGGCGCTTGACCAGGTTGCCGCCGACGCGGAACGACAGCGGGCTCTCCTGGCGTGCCCGGACCGTACCGGGAAACGCCGCCGGCGCCTGCCCGACCTGCTCGCCGGGATGCACCACCAGCACCGGCACGGCCGCCGGTGGCGCCTGCTCCTGTCCCGAACAGGCTGCCAGCGCAGCCACCCACACGATACCGCCCATCCAGCGCACGATCTTCATCGGTCAACGTCCTGACAACACTGAGTTCAGCAGGGGAGCCGCAACGTCCGGCCCAATTTAGTAAACTGGCCGGTATAGTATAAATATCGAACCGCTTGGTCTAGTATTACCGCAATGAGTTCTTCCACTTCCCGCAAGCCGTCGGCCAAGCCTGCTGCCAAGGCCGCCGGACCCGGGCGTCCCAAGGATCTTGGCAAGCGCGCGGCGATCCTCGAGGCGGCCAAGACCCTGTTCATCGAACAGGGCTATACCGGTGTGAGCATGGACAGCATCGCTGCCCAGGCGGGCGTGTCGAAGCTGACGGTGTACAGCCATTTCGGCGACAAGGAGACCCTGTTCTCCGAGGCGGTGCAGTCCAAATGCATCGAGATGCTGCCGGATGCGCTGTTCGTGGCCGACGCCGAAGGGCCACTGCGAGACCAGCTGATCGGGATCGGCCTGGCCTTCTTCAAGCTGATCACCTCCGACGCGGCGATCTCGATCCAACGGGTGATGATGGCCCCGGAGACCGACGAACGCCTGCGTGAGCTGTTCTGGCAGGCCGGGCCCGAGCGCACCTGCGAGGCGCTGGCCGACTTCCTGCGCTCGCGCAGCGAGCGGGGCGAGCTGCAGATTCCCGACCATCACCTGGCCGGGCAGCAGTTCCTGACCCTGGTCAAGGGTGAAGTGCACATGCATATGATGTGCGGCATGCCACTGTCATCGGTGGAGATCGATCCTGTCACCCACGTGGCGGCCAGCGTCGACTTCTTCCTGCGCGCCTATGCGCCCGGAGGAGCCGGAACCGGCTGAAACGGCAAAGCTGAACGAACCGGTGGTCGCGATGACTTCCGGCACTGCGACCCCGGCCCCCCGGCAGCGGATGCTCTGGGCGCGCCGCCGGCCTCCGGCACCGGTAAAATGGCCGGCCCACTGCGCTGGATTTGAACCTCATGACGATTGATTACGCCCACGCCCGCGAACTGATGGTGGAACAGCAGATCCGTCCCTGGGACGTGCTGGACATCAAGGTGCTCGACGTCCTGGCCCGCCTGCCGCGCGAGGCCTTTGTCGCCGACGCGCACCGGGCACTGGCCTACGCCGATGTTGAACTGCCGATCGGCAATGGCCAGAAGATGATGAAGCCCGTCATCGAGGGCCGTACCCTGCAGGCGCTGGACCTGCAACCGGGTGACGAAGTGCTGGAGATCGGCACGGGCAGCGGCTTCCTGGCCGCCTGCATCGGCGCGCTGGCGCGCGACGTGCTGAGCCTGGAGATCGACCCGGAACTGGCGACCGCCGCGCGCGCGCGGCTGGATGCCTCCGGCCTGGGTACCAACGTCCGGGTGGAAGTGGCTGACGCGCTGGCGTGGCAGACCGAACGTCGCTTTGACGTGATCTGTGTCACTGGTGCTGTCAACGTGGTGCCGTCACAGTTCGCCTCGTGGCTGCGTCCGGGTGGTCGCCTGTTCGTGATCCAGGGCCGTTCGCCGGCGATGGAAGCGCTTCTGATCAAGGCCGATGGCAGCACCGAATCCCTGTTCGAGACCGATATCGATTACCTGCGCGGTGCCGCCCCGGCACCCCAGTTCCACCTCTGAGTCCAAGGAAGCCGCAATGATCCGCCGATCCCTCGCTGTTGCGCTGGCCACTGCCCTGCTGCCGTTGTCTGCCCATGCCGCTGACCTGTTGCAGGTCTACGAGATGGCGCGCAACGGCGATCCGCAGCTGTCGGCCGCCGAATCCACCCGGCTGTACGACAAGGAAGGCGCCGTGCAGGCGCGCGCTGCCCTGCTTCCGCAGATCAACGGCCAGGCCACGCTGAACCGCACACGCAGCGAAGCCAACGCCGATGCCAATACCGGCACGGTCAGCAGCAAGCGCCGCAACTACACGATCGACGGTTCGCAGACCCTGTTCAACTGGACGCAGATCAACAACCTGCGCTCGCAGCGCGAACTGAGCAAGGCGGCTGACTTCACCCTGGATTCGGCCAACGACAGCCTGATCGTCCGCACCTCGGCGGCCTACTTCAACGTGCTGGTGGCGATCGAATCGCTGAATGCCGCACAGACCAACGAAGCGGCCGCGAAGAAGCAGTTCGACTTCGCCGACAAGCGCCTGGAAGTGGGCCTGGCGCCGATCACCGACGTGCACGAAGCGCGCGCGCAGTATGACCAGGCGCGCGCCAACACCATCGTCGCGCAGAACACCCTGGCCGATAACTACCAGGCGCTGACCGAACTTACCGGCCAGCCGGTGCTGAACCTCAAGGGGCTGCCGGCCGACTTCCGTCCCGAAGTGCCGGCCAACCGCGGCAACATCGATGAACTGGTGCAGCAGGCGACCAGCCAGAACCCGTCGCTGAAGGCGCAGGAGCTGAAGGTCAGCGCGGCCGAGGCCGGCGTGCAGGCCGCCCGTGGCGCCCACTACCCGACGCTGTCGCTGGGCGGCAGCTGGGGCAAGACCGCGACCTGGGGCGACAGCACCGGTTCGGGTTCGCTGTCCCCGGATGCGCGCACCAACAGCATCGGCCTGACCCTCAGCGTGCCGATCTTCGCCGGCGGCGCCACCCAGTCCGGCGTGCGCCAGGCGCTGGCCCAGCGTGACATCGCCCAGGATGGCTACGAACAGCAGAAGCGCGCGCTGGATCGCAACACCCGCAATGCCTACCAGACCCTGGTGCAGGGCATCAGCGAGGTGGAAGCACGCCGCCTGGCCGTCGTCTCGGCACAGAGCGCGTACGACGCCTCGCAGGTCGGCCTGGAAGTGGGTACCCGCACGGTGCTGGACGTGATCCAGAACCAGCGCATCCTGTTCTCGGCACAGCTGGACTACGCGCAGGCCCGCTACACCTTCCTGCAGAACCGCCTGCTGCTGAGCCAGTCGCTGGGCGCGCTGGACGTGGCCGAACTGCAGGACATCAATCGCCTGCTGACCCAGGACGCGGGCAATCCCGCCACGACCACGCAGTAAGTCGTCACCCGCGTTGACGGAAAGCCACCCGACCGGGTGGCTTTTCTGTTTGTGCCGCGGCGATGTGATCTAGCGCAGGAGCGGCAGCAGGCACAACGCTGCTGCCGCCATGCCCAGCACGGCGTCGGCAGGCGAGCGCGTCACCTCCCTGCGCCGCTGAAGTCCTCCCAGGCACAAGGCGGCCACCACCAGCAGTCCCACCGGCCCCGGCATCGTCGGCAAGACGCCGGCCGGCAGCCACAGCGCCAGCAGGGTCGCCAACAGGATGATCGCCACGGTCGCCACGCACGCCGCCGGTGGGTCGCCCTCGTTTCCAAGCGGCCACAGCGGCAGCGCCAGCCGCGTCGCCAGCATCAGCAGCACCAGCTGCAGCGCCGCCAACCCTGCATAGCCTGCCAGCGGCAGCCACGGCAACATCCAGGACAACTGGGGATGGCTTCGCAGCGCAACCATCAAGGGCCGGCTGCTGGCCAGCGCTGGATAGTCGACCAGGCCCGCCTGCAGTGCGGCCAGCGCGATCAGCATCAGCGTCGCCGCGACGAGCACCATGAGCATCGTCAGTGGGCGTCGCGCCAGCCCGCCAACAGGCAACCCGGGAACACCCAGTGCCAGGCCGGCGCTGGCAAAGATGCCCAGCAGCGGCACAGCCGCAGCGAGCACGCCTCCCAGGCCGAAGCGATACGGTGCAGTGGCGGGGGGAACCCATGGGATCCAGTGCGCGTAGTGCACATACCGGGCCGCCAGCGCCAGCAGCAGCACGCCGATGCCGATCTTCACGGTCAACAGCGCGCACACCAGCAGCACCGTCCGCGCCGGTCGCATCAGCGTGGTGGCTCCCAACAGCAGCAGGCCTGCAGCGGCCGTCACCTGCACCGGCAGCGTACCGGCGCTGGATGCGCCCGCCGCCGCCAGTGCCGCATGCAGATGGCCAGCCCCGGACTGCGCCGCACCCGCCAGCGTCGCCGTGCACTCCAGCAACAACGCCAGGCACAGTACGCGGGCAATCGACCGCCCCCAGCCGGCCACCAGCAGGCCATGCAGGCCATCGGCCATATCCGCCTGCGTCACCACCCTGTACAGGCATGCCAGCACCAGCGCCGCACCGAGGGCTGCGAGCAGCAGACTGAGAACGACGGCCGGCCCCGCCTGCGCCGCCGTGTACTGACCGACCCGTGCGATGACACTGCCACCGAGCAGCAACGTCATCAGGATCACGCCCAGATGATCCATTCCAAGCCGATGGCCATCGCTGCCGCTCATCTCAAGCTCCCTTGATGCCGTCCAAGCACGGTCGACATCAGGCTGGCAGCCTGTGTTGGCAATCGATAGTCAATTTGCATCTGCATGCCGCGAGGTGTGATCCGAGGCACGTTGCGGCGTCGGCAATCGGTCCTGCGGCGACAGAACGATGGCCGTCAAGCAAGCTTAATCCAGTTGATCGCGACAGTACGGCGGCGAGCGCGCCGCGTGCGGCTCAGCCGCGGGGCGGTGGCAGGTGCGGGGCCACCAGCGCCAGCGTCCGCTGCAGCGCGCCGCGCCCATTGCTGACCAGCGTGCATCCGGCGTGCGCCATGTCCTCGCGGGCCTGCGGATCCTCGAGCAGGTGCTGCAGCAGACCGCCGACCGCCTGCACGTCTTCGCCGATCAACAGCGCACCGGCCTCGCGCATGCGCCGCGAGATCTCCGAGAAATTGTGCAGGTGCGGACCGGTCACCGCGGCAGTGCCCATCGCCGCCGGTTCCAGCAGGTTGTGGCCACCGATCGGCTGCAGGCTGCCGCCGACGAAGGCAACCTGCGCACAGCCATAGAACGGCATCAGTTCGCCCAGGGTGTCGATGATGAAGGCATCGGTATCGGCGGACGGCCACTGCTGCGCACGGCGGGTCGCCACGTTCCAGCCCTGCTCGCGCGCCAGCGCCTCCACCTTCGGGAAGCGCTCGGGATGCCGGGGTGCCCACAGCAGCAGCAGGTCCGGATGGTGCTGGCGCAGGCGCCGGTGCAGATCGATCACCGCCTGCTCTTCGCCATCATGGGTACTGGCCGCGATCCAGACCGGTCGCGTGGCCGGCACCCGTGCGTGGAAGTGTTCGATGAAGGCCTGCACGTCCGGCGTGGCGATGTCGAACTTGAGGTTGCCCAGTGCCTGCACCTGGTCAGGCGCCGCCCCCAGCTGCACGAAGCGCTCTGCGTCGTCCTGCGACTGGGCCGCCACGCATGTCACCGTGCGCAGCGCGCGGCGGATCAGCGCGGCCAGCAGCCGGTAGCCACGCAGCGAGCGGGCCGACAGGCGGGCATTGAGGATATAGACCGGAATGTCGCGGTCACGGCAGCCGAACAGCATGTTCGGCCACAGCTCGGTTTCCAGGATCAGCGCCAGGCTGGGCTGGAAGTGGCCGAGGAAACGGTTGACGCTGCCGGGCACGTCATACGGCAGGTAGACGTGGTCCAGCGCATCGCCCCACAGCGCGCGCACGCGCTCGGAGCCGGTGGGAGTGATGGTGGTGATGACCCAGCGGATATCCGGGCGCTGCTGGCGCAGGGCGTTGACCAGCGGCGCGGCGGCGTTGACCTCGCCCACCGAGACCGCATGCAGCCAGACCCGTGGCTGGCCGCTGGGCTGGGGATAGGAGGCGTAGCGCTCGTCCCAGCGGCGGAAATACTCACGGACCCGGAAGCCGCGCCAGACCAGGTGGTACACGGTGATCGGCAGCAGGATGTAGAGCACGACCGAATACAGGCCGCGCAGGATCCATTCGACAGGGTCTTTGCGCATGCGGCAAGGATACGGGACACCCCCGGGAAAGACACGCAGCCGGATTGCTAGAATGGCGCCATGTCCGATGCCTCCACTGCCGTCCGCCCGTCACTGCGCGATCCCCGCAACTGGCCGATGTTCGCCGCCATGTACGGCGCTTTCGCCATCGCCCGCCTGCCGTGGATGCTGCAGCGCGCCCTCGGTCGCGGGGTGGGGTCGATCGCCTGGCGCCTGGCCGGAAGCCGTCGCCGTGCAGCCGAGGTCAATCTCGCACTGTGTTTCCCGGAAAAGGACGATGCCTGGCGCAAGCGGTTGGTTCGCGACAGCTTCGATGCCCTGGGCGTGGGCGTGTTCGAGTGCATCCGTGCCTGGTGGGGCAGCATCGACAGCATCCGCCCGCAGGTGCAGATCGAAGGGCTGGAGCACCTGCGGCAGATGCAGGCCGAGGGTCGCGGCGTGCTGCTGGTGTCCGGGCACTTCATGACCCTGGAGATGTGCGGCCGCCTGCTGTGCGACTACGTCGACCTGTCCGGCATGTACCGTAAACATAAGAATCCAGTGTACGAGTGGGCGGTGAAGTTCGGCCGCCTGCGCTATGCCAAGGCGATGTTCGCCAACGAGGACATCCGCGCCACCGTGCGCCACCTGAAGAAGGGCGGCTTCCTCTGGTATGCCCCCGACCAGGACATGCGTGGCAAGGACACCGTGTTCGTTCCGTTCTTCGGCCACACCGCCGCCACCATCACCGCCACCCACCAGCTGGCGCGGATGACCGGTTGCGCGGTCATTCCGTACTTCCACCGCCGCGAAGGCGGGAAGTACTTCCTGAAGATCGGCGCGCCGCTGGAGAACTTCCCGAGCGAGGATGTGGAAGCCGATACCGCGCGCGTCAACCAGGCGATCGAAGAGATGGTGCGCGAAGCCCCTGACCAGTACCTGTGGATCCATCGCCGCTTCAAGCGCCAGCCCGGCGGGCGCAGCGACTTCTACAAATAACCGTGGAACAGAATGGCGACCCGAGACAGCACAGGAACTTTATCAGCGCTGCCCGGGATAGCCAGACGACCGATGGAGTCGCACGTCATCCACAATCACCTTGATCAGTGAAAGAAGGATCGTGAAGGACGACGCCGAGAAGATCATGTTTACGACATTGCCCTGATCCAGGGCTGCCTTGAACACGATGATGGAGAGTATGGCGATATAGAGTGCTGCAGCAGTCGCCACATAAGCGATCTTCATCTCAAGACTCCTGTTCTGTGCCCCCCGCCCAACTGCTGGGAGGGGTGAAGATTGGCATTAGACGCCTGCACTCGGTACTACAACAAGGGCAGCAACTTCAGGGGTCGTCGCAGCGACGTTTGCACCTTGAACTGAAACAGTCAAACGGTCATGGATCTGCGATCAGCCGACGCGTGGTGAGTCATCCGCGTCACGCGCCAGCAGGCTGCCGGCGAACAGCGCCGCCAGCAGCACGGTCAGCCCACCCCAGAACGCAGAGTAGAACGCCAGGTGGGTGTTGAGCGGGAACACGGTGACTGCCAGCGCCAGCATCGCCGGCCGCGCCCGCTCGCGGGCCGCGGTCGGTGCGAAGCGCCACGCCCGCCAGGCCTGTGCCACGGCGGCCAGCCACAACAGCAGGCCCAGCACGCCGGTCTCGGCCAGGATCTCCAGCACGATCTGGTGCGCGTGCAGGGCCGGTTCCGCGCCCCACACCGCGGTTCCCTCCCCTGCGACACAGGCGGGATACGCATCGCGGAAGCCACGCGCGCCGACACCGTTGATCGGATGTGCTTCGATCATGCAGGCCGCTGCGCTCCAGATCCGCGCACGCCCGGACAGCGCCTGGTCGACGCCCGTCTCGTCCCCCTCCCAGGCCATCGTCGTGCGCAGCACGCGCTCGCGCAGCTGCGGCACGCTGGCAACCAGGACCCCGGCCCCCAGGACCCCGACCATCGCCAACAGCGCCAGCCGCTTCCAGCCGAACTGGCGCATGCCGCTGTAGGCCAGCACGAGCGCGAAGGTGATCCACGAGGCGCGTGAGCCGGCCAGCAGCAACACACTGCCGAGGGCCGCAGCGGCCAGCAGCCAGCCGGCAGCACCGAAGCGGCGCGCCAGCGGCAGCAGCAGGAACGGCGACAGGCTGGCCAGCACCTGGCCGAATTTCAGGTTGCACGGGCCCAGTACGCCACTGAGCCGGTCGGCCAACGCCGCTTCATCGGCCGGGCACAGCGCACGCCCGCTGATTGCCAGTTTGAGCTGCTCCAGCGACCAGAACCATGGGCTGGTGCCGGCCACCGCCTGTACCAGCGCATCCAGCGTCCAGGCGCCGGTGATCACCGCCAGTCCACCCAGGGTGAGTCTGCGCCGCTCCGGCGTGGCCACTGCGATCGCTACCAGCCACATGAAGGGCAGGTAGCGCAGGCCTGCTGCCGCCTTGGTCCACGAGGCCGACGGGTCGATCGCATCGAATGCGGAAAATGCCTGCGGCAACCAGTAGCCGAGGAACAGGATCGAGGTCAGCGCCCAGGCCGCCGGGCTCAGCAGATGCGGCCGGCGCTGCAGGCGGCGGATGACCATGCGCACTGCGGCATAGATTGCACCCAGGCCCAGGACGGTCTCGGCGATGCCTGGCAGCGGCCACAACGCCACGTAGGCAAGCACCCACCAGGGCGCCCAGCGCCCGGCGCGTTCATCGCGCAGGACGGCTGCGGTGTCAGCCTGCGAGGTCGGCATAGAGACGGAGGGTATCGCGCTGCATGGCCTGCAGGGTAAACGGGATACGGCCCGGCAACGATGGCGGCTGCGCCAGAAGGGCCAGCGCACGTTCACCCAGTGCCTGCGCATCTCCCAGCGGCACCGCACCGGTGGGCTGGAGCTGCTGCAGCAGTTCGCCCACCCCACCGTGGTTCCAGCCGAGCACCGGTCGGCCCACCGACAGTGCTTCCACCACGGTACGGCCGAAGGCTTCGGGCTTGTCGGACAGCTGCAGCACCAGATCGCTGGCGGCATAGGCCTGGGCAATGCGGGCGGTCGGCGTGCTGATGTGGACCGCGTCTGCGATGCCGAGCGTGGCGGCCTGGCGGCGCAGGTCGGCCACATAGGCTTCGCGCCCCGGCTCGTCGGTGCCCAGCATCCACAGCTGCGCCGGCACGCCGGCAGCGCGGACGTCGGCCAGCAGCTGCAGCGCATGCGCGTGCCCCTTCAGGCGCGTGCCACGGCCCGGCAGCAGCAGCAGCGGCCCGTCCACCCCGGCCAGCCACGGGTAGTCCGCCACCAGCGACAGGCGCGGCCGGCGATCACCGCGCGCCACCCGCGGGAACTGACTGACATCGACACCACGCGGGATCACCCGCAGGTGGTCCTCCGGCACGGTCGGATAGTGGCGCTGCACGTATTCGCGCACGCTGTTGGAGACACAGATCACGCGCTCGCCGCTGGTCATCACCGCGCTGTAGCGGCTGGGCGAGTTCAGCCCGTGCACGGTGGTTACCCAGTGCGGCCGCTGCGCCTGCGGCATCGCCCGGATCGCATACAGCCCCAGCCACGCGGGCAGGCGCGAGCGGGCGTGCACGATATCGGCGCCGACCTCGGCGAACAGGCGACGCAGGGTCGGCAGATGACGCAGGGTCAGCAGCGACTTGCGGCCGATATCGAGGGTGAGATGCTCGGCACCGCTGGCCAGCAGCGGTTCAACGAGGCGGCCACCGGCAGACACCACCAGCGCGCGATGGCCGGCTGCCACCAGTGCCGACGCGATTTCCAGGGTCGAGCGCTCGACGCCGCCGGAGTGCAGCGCCGGCAGCAACTGCACCACGGTCAGTCGACGCATCGGTGAAGGCCGTTCAGTCAGCCAGTACGAACACGGAACCGCAGTACGGGCACTGCGCTTCACCGTTGGGTTCGTCTTCGATCGCCAGGTAGACCCGCGGATGCGAGTTCCACAGCGCCATCTCCGGGGTCGGGCAGCTCAGCGGCAGGTCGCTGCGGTGCACGGTGTAGCGCTTCTCGGCGTTGGCGGGCGCGGTGGCGGTATGGCTCATGGCGGATGTCGATGAACGGATTGCGAGGCCTGCGATTCTAGCACCTGGGGCGGCGACCCGGCCGCCCCTGTCCTTTCCTGGCCCCCGCCCCCTGACAGCCGGGACCTGCCAGCGCCCGGCCTACTGGAAGTCCAGCGACAGCTCCAGGAAGGCCGAGCGGCCGTAGGCGTTGTAGATGCCCTGATCGTAGTACGGCCAGTTGCCGTTGCTGCGGTCGATCGGCGGCATCTCGTCGGTCAGGTTGTTGACCGTCAGCAGCAGGCTGGCCAGGTCATTGATGCGGTAGCCGACCGTGGCGTTCCAGGTGGTCCACGGGCCGATGTTGCGCTGCTCGCCACGGCTGTCCCAGGTGGGCGCGTTGCGCACGCCGAACGCACTGGCGCTGAACGGCCCGCGCTTCCAGTTCACGCCCAGCGTGGCCCGGTACTGCAGTTCATTGGAATTGCCGCAGCACAACTGGTCGTAGACCGGATCGCCTTCCTTGTCCTGGGTGGTGTGCTTGAGCGGGCGATAGTAGCCCGCGTTGACCGTGAAATCTCCCACCGAGGAGGTACCCCAGCGATAGTCCAGCGCTGCCTGCACACCGGTCTGGCGTTGGCTGGCGATGTTGATCGGGTAGGAGAACACCTTGTCCACACCGTTGGGGTTGAGCGGATCGGTGGCCGGCTTGCGCTGCACCTGGCCCAGGACCTGCTGGCAGGTGGGCGAGGTGATGTCGAAGCGGGTCTGCCCGTTCTCCGATACGCCCAGCCGGCAGTTGGCCTCGGTGTCGAGGATGCTGTCGGTACCGAGGATGCGTACTTCGTTCTCGATCACCACCGAGTTGTAGTCCACCGACAACGTCAGCGCGTTGTCCAGTGTCGACCACACCGCACCATAGGTGAACGTGCGTGCAGTGATGTCCTTCAGATCGCGGTTGCCGGTACTGGAAGACAACACCGCCAATCCGGACTGCTCGCAGTCATCGAAGTTGTCGGAGGTGTAACCGGCCTGGCGGCACTGGTAGAGGTCGGTGTTGGTGGTATAGCCGCTGCTCTCGCGGGAAAACAGGTAGAACATGTCCGGCGAACGGAACGCAGTGGCGTAGCTGCCACGCAGCAGCAGCGATTCGATCGGCCGGTACTCCAGGCCAAGCTTCCAGGTCGCCTTGCCGTTGCCGCCACCGCCCTGCAGGGCGTACTTGTCGTAGCGGCCGGACAGATTGGCGCTGAAGGTATCGATGATCGGCACCTGCAGTTCCGCACCCAGCGCGTACAGGTCCCGCTGGCCCTGCGCCGAGGTGCCGGCGGTCTGCCCGCGGAACAGCACACCGGCATCGGGATCGGCCGACTGGTTGAAGAACTTCTCGCGCTGGCCCTGGGCGATCAGCGCGAAACCGACGTCGCCGGCCGGCAGGGTGAACAGCGAACGATGGGTCAGCAGTGCCGTCACTGCTGTGCGCGACGCGCTGGATGCAGCACGGTTGAGGCCGCTGAAGCTGTCGTACTGGTCGCGGGTGATCGGCTGGTACAGGCGCGACAGGTCCGGGGCGTAGACCTCGTAGCCATCCTGCATGCCCAGCATCGGCCCCAGGTAGTAATCGTCCACGCCGTTCCGGGCGAGGAAGTCGGTGGATTTGCGGGTGACATCGGTGCTGGAACGGTTGACGTAAACGTCGTAGTCGAAGCTGCCCAGCACGCCACGCACGCCGGCGGTGACGTTCAGCGATCGCGTGTAGACGCGCTGGTCCTTGGCATCCAGGCCGACTTCCTCGGGCGCGTAGATGCGCTGCCACTGCTCGTACTGGCCGCTGGTGCGGTTGTAGAAGGTCTTGTTCCAGAACGGGCTGCCACCGCTGTAGGTCGGCCGGCTGAAGCCGAACAGGATGTCCGAGTACAACTCGGTATCCGGGCTGAGGTGATAACGCAGGAAGGTGGTCGCGTTGACGTCCTGGCTGGCGTTGTACAGCGACGCGGTGCCGACGTTGTCGGGGGTGCCGCAGTAGTAGCCACCGCCGGAAATGTCGCGGTGCGCGTACACGGTGCTGCCACCGAACAGATTCGACAGCGGCGCGCAGGTGGCCGCGCCCGGGTCGATGTAGGCGTTGGGCCCCTGGCGCATACGCAGGAAGCTGCGCGACGGATCCTGCGGCCCGGTCGGGTTGTCGTTGACGCTGTCGATGCGGCTGCGGTCGAAGGCGTAGATCGCCTTCTGGTTGATGTATTCCAGCCCGTAGCTGATATCGAGGTTGCCGAAGGTCTGTCCACTGCTGGCGCTGAAGCGCTGGCTGGAACCGCCGCCCTGGCTGTAACCACCGACGCGGTAGCGCAGATGGGTGCCTTCCACGCGGTCTTTCAGCACGATGTTGACTACGCCGGCCACGGCCGACGAGCCATACACCGAGGACTGGCCACCGGTGAGCACATCGATGCGTTCGACCATGCCCAGCGGGATGTTGGCAATGTCGGCGATGCTGGTGTTGCCGTTGTAGGCCAGCGGATAGCTGTTGATCGGCCGCCCGTTGATGAGGGTAAGGGTGTAGCTGGGGTCCAGACCGAACAGGCTGATGGTCTTGGCGCCCGGAGTGTAGAAGCCGGTTCCCTGGGAATCCTGCACCGACCCATTGGAGACCGGCAGCGAGCGCAGCGCATCGAACACCGTGGTGAAACCCTGCGCCTGGATCTGCTCGGCGGTGATGGTCGTCACCGGTGAGGGGCCCTCCACCTGCGCGCGCGGAATGAGCGACCCGGTCACCGTGACCGCATCCAGGTCGCGCGTACGCGGCGGATCGGCGCCCTCCCCTGCGTTGGAGGACTGGGCCTGCACGGCCAGCGGCGACAGCAGCAGCGAAGACATCAACAACGACAGCAACCTGGGTTTCATCAAGCGCTCTCCAGAGACGGATGACGGTCCTGCCGGTGGGGGACGGACGGGAGGGTCGTGGATGGACGGTGGTGACGGGCAGCAGTAGCAAGCGCAG
The DNA here is from genome assembly GCF_056393265.1 of Stenotrophomonas sp. Steno-C15. NCBI lineage: Bacteria > Pseudomonadati > Pseudomonadota > Gammaproteobacteria > Lysobacterales > Lysobacteraceae > Stenotrophomonas > Stenotrophomonas sp. Steno-C15. The sequence continues at coordinate 82,560 of NZ_JBWJPF010000014.1, forward strand.
GCCGCCCGCCCGGATCAGGGCATGCAGGGTGTTCCGGGACAGATGGAAGGGTTGGGATCGGGACGGGAAGGACGCCGCCTTCCCGGGCCTGGACCCCGGCCACTTTTAAATCGATCCAATCCCCTCTGTCAATAATTTGAAATGAAACGTTTTCCCCGGATTTGGATCGAACTAATTGCACTTGTCAGGGGGCAACGCACTGAGGCAGGATCGGGACCACTCCGACGACCCGATCGCATGGCCCGCCCCCACCGGACCGGCATCGCTCCTTTCCACCGCCCCTGGGCGGCGGGCGCGATGCTGGCCGTGGTACGTGCCGATGCGGGTCCTGCCTGCCGCCTGCCCTTCCGGGAGACCCTGCATGACCCTGTCCGATCCGCGCCGCGCCCTGCTTCCGCTCGCCCTGGCCCTGGCCTGCGCCACGCCCGCCCTGCCCGCAGTGGCACAGGGCCTGCAGACCTCGTTCGAGGCAGGTGAGCCCGCACCGGCCAAGGCCGGCGGCGCGCTGCAGGTGCAGATCGGCACCGGTCCGGCGGCGCCGTATGCGGCCAAGCGCAACGCCGGCTACAGCGGCCTGCGCGCGCTGCACTACCAGGCCGACGGTGGCGCGGCGCGGCGCGACCTGTTCAGCACGGACCTGACCATCGACGCCGACACCACCCTGTCCTGGCTGGTGCTGCCGGAGATCGTCGACAAGGACACGGTGGCCTCCACCTACGTCTCGCTGGACCTGCGCCTGGACGATGGCAGCCGCGTATCGGCCAGCTCCGCGCGTGATCAGCACGGCATCGCCGTGGGCGCGCGTGCGCAGGGCGATTCGAAAACGCTGTATCCGCAGCAGTGGGCGCGCAAGGCCGTACGCCTGGGCGATGTGCCTGCGCTGCGCGGCCGCCGGGTGGTCGCCATCGAGCTGGAAGTGGCCAGCGCCGACGGTGCGCCGGTGTCCGGCTGGATCGATGACGTGCGCCTGGATGCGCAGCCGCGGCAGGTGCCGCAGCGGGTCTCGGACTGGGTGCTGACCACCCGCGGTACGCAGGCCAACGGCACGTTCTCGCGCGGCAACAATTTCCCGGCCACGGCGGTGCCGCACGGCTTCAACTTCTGGACCCCGGTGACCGATGCCGGTGCACTGAACTGGCTGTACCGCTGGAACGAGCAGAACGATGCGAACAACCGCCCGCAGCTGCAGGCGCTCGCGCTGAGTCACCAGCCCAGTCCCTGGATGGGCGACCGCCAGACCTTCCAGGTGATGCCATCGGCCAGCCGCGGTGTGCCCGAGGCCGACCGCAGCAAGCGTGCGCTGTCCTTCGACCGCTCGCACGAGAACGCGCGCCCCTACCGCTACGACGTGCGCTTCGACAACGGCATCGCCGCCTCCATCGCGCCGACCGACCACGCCGCGGTCTTCCGCTTCGATTTCCCTGCGGAAGGTGATGCCAACCTGCTGTTCGACAATGTGGACGCACGCGGCGGGCTGACACTGGATGCGGCCACGCAGACACTGTCCGGCTACACCGACACGCGCAGCGGCCTGTCCAACGGTGCCGGCCGCATGTTCGTGGTGGCCCGCTTCGACCGGCCCTGGCGCAGCAGCGGACGCATCGACAGCGGCCGCCCGACCGGCTACATCAAGTTCGATGCCGGCAGCGATCGCCGCGTCACCATGCGCATTGCCACCTCGCTGATCTCGCTCGAACAGGCGCGGCACAACCTTGCTCTGGAGATTTCCGCCACGGATACGCTGGAAAGCGTGGCCGGCCGCGCCCAGGATGCCTGGGATGCGCGCCTGGCCCGCTTCGATATCGGCGATGCCACGGACGACCAGAAAACCACGCTGTACTCCAGCCTCTACCGGTTGTACCTGTATCCCAACTCCGGCCACGAAAACGTGGGCAGCGCTGCCGCCCCCGAGTGGCGTTACGCCAACCAGGCCAGCGCCAGCGAGAACAACACCGATGGCAGTGACAGCCGCACCTTCAGTGGCGTGCGCGATGGCCGGGTGTTCGTCAACAATGGCTTCTGGGATACGTTCCGCACGACGTGGCCGGCGTACGCACTGTTCACGCCGGAGGACGCCGGCCAGCTCGTGCAGGGTTTCATCGAGCAGTACCGCGCGGGCGGCTGGATCGCCCGCTGGTCATCGCCGGGCTACGCGGACCTGATGGTCGGCACCAGTTCCGACGTGGCCTTCGCCGACGCATGGCTGAAGGGCGTCGGCGGTTTCGATCCCGCCGAGGCCTATGCCGCGGCGCTGAAGAATGCCACCGTGGTACCGCCCGATCGCCATGTAGGGCGCAAGGGCATGGATCGCTCGACGTTCCGCGGCTATGCCAGTGCCGACGTGCATGAAGGCATGTCATGGACGATGGAAGGCGCGCTGAACGACTTCGGCATCGCCAACATGGCCGAGGCACTGGCCAAGCGCGCGACCACCGCCGCGCAGCGCGAGCGCTACAGCACCGAAGCCGACTACTTCCGCTACCGCGCTGCCGGCTACGCGACCCTGTTCGACCCTGCCGCCGGCTTCTTCCAGGGCCGCAAGGCCGACGGCAGCTGGCGCGTGGACGCCAAGGACTACGATCCGCGCGTGTGGGGCCACGACTACACCGAATCCAACGGCTGGACGTTCGCCTTCACCGCCGCGCACGATGGCGAGGGCCTGGCCGCGCTGTACGGTGGCCGCGACAGGCTGGCCGCCAAGCTCGATGCCTTCTTTGCTACGCCGGAGACCGCCGATGCCGCGTTTGCAGGCTCCTACGGCGGCATCATCCATGAGATGACCGAAGCGCGCGACGTGCGCATGGGCATGTACGCGCACAGCAACCAGCCGGCGCACCATATCCCATGGATGTATCTGTACGCCGGGCAGCCCTGGAAGACCCAGCAGCACGTGCGCGAGATCCTGTCGCGGCTGTACGTGGGCAGCGAGATCGGCCAGGGCTATCCGGGCGATGAGGACAATGGCGAGACCTCCGCATGGTACGTGCTGGCTTCGCTGGGCCTGTATCCACTGCGGATGGGCGCGCCGGAATACGTGATCGGCTCCCCGGCATTCAGGCACGCCCGGGTGGAACTGCAGGGTGGCGCGGTGCTGACCGTCAACGCGCCGCAGAACTCCGCGGAGAACGTCTACGTCCAGTCGCTGAAGATCAACGGCACGCCATGGACCCGGACCTGGGTACCGCACGAGGTGATCGCCAAGGGCGCGACGCTGGACTTCGAGATGGGCCCGCAGCCTTCGCGCTGGGGCACAGGCGCCGACGACGTGCCCCGTTCGCTGACCGCACCGGGCCAGCGACCGCAGATGCTGCACGATCTGCTGGGCAGCAGCACGCGCGCTGCGCTGGCCGATGGCCGCGCCGTGCCCGCGCTGTTGGACGACGATGCGACCACGGCCGTTCCGCTGGGCGCGGGTGCCACCCTCATGCTGAGCGCCGTGGGTGATGGCGCGCCGACGATGTATACGCTGACCAGCGGCGAAGGGCCGATCCGGGGGGCTGGATGGACGCTGGAAGCCCGTAACGGCGACGGCCGCTGGACCACGCTGGACCAGCGGCGTGGCGAAGACTTCAGTGCTGCGCGGCAGACCCGTCCGTTCCGCATCGCCTCGCCCTCACGCTATGCCGAGTACCGCCTGCGCGTAACTGCGCCGGGACGCCTGCAGCTGGCTGAGATCGAACTGCTGTCCCCCTCCACTGTACGGTGACCCCATGCGCATTCGCCTGCTGCCCCTTGCACTTGCTGCATTCACCCTGCCCGGCATTGCGCTGGCCCAGCCGTCGCAGAGCCGGGCCTTCGATGGCCAGTTCACCCGCGAAGGCATCACGTTGCACTACCAGGATGCGACCGGTGCGCTGGCCGCACCGGCACGCCAGCGCATCGTCGATACGTTCTATTCCGCCTACCTGCGCGAACGGGCGGACTTCCACCCGGCGGCACCGGCCGAGGTGCACATCGTGATCGATCCGGCCTACGACGGCGTCGCCTACGTCGGCGAGAAGGACAAGGCGAGCACCATCACCATCAACCCGGGCTGGCTGGTGAAGCACCCCGATGACATCGACCTGGTGACCCACGAGGCGATGCACATCGTGCAGGGCTACCCGAGCTACGGCGACACGCGGGTACCGGGCTGGCTGGTGGAAGGCATCGCCGACTACGCCCGCGACCGCTACGGCACGGACAATGCCGCAGCGGGCTGGGCGCTGCCGGACAAAGTGGGCAACGCCCAGAGCGTGGAAAGCGGCTACCGGGTAACCGGGGCCTTCCTGAAATGGGCCGAAGCTGGACACCCCGGCCTGGTGCTGGCGCTGGACAAGGCCCTGCGCAACGGCCAGTACACCCTGGCGCTGTGGCAGCAGCACACCGGCAAGGGCCTGCCGGCGCTATGGGCCGAGTACGCCAAGCCGCGTTCGGATGCCCCGCCGCCGGCACCGGCACGAGGCGGCAAGCGCTGAGCGGTTGCGCCGGGCCATGCCCGGCGGAATGCCTGATTTGCCGCGCTGCGCGCTCGCCGGGCATGGCCCGGCGCTACCGATCGCGGTGACGAAGGATTACGCCTTCTTTTCCGCTTCCAGCTGTTTGCGGATCTGCGCATCGACCGCAGCAATGGCGGTCATGTTCAGGATGCGGCGCGAGGTCGCGCTGGTGGTCAGGATGTGCACCGGCTTGTTCACGCCCATCAGGATCGGGCCGATCGCCACGCCATCGGTGAACACACGCACCAGGTTGTAGGCGATGTTGGCCGCTTCCAGGTTGGGCAGCACGAACAGGTTGGCGCGACCCTGCAGGGTGGAACCCGGCAGCAGTTTCTGGCGCAGCGCCTCGTCCCAGGCGGTATCGCCCTGCATCTCGCCGTCCACGTTCAGGCGCGGATTGCGCTTGAGCAGCAGCTCGCGGACCTGGCGCATCTTCAGCGCGTCCTTGGAATCGTGGCTGCCGAAATTGGAGTGCGACAGCAGCGCCACCTTCGGTTCGATGCCGAACAGCTTCATGCGGTACGCGGCCTGCAGGGTCGCCTCGCAGATCTGCTCGGCACTGGGATCTTCCTGCACGTGCGTGTCGACGAAGAAGAACACGCCCTGCTGGTTGATGACGCCGGTCATCGCCGAGGTCGAGGTGACCTTCGGCTCCAGCGGCAGCACGCTGCGGACATAACCCAGCTTCTTGTGGAAACGGCCGACGATGCCGGTCAGCATTGCATCGGCCTCGCCACGCGCAACCATCACCGCGGCGATCAGGGTCGGCCGCGAACGCATCAGGTTCTTCGCCGCCGCCACGGTGACGCCGCGACGACCGGTCAGCCCGTGGTAGTACTGCCAGTATTCGTTGAAGCGCGGATCGTCATTGATGTTGGTGATCTCGAAGTGCTCACCGGCCTTCAGGCGCAGGCCCAGGCGCTCGATGCGCGCTTCGATCACGTCAGGCCGGCCGATCAGGATCGGATGTGCGAGCCCTTCATCGACCACGTTCTGCACCGCCTGCAGCACCACTTCCTCTTCGCCTTCGGCGTAGACCACGCGCTGCTTGTCGGTGCGTGCACGGTCGTACACCGGCTTCATCATCAGGCTGGTGCGGTAGACGAACTGGGCCAGCTTGTCACGGTAGGCGCCCATGTCGGCGATCGGCCGGGCGGCCACGCCCGAGTCCATCGCGGCCTGGGCCACGGCAGCGGACAGCTCCACCAGCAGGCGGCGGTCGAACGGCCGCGGGATCAGGTACTCGCGGCCGAAGCTCGGGGTTTCACCGCCGTAGGCCGAGCCCATGTCGGTCGCAGCGCGGCGTGCCAGCGCGGCGATGGCGCGCACGCAGGCGATCTTCATTTCCTCGTTGATCGCGGTGGCGCCCACGTCCAGCGCACCGCGGAACAGGTACGGGAAGCACAGCACGTTGTTGACCTGGTTCGGGTAATCCGAACGGCCGGTGCCGATGATCGCGTCCGGACGCGCCGCACGCGCCACTTCCGGCATGATTTCCGGGGTCGGATTGGCCAGTGCGAAGATCACCGGGTCCGGCGCCATGGTCTTGACCATTTCGGCGGTGAGGATGCCGGGCGCCGACAGGCCCAGGAAGATATCCGCGCCGTCGACGATCTCGGCCAGGGTGCGCTTGTCGGTGTCGCGTGCGTAACGCTGCTTTTCCGGGTCCAGATCGGTACGACCGGTGTGGATCACGCCCTCGCGGTCGAACGCCAGGATGTTCTCCGGCTTCAGGCCCAGCTGCACCAGCATGTTGACGCAGGAAACGCCCGCCGCGCCCATGCCCGTGGTCGCCAGCTTCACCTCCTCGATCTTCTTGCCGGTGATCGCCATGGCGTTCAGCACCGCCGCGCCGACGATGATCGCCGTACCGTGCTGGTCGTCATGGAACACCGGGATCTTCATGCGCTCGCGCAGCTTGCGCTCGACCACGAAGCATTCCGGCGCCTTGATGTCTTCCAGGTTGATGCCGCCGAAGGTCGGCTCCAGCGAGGCGATGATGTCGACCAGCTTGTCCGGATCGGTTTCGTCCACTTCGATGTCGAACACATCGATGCCGGCGAACTTCTGGAACAGCACGCCCTTGCCTTCCATCACCGGCTTGCCGGCCAGTGCGCCGATGTTGCCCAGGCCCAGCACCGCGGTGCCGTTGGAGATCACCGCCACCAGGTTGCCGCGGGCGGTCAGCTCGCTGGCCTGCTGCGGGTCGGCCTTGATTGCTTCACAGGCGTACGCCACGCCCGGCGAGTACGCCAGCGACAGGTCGCGCTGGGTCAGCATCGGCTTGGTCGCGGAGACCTTGATCTTGCCCGGCGGGGACATCCGGTGGTAATCGAGGGCGGCCTGTTTGAAATCTTCGTTGGACATCGACGTTGGATACATGAATGGGCAAGAGGGACAGGGGATCATACCCCCGTTGGGGCGCCCGGACCTGTCGCTATCCTGTCGCAGGCATGCTGCGACCGCACAATTCCCTGGAGTATGCGACAACCTGGAGCCACCAGCTTCCAGCTTCGGCGCTGCCCATGACAGCCATGGGACGCCTTGAAACGCCGCGGGGCCGCACCACTCACGTGACCGGCCCCGCGGTACCACACACCTGGATCAGCCCTTGGCGGGCAGTGCCTCCGGCACGGCATCGACCGGCGGCGGCAGTTCGCTTTCGCGACCATCCAGCGCCAGCTTCAGGCGGTCACGGTCCAGTGCGCCTTCCCAGCGCGAGACCACCACCGTGGCCACGGCATTGCCGATGAAGTTGGTCAGCGAGCGGCATTCGCTCATGAAGCGGTCCACGCCGAGGATCAGCGCCATGCCGGCCACGGGCACTTCCGGCACCACGGCCAGGGTGGCCGCCAGGGTGATGAAGCCGGCACCGGTGACGCCGGCCGCGCCCTTGGAGCTGAGCATGGCGACCAGCAGCAGCGCGATCTGGTGGCCCAGGGTCAGTTCGGTGTTGGTGGCCTGGGCGATGAACAGCGCCGCCAGGGTCATGTAGATGTTGGTGCCGTCCAGGTTGAACGAGTAGCCGGTGGGAACCACCAGGCCCACCACCGACTTGCTGCAGCCGGCCCGCTCCATCTTCTCCATCAGCGACGGCAGCGCCGACTCGGACGAAGAGGTACCCAGCACCAGCAGCAGTTCGGCCTTCAGGTAGCGGGCCAGCTTAAACACCGAGAACCCGCACAGGCGGCAGACCACGCCCAGGATGACCGCCACGAACAGGAAGGCGGTGATGTAGAACGAACCGACCAGCCAGGCCAGGTTGATCAACGACCCCACGCCGTACTTGCCGATGGTGAAGGCGATCGCGCCGAAGGCACCGATCGGAGCAGCCTTCATCAGCATGTGCACCAGCTTGAACACCGGAGCCACCAGCGCTTCGAGGAAGTTCTGGATCGGCTTGCCCTTCTCGCCGACCGACGCCAGCGCGATGCCGAACAGCACGGCCACGAACAGCACCTGCAGGATGTTGCCGTCCACGAAGGCGCTGATCAGCGTCTTCGGGATGACATCCATCAGGAAGCCGACCAGGGTCAGGTCATGCGACTTCTCGACGTAGCTGTGCACCGCGGTCTGGTCCAGCTCGGCCGGGTTGATGTTCATGCCCGCGCCAGGCTGTACCACGTGGGCCACGATCATGCCCACCACCAGCGCCAGCGTGGAGAAGAACAGGAAGTAGGCCATGGCCTTGGCGAACACGCGGCCGACCGTGCGCAGATGGGTCATGCCGGCAATGCCGGTGACGATGGTCAGGAAGATCACCGGCGCGATGATCATCTTCACCAGGTTGATGAAGGCATCGCCGAGCGGCTTCATCTTCTCGCCGATCAGGGGTTCGTAATGGCCGAGGATGGCGCCCAGGACGATCGCCACGATCACCTGGAAGTATAGCTGGCGGTAGATCGGCAACGGCTTTGCAGGCGCCGGGGCAGCGGTCGGGATGTGCATGGCGGACTCCGGGGAAGGGCGTTTTCAGGCACGTATGGCCCCGGAACTGCATGGGAGCCGATACCGTGGAAGCTGGTCACCGCCCCCTCGCTCCACGCGCAGGGTGGCGACCAATGGACGCCTTTGTACGCGCCGGGCACGCCAACGCAGATAACCTATTGGTACTAGCCCCCCGGTTCAGGTGGCCGGGATGCCTACACTGGCCCGGCATCGCACCGCGCCGGGAGGCCGGTGGCGCGGGCTGAACGGCCCGTGGCGTCCCTGCCCAAGTTCCGGCCCTGGCGGCCGTTGTTGTCCTGACCCTACGCAATCCGAGAGAGCCGCACCCAACATGCGCCCCATTCCCACCCTGCTGGCCCTGTCGCTGGCCGCCCTGCCCGCCTTCGCGTCCGCTGCCGATTTCGACAACTGGCCGACCAAGTACGCGTTCGGCGACGGCACCGAGCTGGCGGCCACCGCCAACATCGCCTACGACTACAACGATTTCTCCTCCGGCAGTGGCCTGGACGATGACGACGCCGTGCGCCGCAAGGAATTCGGCGCCACGCTGAAGAAGAAGGGCGTGTACGACGCGATGGTGTACTACGACTTCCAGGCCGACACCTGGCTGGACGTGTTCCTGCGCCTGGAGAGCAAGGCCTTCGTGGGCCGCGACATCGGCCGCTTCCGCTTCGGCTACATGAAGACGCCGGTCGGCCTGGATGCCAACACCTCCTCGCGCGCCGGTAGCTTCCTGGAGACCGCGCTGCCGGTGCAGGCGTTCTACGCCGGCCGCCGCACCGGTGTGGAATGGGTGCTGGAGCGCCCGCAGTACCTGCTGCAGGCCGGTGCCTACGGCGGCAAGGACCTGCAGGGCGACAACCCCGGCACCACGCAGGCGGTACGTGCGGTGTGGACGCCGGTGAAGGCGCCTGGCGATGTGATCCACCTGGGCCTGGCCTACTCGCAGGAAAACCCGCGCGGCTACCGCGATGGCCGTGACGTCCATCACGAGGCCAGCGCACGGTTGCGCGCGCGCCCGGAAGCCGGCCTGACCGACATCCGCTACGTGGATTCCGGCGCGCTGGTGACCGCCGACCAGATCCGCCGCACCGGCCTGGAAGGCATCTGGATCCGTGGCCCCTTCTCGCTGCAGGCCGAAGCGCTGCAGGCCACTGTCACCCGCAACGACGGCAAGCCCGACTACACCGGCCACGGCCAGTACGCGATGGCCAGCTGGGTGCTGACCGGCGAATCCCGTCCGTACAACGCCGGCGCCGTGGCCAACATCAAGCCCGCCCACGACTACGGCGCGGTCGAGCTGGTGGCACGCTACAGCCGCCTGGATCTGGACGACGGCAGCATCCTGGGGGGGCGTCAGCACGACCTGACCCTGGGCGCCAACTGGTACCTGACCAGCCATTTCAAGTTCCAGGCCAACTACGTCAAGGTCGATGCCAGCCGCCGCGGTGTGCACAGCACCCCGGAGATCTTCGAACTGCGCGCACAGATGCACTTCTGATCCGCGCCACGGTGCGGAATCCGGCGGGCATGCACGTCATGCCCGCCCTCACTGCGTAGACTGCCGCCATGTACTGGCTCGGCCGCCACCGGATGCTGCTGCTGACCCTCCTCGCGCTGGCCGGAGGCACCGTGCTGTGCGCGATCGCGGCGGGCCACTACGCGTGGCGCAGCGCCCTGGCTGCCGAGAGCACGCAGGTCCAGCGCCAGCTGCAGCTGTACGGCCAGGGCCTGCAGCAGCGTATCGACCGCTTCGGCACCCTGCCGCAGGTGATGGCACTGGACCCGGACCTGCTGCGCGTACTGCGCACGCCGCCCTCGCCCGCCGAGCGCCAGCAGCTGAACCTGAAACTGCAGCGCGCCAACCAGGTCACCCGAACCTCCACCCTGACCCTGGTCGGCCGCGATGGCGTCGCGGTCGCGGCCAGCAACTGGGACCAGCCGACCACCAACGTCGGCGAGGACTACAGCTACCGGCCCTACTACCAGCAGGCCCTGGCCCACGGCCGCGGCCGCTTCTACGGTATCGGCATGACCACCGGCGTGCCCGGCTATTTCATGTCCGAGGCGATCGTCGACGACCGCGGCCAGCGCATCGGCGTGATCGTGATCAAGATCGAGCTGTCGGCGCTGGAACAGGAGTGGCTGAACAGCCCTGACGTGGTGCTGGCCAGCGACAACCATGACGTGGTGTTCCTGTCCAACCGCGATGCCTGGCGCTACCGCCTGCTGCGGCCGCTGGGCGCGGACGAGCGCCGCGAGATGCTTGATGCCCGCCAGTATGCCGACCGCTCGTTGCAGCCCCTGCGGGTGCGTACCGAGGATGTGCTGGCCGATGGTGGCCGCATGGTGCGCCTGCTCGACCCGGTGCTGCCGCAGGCGATGCTGTGGCAGAGCCTGGCGCTGCCCGACGAACACTGGAACCTGCATCTGCTGCACGATGCCAGTGCCGCCACCAGCGCCGGACGCGGTGCCGCCCTGGCCGGCGCCGCTGCGTGGCTGGCACTGGGGTTCCTGCTGCTGTTCGTGCAGCAGCGCCGGCGCCTGGCCCGGCACCGCCAGCGCAGCCGCAGCGAACTGGAAACCCTGCTCAAGCAGCATGCACAGGAACTGCGCACCGCCCAGGACGGATTGCTGCAGGCTGCCACCGATGCCGACAGCGGCCTGAGCCGCAGCCTGGAGCACCTGCCGCAGGGCGTGGTGATCATTGATCGCGAACAGCGCCTGGTCGCCTGGAATTCGCGCTATCTGGAACTGTTCCGCTTCCCGCCGGGGCTGGTCCGTGTCGGCCGGCCCATCGAAGAACTGTTCCGCTACAACGCACGCCGCGGCCTGCTCGGGCCGGGGCCGATCGACGAGGCCATCGAGCGTCGCCTGAATCACCTGCGCAGTGGCCGCCCGCACATGCGCGAGAGCGAAAAGGACGATGGCACCGTTCTGGAGATCCGTGGCAATCCGCTGCCTGATGGCGGCTTCGTCACCAGCTACGCCGACATCACCAGCTACAAGAACGCTGCACGCGAACTGCGGTCACTGGCCGATGCGCTGGAACACCGCGTGGCCGAGCGCACCCATGACCTCGACGAGGCCCGCCGCGAAGCCGAACAGGCCAACCGCTACAAGACCCGTTTCGTCGCATCAGCGGTGCACGACCTGCTGCAGCCTTTGAACGCCGCGCGCATGTTCGTCTCCGTCCTGCGCGGCAAGCTGACCGACCCGGCGCAACAGCAGACCACCGACCACATCGATGCCGCACTGGCCGCGCAGGATGCCATCCTCAACAGCCTGCTCGACATCGCGCGACTGGAGTCAGGCAGCCTGCCCACGCGCGTGCATGCGTTCCGGCTGGGCCCGCTGCTGCAGACGCTGGCACGCGAGTTCGGCATCGCCGCGCAGACACGCGGGCTGGTCGTGGACTGGGTGGATACCCGCGCGGTGGTGGTCAGCGACGAAGCACTGCTGCGCCGCATCCTGCAGAATTTCCTGTCCAACGCACTGCGCTACAGCGAGCGTGGCCGGGTGCTGCTCGGCTGCCGCCGGCGCGGAGACCAGTTGTGGATTGAAGTGCATGACCAGGGCCCCGGCATTCCTGATGCGCTGCAGGGTGAAATCTTCGAGGAATTCCGCCGTCTGCACGATGGTCACCAGCGCGGCGCCGGCCTGGGCCTGGCAATCGTCGACCGTATCGGCCGCCTGCTCGGCCATCCGATCCGCCTGCGCTCGCAACTGGGGCGAGGCAGCGTGTTCGCAGTGGGCGTACCTCTTGGCGATGCCAACGCGATTCCCGCTGTTGCGCAGGCACCGGCGCAGGCACAGGAACCGGCGGCAGACAATCCGCTGCGCGGCCGCCGCGTGTGGGTGATCGATGATGATCCGCATGTCTGCGCAGCCAGCCGTGCCCTGCTGGAGCGCTGGGGATGCGAGGTGGTCCTGGCCGATGGCCCCCAGGCCGCGCTGCAGCTGGCCAGCGTGGAATCCGTGCCGGAACTGGTGCTGCTGGACGTTCGCATGGGCGACCATCACGGGCCGGTGCTGTACGAAGTGCTGGCCGAGCACTGGCAAGCACGGCCGCCGGTGGTGCTGGTGACCGCCGAGCGCGACGCAGGACTGCGCGAAATGGCGGCCGAACGAGGCTGGGGCATGATGGCCAAGCCGGTGAAGCCGCCGGCGCTGCGGGCGCTGATGAGCCAGTTGCTGATCCGCCATCGCGGGTGACATGTAACGCAGTTCATGGTTGAGGTCGGACACGCTCCTTGTTCGTCCGCTCACGGCGAAGAAAAAGAAGATCAAAAGCGGGTCGCGACGCCGCGCTTGCCCGTGTAGAGCCGAGCCCATGCTCGGCTCCACAGAAGGCGGCCGGACAGGCTGCTTTTGCTTTTGATCTTTTCCCTTTTCCGTGGGTGGCAGGCCACCGAAATCTGTCAGAGATCGGCCGGGTTGGGTTCGCGGGGGCGTCCGCCGCATGGATGCGGCAGCCAAGCCTCCAGGGACGGATTCACGGCGCTCCCGCATCACCTTCCGGCTCAAGCGCCTTCACCAGCACCGCGGCCTGCGTGCGGCTGTGGCATTCGAGCTTCTTCAGGATCGCGGTGACATGCACCTTCACCGTGTTTTCGGCCAACCCCAGCGTGTAGGCAATCTGCTTGTTGAGCAGGCCATCGGCCAGGCACAGCAGCACCCGGAACTGCTGCGGTGTCAGCTGCGCCAGGCGGCTGGCCAGCAGTGCATCGGCCTCAGAACGCTCGGCCGCCATCGCCGGGAACCACAAGCCACCCTCCAGCACCGCCGTCACCGCCTCGCCAATGGTCTCGGCGGGCGCCGACTTCGGGATGAAACCAGCTGCGCCGAACTGCTGCGCGCGCCGGATCACCCGTGGATGATCGTTGGACGACAGGATCACCACCGGAATGTCCGGATGCGAGCCGCGCACGTGCAGCAGCGCGGAGAAACCGTGGGCACCGGGCATGGTCAGGTCGAGCAGCACCAGGTCCACGTCAGGATGCGCATCCAGCGCCTCGGCGAGCGCTTCGGCACTGGCCACCTCGCGCACCTGGGCAAGCGGCAGGCTCTGCCGCAATGACTGCACCACCGCCGAACGCAGCAACGGGTGGTCATCGGCGATCAGGATGGTGTATTCGCTCATGCGGCCATTGTACGGGCAGCGCACTGCATCCGCCGGGCATGGCCCGGCGCTACCAGGGCATCAGCGCCCCGCCGGCTCCACGCTGCTGCGCCAGGCATCGAGGAACTGGCGCCGCTTGAGCGCGTCCAGGTAGACCAGCAGTCCCGGCCCGAGCTGGATCGGGCGCCGGCTGCGACCGGGCGCATCATCGCGCCGGGCATCGCTGCGCACGATCGGCATCAGCCGCGCCTCGCGCGACAGCACCTGCTGGCCGCGCGGCGACAGCAGGTAATCGAGGAAACGCCGCGCCTCCTCCGGATGCGGACCGGTGCGCGGGATCACGGCCGTGCGCAGCACCACCAGCGTGTAGTCCTCCGGCTCGATGATGGCCAGTGGCGCGCCGGCATCGATGCGCGCCTGCGCGTACGAGCCGAGCACATTGTAGACCAGCGACAGCTGGCCGCTGGCGACCTTGTCCAGCAGTACCCCGGTGCGCTCCTCGCGAACCACCTCGTTGTCGCCGAGCGCCCCGAGCAGCGCACCGGCAATGCTGCCACGCTGCGCATCCTGCGTGGCCAGCAGGTAACCCACACTGCTGCGTTCGATGTCGTAGGTGCCCACCCGTCCGCGCAGGGGCGCGCCTTCCGCGCGCAGCAGGTCCAGCAGCTGCCGGCGTGTATGCGGCACCTTGGCAGCGGGCAATGTGCGCGTGTTGTGGACCATCACCACCGGCTCGTAGCTGATTCCGAATGCCTCGCCCCGCCACTGTGCCCAGGCCGGCAGCGCCGCGGTCTGCGCCGAGCGGTGTGGCAGGGCATGACCGTCATTGACCAGCTTGGTCTGCAGGTCCATGCCGCTGGAGATCAGCAGATCCGGCGACGCCGGGCTGGTGCGGTCCTGCAGGTAACGCGCGTACAGATCCTGGGTGATGATGTCCTCGTACACCACTTCCGTGCCGGGATGCAGCCGCTGGTAATCGGCGATCACCACGGCGAACACCTCGATGTCGGTGGTGCCGTGGATGCGCAGCTGGGCAGTGGCGGTCTCACGTGCGGGGAAACGGCGCACATCGCCGGGTGCAGCCTGCGCAGGCAGAGCCAGCAGCAGCGCGATGACGGCGGCAAACAGGCGGATCATGGGTTGCTCCGGGGCAGGCGGATGGTGGCGATCAGCCCCCACTGCGGGCGGTTGCTGAGGTCGATATGGCCTGCATGGCTGTCGATCACGCGTTTGACGATGGCCAGCCCCAGGCCGGCGCCACCGGATGGCACGCCTTCGCCACGGGCGAATCGCTCGAACACCCGTTCGGCGTCGGCCGCGGCGATGCCCGGGCCGTGGTCGGCAATGGTCAGCACCGCCTGGCCGCCCTCGACCGTCAGTGCGATCTGCAGCGGACCATCGCCGCCATACTTCAACGCATTGTCGACCAGGTTCTTGATCGCCTCGCGCAGCAGCAGCGCATCGCCGTGCACATGCACCTGCTCGGAAGTGACGGCCAGCTGCACGCGCGGCGCGGGACCGGCCTGCGGCAACGCATCGTGCAATGCCTGGTGCACGGTTTCTGCCAGATCCACCGGCGCGAACCGCTGCAGATGCGAACGGTGGATCACGCTGGCATCGCTGAGCAGCTGGTTGAGCAGCCGGCTCATGTGCGTGGCATTGCGCTCGATGGCCTGCAGGCTGCGCCGCATGTCCTGCGGGTCGTCATCATCCAGCGCCAGCTGCGCCTGCGCGCGCAGGGCGGCCAGCGGGGTACGCATCTGGTGCGCGGCTTCCGCCATGAACGCGCGCAGGGTCTCGTTGCTGCTCGACAGCCGCTCCATGAAGCGGTTCAGCGCCGCCACCATCTGGTCCATCTCACGGGGCACACGTGCATCCAGCGGCTTCAGGTCCGACGGTTCACGGCGCGAGAGTTCGCGTTCCACCCTCACCAGTGGCCGGAATGCACGGTGTACACCGAAGGCGACCAGCGCCAGCAGCAGACCGGACAGCACACCGATCGCCAGCAGCGACCGGTTGACCATGTCCTGCGCCACCGCCTCGCGCGCGCGCCGGGTCTGGCCGACCTGCACCAGCACCTCGCCCTGCGCGGACGCAGCAGCGAAGCTGCGGCCCACCACCACGAAGCGCACGGTCTCACCGCTGTAGCGCGCATCGAAGAACTGCGGTTGGCTTCCCGGGCGCCGGGGTGGCACCGGCAGGTCGCCGTAGCCAGTGATCAGCGTGCCGCGACTGTCCGCGACGCGGTAGAACACCCGGTCCTCCGGCGCCATCGCCAGCAGGTCGAGCGCCGCGTACGGCAGGTCGACCTGCCATTGGCCATCGGCCAGCGCCACCGAATCGGCGATGGACAGTGCAGAGGACGCCAGCAGGTGATCGTAGGAGCGATTGGCCGCACGCTGGCCGTAGTCGCGTGCGGCAAACAGCAGGGCGACTGCGAACACCGCCAGCAGCGCACCCAGATACAGCAGCAGGGTCCGCCGCAGCGAACCCGGCGCGGCCGCTGCCGGGCGCGCGTCAGCCATCGCTGTCCACGCCTTCGTCGCGGGCCTCGAGCAGGTAACCGACGCCGCGCACGGTCGTGATGCGCAGCGGCGCGTCGGCGAGCTTCCTGCGCAGGCGGCCGACATAGAGCTCGATCGCGTTCGGCCCAGCCTCGTCATCGAAGCCGAACAGGCCGTTGCCGATCTCATCCTTGCCGACCACGTGGCCCAACCGGCCGACCAGGATTTCCAGCAGACGGTACTCGCGGTTGGGCAGCTCGATGGGCTCGCCATCCAGGGTGACCCGATGCGCAGCATTGTCGAACTGGAAGCCGCCCACCTGCACCACCTCACTGGCCTGACCGCGGGCCCGCCGCAGCAGCACGCGGCAACGCGCCTCGAACTCGCGGAAGTCGAAGGGCTTGCCGAGATAATCATCGGCACCCACGTCCAGCGCCTGCACGCGGTCCTCGATGCCGTCGCGCGCGGTCAGCATCAGCACCGGCGTGCTGTCGCCGCGCTCGCGCATGCCGGCCAGCACGCGTAGCCCATCAAGCTTGGGCAGGCCGATATCCAGCACCACCAGATCGAAACTCTGGTAGCGCAGCACGCTTGCGGCGGCCAGGCCATCGGCCTGCCAATCCACCGCGTGCCCACTGCGGCGCATGCGACGGATGATCGCATCGGCCAGATCCGGGTTGTCTTCAACCAGCAGCAGGCGCATGGGGACAAGCGTGGGAGGGGAAGCGAATGCTACCGCATGCCGCCCGGCCTGCCCGCCGGGCATGGCCTGGCGCTACCCGGGCGTCGCGGGGGGGATGGATGGACCGGCGCGATCGGGGAGCCTGCACGGGGGTAGCGCCGGGCCATGCCCGGCGAGCGCAGCGGCCGCTTTTACGCTGCAACGCACAAACCGCTGACAGGCGGATGACAGCTTGCGCGACCCAGACTGCGGCCGCGCACCATCCGGTGCCCACGATTGCCGCGCGCCTGGCGCGCACCTGGGAGGGTTTGTGGAATTCACGTTTGCCTGGCCGCGCTCCGCCGCCATGATGGCCCTGGCTGCGTTGGCCGCGCCGGCCTTTGCCGCTGATGACGAGCGGCCGGTCACCGCCACGCTGGGCGGTCGCCTGCACCTGGACTTCGCCACGTTCGACAATGACAACCGCGGTACGCCGAACAAGGATGACACCGAGATCCGCCGCGCCTGGCTGGATGTCTCCGGCAGGTTCTTCGTGGTTGACTACAAGATGGAAGCCGACTTCTCCGGCGACCGTGTAGAAGCCAAGGACGTCTACCTGGCACGCAGCTTCGGCAAGGCCGGCAAGCTGACGGTCGGCCAGTTCAAGCAGTACTTCTCGCTGGATGACCGCACCAGCTCCAACTACGGCAGCTTCCTGGAGCGCGGCAATGCCGGTACCACGCTGGCGCCGCTGTACCGGCTGGGTGCCTCGTGGCAGGCCAATCCGGGTGACTTCACCTGGGCCGCCAGCGTCTACAGCCTGGAGAGCATCGATGCCTGGCAGGTGAAGGGGCGCGCCGCCGGCGGCCGCGTGACCTGGGCGCCCTCGCCCAGCGACGGCGATGTACTGCACCTGGGCCTGTCGCTGGCGCGTGAGGCGTACGACAACCCTGGCGCCAACGGTGTGCCGGCTCTGCGCATCCGCCCGCGCCCCGCCGGCCATCTGTCCGATGAGAGCCGCCTGACCCTGGTCGATTTCTCCGCAGGCCGCGATACCGACGTCAACAAGTGGTCGCTGGAGTACGCCCAGGTCCGTGGCCCGTTGTCATGGCAGGGCGAGTTCAGCGGCGCGACCTTCGATGACGGCGCCCAGCGCGGCGACGTCATGGCCGGCTACGGCATGCTCAGCTGGTTCGTTACCGGCGAGAGCCGCGCCTACGACCGCAAGACCGGCCGCTTCGCCAGGGTGAAGGACATCCGCCACAAGGCCGGTGCCTTCGAAGTGGCGCTGCGCTACGACCGGATGTGGGGCGCGCAGCACCTCGACGGCGCTCCCGACCTGCGCCGCGGCAGTACCGAAGCCTGGACGCTCGGCGGCAACTGGTACCTGCGCGACAACCTGCGATTCATGCTCAACGTCATCGAAAGCCGCAACCATGACCGCCTGGCCGGGATCACGGTGGACCGCACGCGCGCCGTGACCGGCCGCCTGCAGTACGACTTCTGAGCCTGTTCCGCGCGCCCCTCCGCACCCGCCCCTCCCTTTCCCACGTCCTGTTTTCTCAAGGAGTCCGCAGATGATGCTGAGCATCCTCGGCTTTGGCATGGTCATTACATTCATGTATTTGATCATGAGCAAGCGGCTGTCACCGCTGGTGGCCCTGATCACCATCCCGATCCTGTTCGCGCTGATCGGTGGCTTTGGCGCAGGCATCGACGAAATGATGCTGGAAGGCATCAAGAAGATCGCGCCGACCG
Organism: Stenotrophomonas sp. Steno-C15; assembly: GCF_056393265.1. Classification (NCBI taxonomy): domain Bacteria; kingdom Pseudomonadati; phylum Pseudomonadota; class Gammaproteobacteria; order Lysobacterales; family Lysobacteraceae; genus Stenotrophomonas; species Stenotrophomonas sp. Steno-C15. The sequence goes on from NZ_JBWJPF010000014.1 coordinate 101,031, forward strand.
GCGTGATGCTGATGTTCGCCATCCTCTACTTCGGCGTGATGATCGACGCGGGACTGTTCGATCCGCTGGTGCGGGTGATCCTGCGCTTCGTCAAGGGCGATCCGATGAAGATCGTGCTCGGCACCGCCGTGCTGGCGATGCTGATCTCGCTCGATGGCGATGGCTCGACCACGTACATGATCACGGTCTCGGCAATGCTGCCGCTGTATCAGCGGCTGGGCATGAACGCGCTGAACATGACCTGCGTGACCATCCTCGCCGGTGGCGTGATGAACCTGACTCCGTGGGGCGGCCCGACCGCACGCGCCGCCACCGCACTGCACGTTGATCCTGCTGATGTGTTCGTGCCGCTGATCCCGTCGATGGTGATCGCCTGCGCGGGCGTGCTGCTGCTGGCGTGGTACCTGGGCCTGAAGGAACGCCGCCGGCTGGGCGTGGTGACGCTGCCCAAGGGCGGCAGCTGGATGGACAGCAGCGTGTCCGACGACAGCAATGCGCTGCCGACGGTCGAGGATGCCGAGGACATCAAGCGGCCCAAGCTGCTGTGGGTGAACCTGGTGCTGACCCTGGTCCTGATGACCGCGCTGATCGTCGGCGTGCTGCCGATGCCGGTGCTGTTCATGGTCGGCTTCGCCATTGCCCTGGTGATCAACTACCCGAACCTGGCCGAGCAGCGCCGTCGCGTGGTCAACCACGCCGGCAACGTGCTGTCGGTGGTGTCGCTGATCTTCGCGGCGGGCATCTTCACCGGCATCCTCAACAACACCGGCATGGTCGAGGCGATGTCGCACAGCTTCCTGGCGGTGATTCCGGATTCGTGGGGCCCCTATCTGGCGGTGATCACTGCCGTGGCCTCGATGCCGTTCACCTTCTTCATGTCCAACGACGCGTTCTACTTCGGCGTGTTGCCGATCCTGTCCGAAGCCGCTGGCAACTACGGCATCACGCCGGTGGAAATGGCCCGCGCCTCGCTGGCCGGCCAGCCGGTGCATCTGCTCAGCCCACTGGTGCCCTCCACCTACCTGCTGGTGGGCCTGGCCAAGGTCGAGTTCGCCGACCACCAGAAATTCACCCTGAAATGGGCCATCGCCATCTCGCTGCTGCTGATGGTCGGCAGCCTGCTGTTCGGCCTGTATCCCCTCGCCGCCTGATCCCGTTACCAAGGAGCGTTCCGCAATGACTCTTCGCATCGCTTACGTCACCAGCGGCATGGGCAGTGTCGGCACTGCCATCTGCCAGAGCCTGGCCCGCGCCGGCCATACCGTTGTTGCCGGCTGTGCGCCGAATTCGCCGCGCAAGGCCAACTGGCTGCGCGAGCAGCGCGAGCAGGGCTTTGACTTCATCGCCTCCGAGGGCAATGCCACCGACTGGGCCTCGACCAGCGCCGCCTTCGCCAAAGTGCGCGCGGAAGTGGGTGAAGTGGACGTGCTGGTCAACAACTCCGGCGGCAGCCGCGACCTGCTGTTCCGGCAGATGACGGTGGAGGACTGGAATGCGGTGATCGCCTCCAACCTCAACGCGCTCTTCAACCTGACCAAGCAGGTGGTCGATGGCATGGCCACGCGGGGCTGGGGACGCATCATCAACATCGGCTCGGTCAGCGCCCACAAGGGGCAGATCGGCCAGGTGAACTACGCCACCGCCAAGGCCGCCATGCATGGCTTCAGCCGGGCGCTTGCGGCCGAAGTGGCGTCACGCGGAGTGACGGTCAACACGCTCTCGCCGGGCTACATCGCCAGCCAGGCCATCAGCAGTTTCCCCCCGGATGTCCTGGACCGCCTGGCCGCATCGGTGCCGGTACGGCGCCTGGGCCGTCCGGAAGAAGTCGCCGGCCTGTGCGCCTGGCTGGCCTCGGACGAGGCGTCGTATGTGACCGGCGCCGATTATCCGGTCAATGGTGGGCTGTACATGGGCTAATGAGCCGCCCTGGGTGCGCCGCCAACGTGGCGGCGCGTACCCGCATGGGTGTTCCGTAAAGAAGCTTTCATGTTCCGTTCGCATAGTGGGGCGGCATCGCGCACGCACGCCGGTGCCCATCCCCCATGCAACGGACCACCATGCAGACTCGACACCTGACGATCGCCGTAGCGATCGCGCTTTCCGCCGCTGCCAGCGCTGCTTCCGCATCTGCCGCCGATACCGGCACCGATGCCGCGCCCAGCGCGCAGACGCTGGATACCATCTCGGTGATCGGCCAGGGCGAGACCCGCCAGGTGCAGCGCATTACCAGCGTCGACAAGCAGGTGCTTCCGCCAGGCACCAGCGGCCAGAAGATCCTCGATCGGCTGCCGGGCGTGTCGGTGCAGTCCAACGATGCGTTCGGCGCCAACGAGGAATCGCAGACCATCAGCCTGCGCGGATTCGACAAGAGCCGGCTGGGCTATACCCTCGATGGCATTCCGCTGGGCGACAACAGCTACGGCAACTACAACGGCCTGAGCATCGCCCGTGCGCTGATCGCCGAAAACCTGGCCGGCGCCGAGCTGTCGCAGGGCATCGGTTCACTCGGCGTGGCCTCGACCAGCAACCTCGGCGGCACCATCCAGTACTTCTCGGCCGATCCGTCCACCGAGTTCGGCGGCCGTGCCAGCGTCACCGTCGGCGACGACAATCAGCGCCGTGGTTACCTGCGCGTGGATACGGGCGACCTCAACGGCTTCTCTGCGTATGTCTCCGGCGTTCACCAGGACCAGGACATGTGGGCCGCGCCGCATCAGAACCAGACCACCCGCCAGTTCAATGCCAAGGCCGTGTGGAACGTGGGCGACCATCGTTTTGGTGCGTTCGTGGCGACCTCGCGTGCCAGCCAGGCCAACTACGCCTACCTGTCCAAGGACATGCTGGCCCGGGGCCTGGGCTGGGACTGGAACATCTATGCGCCGGACTGGGACCGCGCGGTGGCCGCCGCCTACTGCGCGCCGGCTACGCGTGATCCGGCGCGATGTGCCTACAGCGGCGGCGTGACCAGCATCGACGATGCGTACTACCAGAGCCGTGCGCTGCGCGATGACAACCTGTACTCGATCGATGCCGACCTTCGCCTGGGCGAGCAGGGCCGCCTGAAACTGCTGGCCTACCACCATGACAACCGCGGCCAGGGTCACTGGTGGGCGCCGGGCCAGCCGTCCTACCCCGGCACCGACCGGATGCTGCCGATCTCCATCCGCAGCACCAACTACACGATCAACCGCGACGGCGTGACCGCAGCGCTGTCATGGACGGCTGGCATCCACGAGCTGGAAGCCGGCCTGTGGTACGAGCAGAACGACCACAACGTGTCGCGCAATTTCTACTACATCAGCGGTCCGTTCCTGGACGACCTGTACCTGAAGAATCCGGACCGCCTGCTGTTCAACCAGGACTACGACATCCGCACGCAGCAGTTCTACGTGCAGGACCGCATGCGCTTCCTCGACCAGCGCCTGACCGTTGATGTCGGCATCAAGAGTCCGAACACCCGCATGCGTGCCACGGCCCGCCCGGGCGTGGAAACCCGCCTGGCATCCGGCACGCTGACGGCCAAGGAGTCGGTGCTGCCGCAGCTGGGCGTGGGCTTCAAGCTCAACGTCAACAACGAGCTGTTCGCCTCGTACGCCGAGAACATCGCCGCCTTCGTCGGTGGTGGCAGTGGCGGCCCGTTACAGGTGGCACCGGAATCGTTCGCTGCCAGCGCCGACCTGGAACCGGAAAAGTCGAAGAGCCTGGAGGCCGGTTTCCGCACGTTCGGCGAGAAGTACCAGGCCTCGATCGCCGCCTACAACGTCACGTTCGACAACCGCCTGCTGTCACTGAACCCGTGCTCCAGCATCGAAGTGGGCACCCGACCGGAGTGCGTGACACGCTTCATCAACGTCGGCTCGGTGAAGAGCCACGGCGCGGAACTGACCTTCATCCTCAAGCCGGTCGATGGCCTGCAGTGGTACAACGCGCTGTCCTGGAACAAGACCACCTACGAAGATGACTACATCTCCGGCGGCGCGGTGGTGCCGGTGGCCGGCAAGATCACGGTGGACACGCCGCAGCGCATGGCCGCCAGCGAAATCAGCTGGAACCGCGATGGCTTCTTCGCCAGCCTGCGTGCCAAGTACACCGGCAAGCGTTATTACACCTACACCAACGATCAGTCGGTGCCGGGCGTGACCACCTTCGATGCGGGTGCCGGCTATGACTTCGGCCCTGGGCTGGGACTGCGCAACGTGCGGGTCTCGTTGAACGCGACCAACCTGACCAACAAGCGCTACGCCGGCCAGCTGAGCTCGTTCGCGCCGACCGATCCGGAAGGCAAGCGCTACGCGATCCACGCCAGCGCGCCGCGGCAGGTGTTCATGACGGTGGCGGCGGAGTTCTAAGTCAGAAGCGGGCGCTGCGGCGCATCGAGTGTTCCTGCATGGCGCGGGCAGGCAGGCCCATGCAGGATCCGCCAACGCATGTCACTCCGGCGCCAGCTGGTCCATCCGTATCCGGTTGGCAAACAGGGAAAACGCCAGCATGCCGGCCAGGCCATTGGCCCGGCTGACCCAGTGCGGCAGCCAGCGTGGTGGCTTCAACACCCCGGCCTGGAACAACGGCGCGAACGCGATGGCGTCCTGCAGGCTCATCTTGCCCGCGAACAGCCACCGGCAGACCTGCAGGCGATCCTCGGCCAGCATGTGGCGGAAGAAGGTGTGCACCGATACCAGCCCGCGCAGGTACACGGTGTCCTTGGTGAAGGCCAGCCCGCCGCCGGGGGGCACCCCGCGGAACACGCGCTGGGCCGATGCGAAGCTCTCTTCCGGGTTCTGCCCGGCATCGCAGAAGTAGCGGAACACCTCGATGAAGTCGGCGCCCTCGCGGGCCATCGCGATGGCTTCGGTACGCAGGCTGATCCGCTTCAGGCGCTCGATGTCGATGCTGCCGGTGATCTGCTCGGCAAACGTGGCCAACCCTTCCTGGGTAGCCGTCACCCGCGGTGAGGACAAGGCCAGGCTGGGCAGCACCGGTTGCTCCCGGCCATTCAACGCGGTCAGCGAATGCACCAGCGCTTCGTGATGGAACAGCTGTGCACGATCGTAGGCGCTGAAGCGCGCACTGGTACGCAGGCGGATCCGCGTCGGTCCGGCGGCCGCCTTGGACACCAGTTCCGGGTCCAGCTGCACCTGGATGATCCGCGATTCGAAGAAGGCATCCAGATCGTTCTGCAGCTGCAGTTGCAGCGCGATCGCAGACACCGGCACCTGTTCTTCCGGCGCCAGCAGTTCATGGTCCAGCTCGGCCGCGATCTGGATGAAATGGCGCGCTGCATCGCGCGTGCTCGGGCCATTGCCCGGCAAAGGCTGTTCGGGGGCGCCGAACAGCTGCACCGAACAGGTGTCCACCGCTGTGGTACCCAGGCCCTCCAGCAGGCGTGCGGCCAGGTCCCAGCTGTGCGCGGACTGCTGCACGTAGTGACCCAAGGGATGCCCCGCGTCGCAGTCGGCGGCGATGGCTGCCAAGGTGCGGCGTTCCTCGCTGAAATCCAGCTTCGGGTAGTCCACCTTCGGCAACTGCGGTTGCCCGCGCGCGACGCTGTCCAGGAACGGTGCCTGCACCGTCGCCGGCCAGCTGGTCAGGCCCAGCAGGCGGATGCCACCCACGGCCTCGACCAGCCGCGCGTCGAGCGCCGCATGGTGGGCCACCTCGCGATCCAGCACGGCGGTCGTTTCCATGCGCGGACTATAGCGCCCTGCCAGGCCGTGCGCTGTCCACCGCGGGCCCCGGCATCAGCGGGGGCGTTACCCCGGCAACCCGGGATGAATCTCCATGCAGCCGCGCCCGTGGCCGGCTGCCTCATCAACGACGTCGCGGCTTTCCTGCCGGACGGAACTGCTGGCCCTTGCCTTTCCTGCCACCACGTTCCTGCGCGGTCTCGGCCTGGCGCACGGCCAGCTTGGCGGCGGCGGCCGCCACTTCTTCCTTCAACTTGAAGTAGTTCAGCAGCCGGCTTTCCTCGATCTCACCCGCGTCGATGGCCGCCCGTACCGCACAACCGGGCTCCTGGTGATGCGAGCAGTCGCGGAAGCGGCACTGTTCGGCCAGTGCTTCGATATCGGCGAAGCCCCCTTCGGCCAGCGTCTCCTCGCCGGTCGGCTTGAGCTCGCGCATGCCGGGCGTGTCGATCAGGCAGGCGCCGGTCGGCAACGGCATCAGCGCACGATGGGTGGTGGTATGACGCCCGCGTGAGTCGTTGGCGCGCACCGCATTGGTCTTCATCCGCTGCTCGCCAAGCAGCGTGTTGGTCAGCGTGGATTTGCCGGCGCCGGAGGAGCCCACCAGCACCACGGTGCGGCCCGGCCCCAACCATGGCTGCAGCACAGCCACGCTGCCAGCATCCAGGCCATTGATGGCATGCAGGGCGATCCCCTGCATTTCCAGTTCTTCCAGCACCGCCAGCGCATCTTCGCTGTATTCGGTCTGGTCGGCCTTGGTCAGCACCACCACCGGTTCGGCACCGCCGCCGCCCACCAGCAGCAGGTAGCGCTCGATACGGCGTGGATTGAAGTCCGCATCCAGCCCGCAGACGATGAACACCGTATCGATGTTGGCCGCGATCACCTGCTGGTGATAATGCTCGCCGGCGGCACCGCGCTTGATCGCGGTGCGACGTGGCAGCAGCGCCACGATGCGGATGCCGTCGAGCAGCACCCAGTCGCCGACCGCCGGCCGCTCATGGCTGGGAAAGCGTGGCCGCTGCCATTCCGGCAGCGATTCGGCCTTGATCGCAGCGTCCGGGGCGTCGGCCACGACATAGTGCGTACGGTGCTGCTCGATCACCCGGGCCGGGCGGGCCTGCGGGTGCTCGGCCATCATGGCCTGCCAGTCGGCCTGCTGCGCCGGGCCCGGCCAGGGCCAGCCGATGGTCTGCAGGGCGGTGAAATCGGGGGTCTGGGTCATCGCCTCCATTCTACCCGTGCCAACGCCGCTCCAGCCCAGCAGCGGCGGGCCCTGGGGGCCTTGCCATGCAGTGCAGCAATTCCGCTACCATGGAACCTCCATGCCATCCGACGGCTCACCGACCATGTCAACCTCCGCGCCCAAGCCCCTGGCCACCCGCGAGCGCCTTTCCGAAGTGCGCTACGAAATCCGCGGAGAACTGGCCCGGCGAGCCCGGGAGCTGGAGGCGCAGGGCCGCAAGCTGATCAAGCTCAACATCGGCAACCCCGGCAATTTCGGCTTCCGCGCCCCGGAACACCTGCAGCGCGCGATCGCCGACGACATGGGTCGCACCGATCCCTATACCCACCAGCAGGGCCTGCCGGTGGCGCGCGAGGCGATCGCTGCCTATTACACCCGTCGCGGCGCTCCCGACGCGCACCCGGACCGTGTGTTCGTCGGCAACGGCGTCAGCGAACTGATCGACCTGTCGCTGCGTGCGCTGCTCAACCCCGGCGATGAAGTGCTGGTGCCGTCCCCGGACTACCCGTTGTGGTCGGCCTCCACCATCCTCAACGACGGCCGGCCGGTGTACTACCGTTGCGCCGCCGAGAACGGCTTCCAGCCGGACCCGAGCGAGATCGAGACCCTGGTGTCCTCGCGCACCCGCGCGATCGTGCTGATCAATCCGAACAATCCCAGTGGCGCCAGCTACCCGCGCGAACTGCTTGAACGCGTGGTGGACATCGCGCGCCGGCACAACCTGCTGCTGCTGGTCGACGAGATCTACGATCAGATCCTGTATGACGAGGCGGTGTTCCAGCCGGTCGCACCGCTGGCGGGCGACCATCCGTGCCTGACCTTCAGCGGGCTGAGCAAGGTGCATCGCGCCTGCGGCTGGCGCGTGGGTTGGGCGCACCTCAGCGGCGATGACGCACGCCTGGGCGACTTCCGCGCGGCGATGGACCTGCTCAGCGCGCTGCGCCTGTGCGCCAATGTGCCCGGCCAGTACGCCATCGAGGCTGCGGTGAACGGGCCCGACACCATTTCGGCACTGTGTGCCCCGGGCGGGCGCCTGTACGAAACCCGCCGCGCGGTGATCGAAGCATGCGAGGCCAGCGAGCATCTGTCGCTGGTGGCCCCCGCCGGCGCGCTGTATGCCTTCCCGGCGGTGGTCGGCGCTGCCGCCAAGGGCTTCGACGATCACACCTTCGCCCTGGAGCTGATGGACAACGAGGGCGTGCTGGTGGTGCCCGGTTCCAGCTTCAACGTGCCCTACCGCAACCACTTCCGCGTAACCCTGCTGCCGGAGGCCTCGGTGATGCGCGATGTGTTCGCCCGCATCGACCGCGTGCTGGCCCGCCGCGCCGAGGATGCAACCAAGGTCGTACCGATCAAGCCACGCCGTTCGGTGGCCTGAGTCGTGGGCTTGTCCTATCTGGCGCTGGGCGACTCCTACACCATCGGTGAGGCCGTCGCGGTCGAAGGCCGCTGGCCCCATCAGCTGGCCGCCGCGATGCGCGCACAGGGCGTCGCGCTGGCCGATCCGCAGACCATCGCCACCACCGGCTGGACCACGGACGAGCTCGATGCCGGCATCGACGAGGCCGCCCCGCAGGGGCCGTTCGACTTCGTCAGCCTGCTGATCGGGGTCAACAACCAGTACCGCGGCCGCCCGCTCGACGAATACCGCACGCAGTTCCAGGCCCTGCTGCAGCGCGCGATCGGTTTTGCCGGCGGCCGTACCGATCGGGTGCTGGTGCTGTCGTTTCCCGATTGGGGCGTGACGCCGTTCGGCGCCAGCAGCGGCCGACACCGTGGCCGCATCGGCATCGAAACCGACGCGTTCAACGCGGCTGCGGAGCAGGTCTGCAGTGGCCTCGGCGTCGACTTCGTCGACATCACCGACATCAGCCGCGTCCACGGTCACGACCCGGCGATGATCGCCGAAGACGGTCTGCACCCCTCCGCGCGCATGTATGCATTGTGGAGCGAGCGCGCCTTGCCGGTCGCCCTGCGCCGGCTCGGCGACGCCGGCTGACCCGATGGACGGCACGCCACGGAATGGCACGCCCCTGCCCTGCTCCCCGCTGACCTCCCCGCAGGCCCGCGCGATCGCCGAGGCGTTCCGACCTGCACAGGCCTGGGGCAGCCGCCGCGACTATTACTACACCCGCGGCAAGCTCGGCAGCGATCCGTTGTACGACGGCGTGCTGCAACAGCTGCCCGAGGATGGCCAGCCGGTGCTGGACCTGGGTTGCGGACTGGGCCTGTTCGCGCATGTGCTGCGCCAGCGCGGGCGCGGCCAGCCCTATCTCGGGGTGGACGTGGACGCCGCCAAGATCGAGCGGGCGCGGCAAGCCGGTGAAGGCCTGCCGGCCGTGCGCTTCGAATGCCTGGATGTGCAGGCTGCGCTGCCGTCGCACGTCGGTCATGTACTGCTGCTGGACGTAGTGCAGTACCTGGATGCCGGACCGCAGCAGACGCTGCTGCGTGCCGCAAGCGCGCGGGTGTCCCCCGGAGGACGGCTGCTGCTGCGCACGCCGCTGGCGACCGGTGATGGCCGGGACCGCACCACGCGGGTCGCGGACCGCCTTGCCTGGCTGGTGGGCTGGATGGGTACCCGCCCGCGGCACTATCCCCAGCCGAAGACCCTGCTGGCGACACTGAGCGAAGCGGGATTGCGCGTCGCCGCACCACGGCCGCTGCACGGGCGCACACCGTTCAACAGCTGGCTGGTGGTGGCCGA
>NZ_JBWJPF010000015.1:0-103309 GCF_056393265.1 Stenotrophomonas sp. Steno-C15
GGTCCAGCCCCTTTTCCTTCGCGCACTCCAGGGCAATCTCATACCCGGCATCGGCGTGGCGCATCACGCCGGTGGCCGGGTCGTTCCACAGCACACGACCGATGCGCTTGGCGGCCGCCTCGGTGCCATCGCAGACGATGACCATGCCGGCGTGCTGCGAGAAGCCCATGCCCACGCCGCCGCCGTGGTGCAGCGATACCCAGGTGGCACCGCTGGCGGTGTTGAGCAGCGCGTTCAGCAGCGGCCAGTCGGAGACTGCGTCGGAGCCGTCGGCCATGGCTTCGGTTTCGCGGTTCGGTGAGGCGACGCTGCCGCTGTCCAGGTGGTCGCGGCCGATCACCACCGGCGCCTTCAGCTCACCGTTGGCGACCATTTCGTTGAAGGCCAGCCCCAGCCGATCACGGTCACCCAGGCCCACCCAGCAGATGCGCGCCGGCAGACCCTGGAACTTGATCTTCTCGGCGGCCATGTCCAGCCAGCGGTGCAGGTGCGGGTTGTCCGGAATCAGCTCCTTCACCTTGGCATCGGTCTTGGCGATGTCTTCAGGATCGCCACTCAGCGCGGCCCAGCGGAACGGGCCGATGCCGCGGCAGAACAGCGGACGGATGTAGGCCGGGACGAAGCCGGGGAAATCGAAGGCATTGGCCACGCCTTCTTCCAGCGCCATCTGCCGCAGGTTATTGCCGTAATCGACGGTCGGCACGCCCAGTGCGTGGAAGCCGAGCATGGCGCGGATATGGTTGGCCATCGAGGCGCGCGCGGCCTTTTCCACTTCCTTCGGTGCGGAAACCCGCTTCTCGTCCCATTGTTCGACGGTCCAGCCCTGCGGCAGGTAGCCGTTCACCGGGTCGTGCGCGGAGGTCTGGTCGGTCAGCAGGTCCGGCTTCACGCCGCGCTTGAGCAGTTCGGCGAGCACATCGGCAACGTTGCCGAGCAGGCCCACCGATTTCGGCGTGCCCGCCTTGCAGGCTTCATCGATCAGGCGCAGGGCTTCGTCCAGGTTGTCGGTCCAGGTGTCCAGGTAGCCGGTGCGCAGGCGCATGTCGATGCTGCTCCTGCGGCACTCGACCGCCAGGCAGGACGCACCCGCCATGACTGCCGCCAGCGGCTGCGCGCCGCCCATGCCACCCAGGCCGCCGGTGAACAACCACTTGCCGGTGAGATCGCCGCCGAAGTGCTGGCGGCCCATTTCCACGAACGTCTCGTAGGTGCCCTGCACGATGCCCTGTGCGCCGATGTAGATCCAGCTGCCGGCGGTCATCTGGCCGTACATGGCCAGGCCCTTCTTATCCAGCTCGTTGAAGTGGTCCCAGTTGGCCCAGCGCGGCACCAGGTTGGAGTTGGCGATCAGCACGCGCGGCGCATCGGCATGCGTGCGGAACACGCCCACCGGCTTGCCCGACTGCACCAGCAGGGTCTGGTCATCGTCCAGGCGCTTGAGCGTTTCGACGATGGCATCGAAGCTCTCCCAGTCGCGCGCGGCGCGGCCGATGCCGCCGTACACCACCAGTTCCTGCGGCCGTTCGGCCACGTCCGGATGCAGGTTGTTCATCAGCATGCGCAGCGGTGCTTCGGTCAGCCAGCTCTTGGCGTTGAGCGTGGTGCCGGTCGGTGCGGCAAGGGTGCGGGACGGGTCGTTGCGGGTCATGCGGCGCTCCGGTTCGTAGCAAATTCAAGGCAGGCATTGAGCACCTGCGCCAGGGTGTGGCGCAGCGGTGCGGCGTGGTCGGGGTCGAGCGGGGTGGGCCAGCTGTGCTCGTCCACCTGGTCCGGCAGGGGTTCGTGCATGTAGCCGCGACAGGCCAGCTCCATCTGCAGGCTGTGCACGCCGCCGGCCACGTTGCTGTAGTGGCGGGTGATCCAGCCGCCCTTGAAGCGGCCGTTGCGCACCTGGCTCATGCCGCTGATCTTCAGCAGGTTTTCCACCACGTCGCTCAGTGCGTTGTCGCAGGAGGTATCCGGTGCGCCGGACGGACCGGCGGTGCCGAGATTGAACTGCGGCAGTTCACCGTCGAACAGGTGTGGAATGTGCGAGCGGATCGAGTGCGCGTCATACACCACCACCGTGCCGTGACGTGCGCGCAGCCGCGCGATCTGCGCGGCCAGCGCGTCGTGGTAAGGCGCGAAATAGGTGTCCCGACGGCGCGCGATCTCCGCTTCGTCCGGCTCGCGCCCGGCGTGGTACAGCGGCTGGTTGTCGAAGGTGGTCAGCGGGCACAGGCCGGTGGTGTTCTGGCCCGGGTACAGCGATACCCCGCTGGGATCGCGGTTGAGATCGATCACCGAACGCGAGATCGCCGACCGCACGGTGGTCGCGCCCATGCCGCGTGCGAAGTCGTACAGTTCGTGCACCCACCAGTCGGTATCGCGACGCGCCAGCCACGGCGAGTGATAGTCGCCGATCAGATCGTGCGGCAGTTCGTTGCCGGTATGCGGGAAGCTGACGATCAGCGGAGCATCGCCCTCGTGCACCGTCAGCCAGTCGGGGTGGGCATTCATGCCTGCGGCTCCACGGTCGGCAGGACAGCTTCCAGGCCCCGTGCCAGCGCGCCGCTGCGCACGAGCGAGGTGGCAACCACCATGTCCGGGTGGAAGTAGCGGTCGTCCTGCAGGGTCGGCACCTGCGCGCGCAGGGTGGCGCGCACGTTCTCCAGGGCAGCGCTGGAGCGCAGCGGCGCATGGAAGTCACAGCCCTGTGCGGCGGCCAGCAGTTCGATGCCGATCACATTGGCCGCGTTCTCGGCCATCTGCATCAACCGGCGCGCACCGTGTGCGGCCATGGACACGTGGTCTTCCTGGTTGGCCGAGGTCGGGATCGAATCCACACTGGCCGGATAGGCCCGCTGCTTGTTCTCGGACACCAGCGCGGCGGCGGTCACCTGCGGAATCATGAAGCCGGAATTCAGGCCGGGGCGCGGGGTCAGGAAAGCCGGCAGGCCGGACAGTGCCGGATCCACCAGCATGGCCAGGCGGCGTTCGCTGATCGAACCGATCTCGCACACCGCCATCGCCAGCATGTCGGCCGCGAAGGCCACCGGCTCGGCGTGGAAGTTGCCGCCGGACAGCGCCTCGCCGGTGTCGGTGAACACCAGCGGATTGTCGGACACGCCGTTGGCTTCGATTTCCAGCGTGGTGGCGGCCTGGCGCAGGATGTCCAGTGCCGCACCCATCACCTGCGGCTGGCAGCGCAGGCAATACGGATCCTGCACCCGCACGTCGTTGTCGCGATGCGATTCACGGATGCCCGAGTCCTGCATCAGCGTGCGCAGCGTGGCGGCCGTGGCGATCTGTCCGCGCTGGCCACGAATGGCATGGATGCGCGGATCGAATGGTGTATCCGATCCCTTCGCCGCTTCCACCGACAGTGCGCCGGTGACCAGCGCGGCCTGGAACACGGTCTCGATCTCGAACAGGCCGGCCAGTGCATAGGCGGTGGAGAACTGGGTGCCATTGAGCAGGGCCAGGCCTTCCTTTGCGCCCAGTTCAACCGGCTGCAGGCCGGCCCGCGCCAGTGCGTCCCGGGCCGGTAGCCGCTCATCGCCGATGAAGGCTTCGCCCACGCCCAGCATCACGCTGGCCAGGTGCGAAAGCGGTGCGAGGTCACCCGATGCGCCGACCGAGCCCTGCGCCGGCACCACCGGCAACACGCCCTTGACCAGCATCGCCTCCAGCAGCAGCAGCGTCTCCTCGCACACACCGGAAGCCCCCTGGGCCAGGCTGACCAGCTTCAGCGCCATCATCAGCCGCACCACGCTGGCGGGCATCGGCTCACCCACGCCTGCGGCGTGCGACAGCACGATGTTCCGCTGCAGCGTGGCCAGGTCTTCGCGCTCGATGCGCACGCTGGCCAGCTTGCCGAAGCCGGTATTGATGCCGTACACCGGCGCACCCTTGGCGACGATGGCCGCCACGGCGGCGGCACTGGCGCGTACCACCGGCAGCGCCGCCGGATCCAGCGCAAGCGGCGCACCGCGATAGACCTGTCGCCACTGGGCGAGGGTGACATGGCCGGGGCGAAGAACCAGGGTGTTGCTCATGTGTTGCTCCAGGAGGCAGGCAGGTCGGGCTGACCGCGCACCACGCGCGCGTGCAGCGGGTTGAATCCAATGCGGTAGACCAGGTCGGCGGGCGCGTCGATGTCCCAGATCGCCAGGTCGCAGTCCATGCCCACGGCCAGGCGGCCGATGCGGTCGCCATGGCCCAGCGCACGCGCTGCTTCGCGGGTGAAGCCGGCGATGCACTCTTCCACCGTCAGGCGGAACAGGGTCGCGCCCATGTTCATCGCCAGCAGCGGGCTGGTCAGCGGCGAGGTGCCCGGGTTGCTGTCGGTGGCCAGTGCCAGCGGCACACCCGCTGCACGCAGCGCGGCAATCGGCGGCGGGGTGGTATCGCGGGTGAAATAGAACGCGCCCGGCAGCAGCACGGCAACGGTGCCGGCCGCCGCCATCGCGGCGATGCCGGCGTCATCCAGATGTTCGATGTGATCGGCCGACAGCGCGCCGAAGCCGGCGGCAAGCTCTGCCCCGTGCTGGTTGCTCAACTGCTCGGCATGGATCTTCACCGCCAGTCCGTTCGCGCGTGCGGCGTCGAACACCTGCCGCGCCTGCGCAGGGGAGAAGGCGATGTTCTCGCAGAACACGTCCACGGCTTCGGCCAGGCCCTCGGCCGCGATGGCCGGAATCATCACGTCGCAGACCTCGTCGATGTACTCCTGCGCCTGGCGGCCCGGGGGAACCGCATGGGCACCCAGGAAGGTCGGCACCACATTCACCCGGCATTCCTCGCCCAGCGCGCGTGCGACCTGCAGCTGCTTGCGCTCGTCGTCCAGGGTCAGGCCGTAGCCGGACTTGATCTCGATCGTGGTCACGCCCTCGGCGCGCATCGCCAGCAGGCGAGGACGGCTCTCGGCGGCAAGCTGGGCTGGCGTCGCGGCGCGGGTGGCGCGCACGGTGGAGACAATGCCGCCGCCCGCGCGGGCGATGTCGGCATAGCTCACACCCTGCAGGCGCTGCTCGAATTCGTTGGCGCGGTTGCCGGCGTAGACCAGGTGGGTGTGGCAGTCGATCAGGCCGGGCGAGACCCAGCGGCCTTCGCCGTCGATGCGGGTGGTCGGCTGCAGATGGGCATCGCTGCCGGCTGGGCCGACGTGGACGATGCGGCCGCCCGCGCAGGCCAGCACGCCGTCACGGAGGACACCCAGGCCCTCACCGTCGAGGGTGATCAGATGGACGTTGGACCAGAGGATATCGACATGCATGGCATCCACACTGCGGCTGTGCTTATATGTCTATACAATATAGGTGTCCATTTCGGGTTGTCCAGCCATGTCCGATTCGCGTTCCCCGTCCTGTTTCCATGCCGCCCACGCGCTGCTCGCCGATGGCTGGGCCCGCGATGTCCGCCTGCAGGTGCAGGCGGGGCGCATCGCCGCGATCGATGTGGGGCAGCCCGCGCAGGATGGGGATGCCCGGGTCGGCATCCTGGTGCCGGGCCTGCCGAACCTGCACAGCCATGCGTTCCAGCGCGGCATGGCCGGCCTGACCGAGATCGGGGGCGGCGACGGCGACAGTTTCTGGAGCTGGCGCGAACTGATGTACCGCTTCCTTGCCCGCCTGCGCCCGGACGCAGTGCAGGCCATCGCTGCCCAGGCATACATGGAGATGCTGGAAAGCGGCTTCACCCGTGTCGGCGAGTTCCATTACCTGCACCACGATGCGGAGGGGCGGCCCTACGCCGACCGGGCCGAGATGAGTGCACGTATTGCCGCAGCCGCGGCACAGACCGGCATCGGCCTGACCCTGCTGCCGGTGTTCTATGCCCACGCCGATTTCGGTGGTGCGGCACCGAACCCGGCCCAGCGTCGGCTGATTCACGACGTGGACGGTTTTGCGCGGCTGCTGGAGGGTGCCCGTGCTGCGCTGGCCGCGTTGCCCGATGCGGTGCTGGGCATCGCCCCGCACAGTCTGCGGGCCGTCACCGGCGATGAACTGGCAGCACTGCTGCCGTTGAACGAGGGCCCGGTGCACATCCACATCGCCGAGCAGGTGCGCGAAGTCGACGCCTGCCTGGCGTGGAGTGGACAGCGTCCCGTGCAGTGGCTGTACGCGCACGCCGAGGTGGACGCGCGCTGGTGCCTGGTGCACGCCACCCACATATCCGATGACGAGCGCGCCTCCATCGTCGCCAGCCGGGCCGTCGCCGGCCTGTGCCCGATCACCGAAGCCAATCTGGGCGATGGCCTGTTCCCGATGCAGGCGTTCGCACGCGAAGGCGGGCGCTTCGGCGTGGGGTCCGATTCCAACGTGCTGATCGATGCGGCCGAGGAACTGCGCCTGCTCGAATACGGCCAACGCCTGGCGCTGCGCGGGCGCAACGTGCTGGCTGCCGATGCCAGCCGCAGCAGCGGCAGATTCCTGTTCGAGGGCGCGCTGCACGGCGGCGCACAGGCGTTGGGCGTGGCCGCAGGTCTGCAGGTCGGGGCCAGTGCCGACCTGCTCGAACTGGACGCCGCACACCCCGCGCTGCAGGCGCGACGGGATGACGCATGGCTTGACAGCTGGGTGTTCGCCGCACGTAATGGCGCGCTGCGATCGGTCTGGCGCCATGGCCGCCAATGCGTGGCCGAAGGCCGCCACCTCCAGCGCGAGGCGATCACCACCGCCTTCGCTACCGCCCTGCGCGGCGTGCTGGGCTGATCGCTTCCCGCCACCGAGACCTGTCACGTGAAGGCCAGCAAGTCCGCCACGCTCAACCAGCGCATCCGCAGCGACCTGGAAAGCCGCATTCTCAGCGGAGAGTGGGCGCCGGGTTTCCGCATCCCCTATGAGCACGAACTGATGGAGCAGTACGGCTGCTCGCGGATGACCGTCAACAAGGTGCTGACCGCGCTGGCCGAGAGCGGCATGATCGAGCGTCGCCGCCGGGCCGGTTCGTTCGTCGCCCGGCAGCCACCGCATCTGGAACAGGTGGCGCTGGAGATTCCGGACATCGCGATGGAGGTCGGCTCGCGTGGCCACCAGTACGGGTACCGGCTGCTGCAGCGCGAGCTGCGCCTGGCCGACGCCGGCAATGCCGGTGAAGTGGAGCTGGCCGGCAGTGAAATGCTGCTGGCGATGCGCTGCCTGCATCTTGCCGACGGCCGCCCGCTGGCGCTGGAGCACCGGTTGATCAGCCCGGTGGGTGTACCGGAGGTGCTGGAGGTGGACTTCAGCACCACCGCGCCGGGCAGCTGGCTGCTGCAGAACGTGTCCTGGACCCGGGCGCAGCACCGCATCAGCGCGTGGGGTGCGGACACGGCGTCTGCCCGCCTGCTGGACGTGAAGCCGGGCACCGCCTGCCTGGTGATCGAACGCCTGACCTGGCGGGGCGAACAGCCCATCACCCGCGTGCGCCAGGTGTTCCTCGGCGATGCCTGGGATCTGGTGGCCCGCTTCGCGCCCGGCGCGCGCTAGAGCGCACGCTTCCGCGCGTTCAGATCAATACGTCGCGCACTGCCGCCAGCGCACCGGCTCATCCACGCCGGGGCGGGCATTGAGCTGCACGCGCACCGTGCGCAGCGCGGGGTAGCGCAGGACCTGCGTGCAGACGCGCGGCCATACATCGTCAAGTTCGCCGGTGCGGTTGATCGCCAGGGTCTGCCGGGTCAGCCAGACGCCGCTGGCAATGCCGGGCTGTCCAGCCAGCGCCCGGGCCAGATCCGCCTGGTAGCGGTCAAGGGTCGCCATATCCGGGTTGGGATCGCTGTGGCCATCGTCCGCCGGCGTGGAAACGGCAGCAGCAGGCGCCGCCGCTGCCGGTGCGGGCGCCTGGGAGACAGCGGCAGGCGCCGCGGCGGCGATGTCGGCGGAGGCAGGGGCGGTCACCGCCTGCGGCGCCGGTGACGCCACGTGCAGGCCCTGCAGGCCGAGGCCGACCAGCAGGCCGACGGTTACCGAGGCCAACGCGGCAATGGCGATGCGACGCAGGGCCTCGTGGCGCGCAGTGGCGCGCACGCGCGCATCGATGTCGGCCGGCAGATAGGGCTGCAGCAATGGCCACAGGCGCGGGCCGTCCAACACCTCCACGGCCTGCAGCTCGGCGGCACTGCGGCCATCGCGCTGGATCCGGCCTTCGGTGATCAGCACGCCGCCCTTGGCCCCGGCCAGCCGCGCTGCCGCGCCCAGTTCGTTCACCGCAGCGGTACCGATGCGATAGGCCAGGCCATGCTTGCAGGACACCCGCCAGGTATTGGGGCCATCGCTGAGCAGGAAATCGCTGCTGGGCTCGCGGGCATCCTCGGCAGGAACCTCCAGTTCGCGCAGGCCGCGCTGCTCGCGCAGCATCCGCTTGACCAGCGCGGAGAACTCCCGCCAGTGCATGCCGGCCAAGGCCTGCAGGCCCAGTTGCATCTCCTTCTGCCGCCGCTTGATCCACCACAGGTGAACGACGGCCAGGGAACAGATAAGCAGGGCCGACAGCAGGGCCAGAATCCAGGGAAGCATGCAGGGAGAGCGCGGAAGGGGCGAAAACGGAAGCAGACAGTGTAAAGCGCGCACTGCCTGGCAGGGTCAGGACGTTCCCCACAGCAAGC
Organism: Stenotrophomonas sp. Steno-C15; assembly: GCF_056393265.1. Classification (NCBI taxonomy): domain Bacteria; kingdom Pseudomonadati; phylum Pseudomonadota; class Gammaproteobacteria; order Lysobacterales; family Lysobacteraceae; genus Stenotrophomonas; species Stenotrophomonas sp. Steno-C15. Next base: position 8,570 of record NZ_JBWJPF010000015.1, read on the forward strand.
GTGATGGAACGCTCAGATCGGCGTTCCGCAGGCACGAAAAACCCGCCAATCCTGAAGCCGCGAGGGGAGGGAACAAACGGCAGGCGAAGCGATTGGCGGGTTGCTCGCGATTGTCAGGCAAATTTTATTGCATTGCAACAATCCATCGTCAGGGCACGCTGCCCGGCGACTGGTGGCTGCCCGGGGCCGGCGCATCGCTGCCCGAGGCCGCCCGCGTCTCCAGCTTGGCCAGGCGCGCATGCAGGGCGTCCAGGCGTGCCTCCAGCGCGGTGAGCTCGTCGGCGGTGGGCACATGCAGGCGCTTGAGCACGCCCTGCACCTGGTCGTCGAAGGCCTTTTCGACCTTGTTCCAGGTGCCCGAGGCCTTCTCGCGCGCCTCATCCAGCGAGGACTCGACGTTGTCGCGCCATCCCGGGCCCTGCTCGCTGGCGCGCTCACGGCGGCGGGCCTCCCAGGCCTCGCCTTCCTTCACCAGCCCATCGAAGAAACGGCTGCCTTCGGCCTGTGCCCGGCCCAGCGCACCCAGTCCGGCCAGCCAGACCTGCTGGGCCGAATCGCTCAGCTTGCGTGAGAAGCGTCCGGCCTGTTCACCAAAGGTGGCGTCGTCGTCGCGGCGGTCGTCGTTTTCGTAGCGGTTCATCGCACTTCCCGTGGGAGTTGGACCTGCCCCGAGAGTAGCGCGCGCCGCCGTTGCAGGGCCGTGACGGCCGCTGTCGTGGTTCAGCCCAGCTTTTCCTTCAGCACGCGCTGGATTTCGCTTTCGACCATGCCTTTCATTGCCGACAGCAGGAAGCCGAGCTTGGCGGTCACCCGCACGGCGCCCGGCTGCAGCTCGATCGCGCCGTCCACGCCGCTGCCGGAGAAATTCAGCACATCGGCGCTCCACGAGGACTTCAGGCCAAAGCGCTCGGCCAGCTTGGCGGCAACCTGTTCGATCGCCTCGCGCGCCTGTGCGTCGGGCAGGGCGTGGGCGTGGCGGACATCGATGGTGGACATGCAGGCTCCTGGCGCAGGGCGGGGTGATCAGAGAGGGCGAGCATTGTGCGCATCGATCGCGTCCGCGCCAAGCGCTCATCCGGGGTTCTTCTTCGATGCCGGCCAACCTGCTAGGCTGCGCCGCGTGCAGAACCTGCTTGTTCACTTCAGTCAACAACAACAGCCCGACCAGCCGCTGCGGCCCGGGGTGCAACGCATCGTGCGCCATGCCAACGGCAGCGTGCGGCTGGGCGAAGCAGGCAACGGCGCGTTGCTGCTGGCGCAGTTCTGCATGGATGATCGCGGCCTCTGGCTCCAGGTCGGCAACGGCATCCGCGGCATCCATGTCAACGGCCGTCCGGTACGGCGCATGGCGCTGCTGCGCGCCGGCGATGCAGTGTATGTCGATGGCGTGGAAATGGTCCTGCGGGGCGAAGCCGAGAGCCTGCTGCAGGCGCCGTCACCGGACGGCGAAGATGCCGGCGACGAGCAGCGCCTGCTGCGGGGCGTCGGTGGCCTGCACCATGGCCGCAGTTTCACCTTGTCGCGCGCCCGCGTGATCGGCCGCGGCACCGAGGCCGACATCGCCATCGACGATCCGGCGTTCGCCGAACAGCACGCACGCGTGGAAGTGCACGGCGATCGCGTCCTGCTGCGTGACCTGGGCAGCGCCGATGGCACCTGCGTCAACGGCGTGGCCGTGCGCCACTGCTGGCTGCAGCCGGGCGACCAGGTGGTATTCGATGGCCAGCACCGTTTCGTGCTGGAAGTGCCGCGTGATCCGCGCCGGCGGCCGCTGGCGGCCGAGGATGAGTCCAGCCACGAGGCCGAACGGGCGCCTGCCGAGCCCCTTCCTCCGCGCCGGGTCCGCCGCTGGCCGTGGCTGCTGGTCAGCGCACTGCTGCTGGCTGCGCTGCTCAGCCTGCTGCTCTGGTTCGGCGCGCGCTGAGCCTGTCGTCTCCGTGCTTCGGGCAGGCGCCGGCCCAGGTCGGCGACTGCCGGCGCAGTGCCGCGGGCGATGGATTCCGATGAAACCAAATTTCCCTTGCCGCGCAAGGCCGCAAGGCTGGTGCACTGCGGCATACTAGGGATCTTGCCCCACAGGTGTGACATGACGCGCGCGTTCAACTTCAGTGCCGGCCCTGCAACCTTGCCGGAATCGGTCCTGCGCCAGGCGCAGGCGGAAATGCTGGACTGGCACGGTACCGGCGCCTCGATCGTGGAAATGAGCCATCGCGGTGCGGAATTCATGTCCGTCGCCGCCGAGGCCGAGGCGGACCTGCGCCGCCTGCTCGACATTCCCGAGGACTACGCCGTGCTGTTCCTGTCAGGCGGCGCCACCACCCAGCAGGCGTTGATCCCGCTGAATTTCGCAAGCCCCGGCCAGCGTGCCGACTACGTGGTCAGCGGCCACTGGGGCAGGACGGCGGTCAAGCAGGCCGGCCCCTATGTGGACGTCAACATCGCTGGCAGCAGCGAGGACGGGGGCTACCGCGAGCTGCCCGCGCGCAGCAGCTGGCAGCTTTCGCCCGATGCGGCCTATGTGCACATCACCGCCAACGAGACCATCCACGGCGTCGAGTTCCGTGACGTGCCCGATACCGGCGATGTGCCGCTGGTGGCCGATTTCAGTTCGTCCATCGCCAGCGAACCGCTGGATGTGCGCCGCTACGGCGTCATCTACGCGGGCGCGCAGAAGAACCTGGGCCCGGTCGGCATCGCGGTGATGATCATCCGTCGCGACCTGCTGGAGCGCAGTGGCCAGCCGCGCGCGGACATCTTCGACTACCGCTCGCACGTGGCGCGCGACTCGATGCTCAACACCCCGCCCACCTGGAACTGGTACCTGGCGGGGCTGGTGTTCAAGTGGATGCTGGCCGAAGGCGGCGTGGCCGAGTTCGCCCGGCGCAATGCGGCCAAGGCCGCGCTGGTGTACGGCGCCATCGATGCGTCCGGCGGCTTCTATCGCAATGAAGTCGCGCACGCGGCGCGTTCGCGGATGAACATCCCGTTCTTCCTGCCCAACGCCGACCTCGATGCGCGTTTCGTCGCAGAGGCCAAGGCCGCCGGCCTGCTGGCGCTGAAGGGTCACAAGGTGGTCGGCGGCATCCGTGCTTCGCTGTACAACGCCATGCCGCTGGCGGGTGCGGAGGCGCTGGTCGCCTTCATGGCCGACTTCCAGCAGCGCTACGGCTGAGCAATGAACGGCGCGCACCGTCGGGTGCGTGCCCACGCAACAGGGAATTCCGATGGCAAGCAAATCCAGCAAGAAGGCGCCGAAGCAGGCCGCACCGGCCAAGGACAGCGCTGCGTCCAAGGGCACGTCCAAGGCCAGGGCTGCATCGACGCCGGCCCCCACCCAGGCGCCGCTGGCACTGGCCGACGTGCGTTCGAAGATCGACCAGATCGACCGCGACATCCAGCGCCTGATCGCCGAGCGCGCGCAGTTCGCCCACCAGGTCGGCAAGGCCAAGGGCAAGCTTGCCGCCGCCGTCGATTACTACCGCCCCGAGCGTGAAGCACAGGTGCTGCGCATGGTGGTGGACCGCAACGAAGGCCCGCTCAGCGATGAAGTGCTGGTGCACGTCTATCGCGAGATCATGTCGGCCTGCCTGGCCCAGCAGGAGCCATTGAAGATCGGCTACCTCGGCCCGGAAGGCACCTTCAGCCAGCAGGCCGTGCTCAAGCATTTCGGTCGCTCGGCGCTGGGCCTGCCGTTGGCCAGCATCGAAGAAGTCTTCCAGGAAGTGGAAGCGGGCAACGCCGATTTCGGCGTGGTGCCGGTGGAGAACTCGGGGCAGGGCACCATCCAGATCACCCTGGACATGTTCCTGACCTCCAACCTGAAGATCTGCGGCGAAGTGGAACTGCGCGTGCAGCAGTACCTGATGTCGCGCAGCGGCCGCATCGAGGACATCGAACGCGTCTACGGCCACCCGCAGTCGTTCATGCAGACCTCGGCGTGGATGCGCGCCAACCTGCCCAAGGCCGAGAAGATTCCGGTCTCCAGCAACGCCGAAGGCGCACGCCGCGCGCGCAACGCCGACGATGCGGCGGCCATCGGTGGCGAAAGTGCCGGCCACGTGTACGGCCTGAAGAAGGTGGTGACCAAGCCGATCCAGAACGATGCCGACAACACCACCCGTTTCCTGGTGGTGGGCCGCAACATCTTCCCGACCTCCGGCCATGACCGTACCTCGGTGCTGGTCTTCATCCATGACAAGCCGGGTGCGCTGTTCGACGTGCTCAGTCCGTTCGCACGCCACGGCATCAGCATGAACCGCATCGAGTCGCGGCCTTCGCACCACGGCAAGTGGGAGTACGGCTTCTTCATCGACCTGGCCGGCCACATCGACGACGCGCCGATGCAGGCCGCGCTGGCCGAACTGGAAGCACACTCAGCGCAGATCAAGGTCCTCGGCTCCTATCCGGTGGCCGTGCCCTGATGCCTGCCGCGGTGGCCGCGGCCACCGACCCTTGATGCACCGCCGGCCCGCCGGCGTCTACGGAATGATCGAACGATGAGCAACGCGCAACACTGGATCGCCCGCAAGGGCCAGCCGCTGCAGGGCAGCCTCACCATTCCCGGCGACAAGTCGGTTTCGCACCGTTCGGTGATGTTTGCCGCGCTGGCTGACGGCACCTCTCACATCGAGGGTTTCCTGGAAGGCGAAGACACCCGCGCCACCGCGCGCATCTTCAGCCAGCTGGGCGTGCGCATCGAAACCCCCAGCCCGTCGCAGCGCATCGTCCACGGCGTCGGCATCGATGGCCTGCAGGCGCCCAGCGCAGCGCTGGACTGCGGCAACGCCGGCACCGGCATGCGCCTGCTGGCGGGCCTGCTGGCCGGGCAGTCGTTCGACTGCACCCTGATCGGCGACGAATCGCTGTCCGGCCGGCCGATGCGCCGTGTCACCGGCCCGCTGTCGCAGATGGGCGCGAAGATCGATACCCAGGACGATGGCACGCCGCCGCTGCACGTGCACGGCGGCCAGACACTGCACGGCATCGCGTTCACCTCGCCGGTGGCCAGCGCGCAGATCAAGTCGGCCGTGCTGCTGGCGGGCCTGTACGCACAGGGCGAAACCAGCGTCGTCGAGCCGCACCCCACCCGCGACTACACCGAGCGCATGCTGTCCGCGTTCGGCGTGCAGATCGAGTTCTCGCCGGGCAAGGCGCGCCTGCACGGTGGCCAGCGCCTGCGTGCCACCAACATCGCGGTGCCTGCCGATTTTTCCTCGGCAGCGTTCTTCCTGGTGGCCGCCAGCATCATTCCCGGCTCCGAGCTCCGCCTGAAGCAGGTGGGCCTAAACCCGCGTCGCACCGGCCTGCTGCATGCACTGCGGCTGATGGGGGCGGACATCACCGAAGAAAATCCAGCCGAGCAGGGCGGCGAGCCGGTCGCTGACCTGGTGGTGCGCTACGCGCCGCTGAAGGGCGCGCGCATTCCCGAAGCGCTGGTGCCGGACATGATCGATGAATTCCCGGCCCTGTTCGTCGCCGCCGCCGCCGCCGAAGGCCAGACCGTGGTGAGCGGCGCAGCAGAGCTGCGGGTGAAGGAATCGGATCGCCTGGCAGCGATGGCCACCGGCCTGCGCGCGCTGGGCATGCAGGTGGATGAAACCGAAGACGGCGCGACCCTGCATGGCGGCACGCGTCTGGGCAGCGGCACCATCGAAAGCCACGGCGACCATCGCATCGCCATGGCCTTTGCCATTGCCGGCCAAATCAGCGACGGCGAAGTACGGATCAACGACATCGCCAACGTGGCCACCTCGTTCCCCGACTTCGACGGCCTGGCACGCAGCGCCGGATTCAATCTCTCAGATCATCGGTAGCGCCGGGCCATGCCTGGCCAGGCCCGCCGAATCGGTAGCGCCGGGCCATGCCCGGCGGATCGCATTGCGCGGTAGGTGCCAACCTTGGTTGGCACGCTTTTCCGCATAAAATGACGGAGGCCGAAGCCTCCGTCGAACATCACGAACCCCTCGTCCGCGATCAACGCTGCTCGGTACGGAAATCCACTGGGACCCGCACCACACTGGCCACAGCACGGCCATCCTGCATGGCCGGCTGGAACTTCCAGTTCTGGACCGTGCGCAGGACCGCACGATCCAGGTCACGGCTGCGTTCGCCACTGCGCGACACGATCGCGGCATTGGTGACGTTGCCGCGGGTATCCACATCAAGGCTGGCGATCACGCTGCCCTGCACACCGTTACGAAGCGCAGCTGCCGGATAGTCCGGCTTGCTGTTGCTGGCGAGCGGGCGCGCCTCGCGGTTGCGCACCGCCGGCACTGTCTTGCGCTCGCTCGTGGCCGGCGTGGCCTGTCGTGCGGCAGGCGGTGCCGTTTCGGCAACAGGCGTCTGTTCGGTGGCTGGCAGCATGCGCTCGCCGACCGGTGCAGGCGCCACCTCATCCGGTCCGGAATAGCGCAGCCAGAGCAGCGCGGCCGCGAACATCGCCACGATCAGCGCGACCCACAGCCAGGGCGATGTGGCCCGGCGCGGCGTACCGTCCTGCTGCATCTGCGGCGAATGAAGGTCTTCATGGGTGGTGACAGTCATCGCAAACTCCTTACGTCGGTTGACGACGTGCCGAGTGTTGCCCGAGGCCACGAAGAAAAGTGTCAGTGTTGCGTCAACGCAACCGGGAGGGTTCAGTTTGCCTTCCGGTATGCGTTCAGTTACTGCGTCTTGAAGTCGAACGGCACTTCAATGGTGCCCGGCACCGCCTGCCCGTTGCTCTGCGCCGGGGTGAAGCGCCAGCGGCGCACCGCGTCGGTCGCTGCGCGGTCCAGGTCACGCGAGCCGCTGCGCTGGATGACGGTGACGTTGTTCGGATAGCCCGTAGCGTCCACCTCTACCCGCACCACCACACTGCCGGTTTCGCCGGCACGCAGTGCGGCGGCTGGATAGGCCGGCGGCGGCGATTGGCCCGCGATCGGCATGGGCTGGCTGCCGCCACCGGCGGCCGGCACGGTGCCGGGCGCAGCGGGTGCCGGTTCAGCCATTGCAGGCGGCGGGGGCGGAGCGGTTTCCACCAGCTTCGGGGCGTCTTCCGGTGCCGGCGCCGGCTTGGCGTCGGGCATGTCGCTGGACCCGGCTGCCGCCGGCAGGGGTTCCGGCAGAGGCTCCACCTGGGCGGTTTCCTGCGGCGTCTGTGCCGCAGGGTCGGCGCGGAAGAATTCCTTGTCGCGGCCGGTCAGCCAGACCACCACGAACAGCAGCACCCCCACGCCGAAAGCGATGCCGGCGATCTTCAGGGCGTTGCGCGGAATATGCACAGTGAACGACTTGGCGGACGACGAGCGGGGTGCAGACATGGACCGGACCAGTACGGAATAGCCCGATTCTGCCACGGCCCGAATGAACCGGGCGGCAGAAATCCGCATAACAGGCGATAATCCCGGTCCTGACACCCACCACGACACCTGCCATGCTTGATCCAGCCCTGCTCCGCCACCAGCCCGCCGACCTCGCCGAACGCCTGCGCACCAGCCGCGGCTTCGAGCTCGACGTGTCTGCCCTGGAGTCCCTGGAGGCCGATCGCAAGCGCATCCAGGTGCGGACCCAGGAGCTGCAGAGCCTGCGCAACAGCCGCTCCAAGGCCATCGGCCAGGCCAAGGCCAAGGGCGAGGATGTCTCGGCCATCATGGCCGAGGTCGCCGCCTTCGCCGACGAACTGAAGGCCTCGGAAGTGGCGCTGGACGAGCTGCGCGAGAAGATCGAAGCAATCTCGCTGGGTATTCCGAACATTCCGGCCGACGACGTACCGGCCGGTGCCGACGAGAACGACAACGTGGAGCAGGCGCGCTGGGGTACCCCGCGCCAGTTCGATTTCAAGGTGCTGGACCACGTTGAACTGGGCGCCCGCAACGGCTGGCTGGATGGCGAAACCGCCGCCAAGCTGTCCGGTTCGCGCTTCACCGTGCTGCGCGGCCCGATCGCGCGCCTGCACCGTGCGCTGGCCCAGTTCATGGTCGATCTGCACACGGGCGAACACGGCTACGAGGAAACCAACGTACCGCTGCTGGTCAACGCCGAATCGCTGCGCGGCACCAGCCAGCTGCCGAAGTTCGAGGATGACCTGTTCAAGACGGCCGTCGGCGAGTCCACGCGCTACCTGATCCCCACCTCGGAAGTGCCGCTGACCAACATCGTGCGCGACGAGATCGTCGACGCCGAGCGCCTGCCGCTGCGCATGACCGCGCATTCGATGTGCTTCCGTGCCGAGGCGGGCAGCGGCGGCCGCGACGTGCGCGGCATGATCCGCCAGCATCAGTTCGAGAAGGTCGAGCTGGTCTCGATCTGCCAGCCGGAAGACAGCGAGGCCGAGCACCAGCGCATGACCCGCTGTGCGGAAGTCGTGCTGGAAAAGCTGGGCCTGCCGTACCGCAAGGTCCTGCTGTGCACCGGCGACATGGGCTTCTCGGCCATCAAGACCTACGACCTGGAAGTCTGGCTGCCCTCACAGGAGACCTACCGCGAGATCTCCTCGTGCTCGAACTGTGGTGACTTCCAGGCCCGCCGCATGCAGGCGCGCTGGCGCAACCCGGCCACCGGCAAGCCCGAGCTGGTGCACACCCTGAACGGCTCGGGCGTGGCGGTCGGCCGCGCGATGATCGCGGTGATGGAGAACTACCAGAACGCCGACGGCAGCATCACCGTGCCGGAAGCGCTGCGCCCGTACATGGGTGGGCTGGAAACCATCGCCTGACAACCGGCTCAGGTGGGTGCCATGCTTGCATGGCACCGAATCCACGCATGGCGTGGATCTGCAATGCGGCTACATCCACGCCCTGCGTGGATGAACCCCGCGATCACTCCACAACCCGCACCTTCTCCAACGGCACCCATCCCGCTTCGCCCGCCTCGGGCATGCACCACGCCCAACCATTCAGTGTGCGCAGCCCGCGCAGCCTCTGCCCCGGATTCACATCCAGCTCCCGCGCGCAGTAATCCGCGGTGGCAAACGCGTCACCCTGCGTATCGCGACCGATCACCGGTGCCGGCACGAATCCAGGCTGCTGCCCCTCGGCCTGGCACAGGAACCCGTCCTCTCAGCCCTCCGGGCCTTCATAGCGCTCGCCTACCACCAGCGCCTGGCCGCGGAGCAGGGTGATCGGGTGTGGGAATTCGCTGCGGTGCGTGGTCGTCACGATGTAGTTCATGGCCCACTGTACCGTCTCCGCCGGGCCACAAAAAAACGGCCCCGCATTGCGGGGCCGTCGGGGTGGGCCGGGAGGGGGGAGGGGAATCCCGGCCCGCGTTCAACGCCCAGACGAGGAGAGAGGGGCGCTGAACGCTGGAACGCGTCACGCCGCTGCCGCTTCCGCCGCCTCATGCGAGGGCAGTGCAGCCAGTGCACCGGCAATGGCGTCTTCGCGGTGCTGCGGCGAGTAGGCGATGCCCTCGGCACGCACGAACTCGACCTCATTGATGCCCATGAAGGCGAACACCTGGCGCAGGAACGGCTCCTGGAAGTCGGCCGGCGAATCGGTGTAGATGCCGCCACGGCTGCTGGCGATGATCACCCGCTTGCCACCGGCCAGACCCACCGGGCCATTCTCGGTGTACTTGAAGGTGCGGCCGGCCACGGCCACGCGGTCGATCCAGGCCTTCAGGGTGGAGGGGATGCTGAAGTTGTACATCGGCGCGCCGATCACCACCACGTCGGCATCGAGGAACTGCTGCATCACCTGTTCAGCGTCGGTCGCCTCGGCCGCATCGGTCTTGGCCAGCGAGCTGCTGCGCAGATGCGGTACCGGATTGGCGTCAAGATCGCGATAATCGACCTGCAGGCCGTCGATCTGGTCCTTGAACCGGGCCACCACCGCTGCCGACAGCTGGCGGGAGACGGAATTGTCGCCAAGCACGCTGGCGTCGAGATGCAGAAGCTTCATGGCAGTCACCTATGTTCTGGAAGGAAGGGCGGGTTTGCCGCCGACGGAGAGAACGATAGGTTGTTGCAAAGGCGGAATAAAGGTGGTTGAATGCCACGTATTGTTCTAGATATGGAACTCGGGTATGCATGACCTGAATGATCTGTACTACTTCGCGATGGTGGTCGACCACGGCGGGTTCGCCGCGGCCGAGCGCGCCCTGGGCATCCCCAAGTCACGCCTGAGCCGCCGCATCAGCCAGCTGGAGACCGACCTGGGCGTGCGCCTGCTGCAGCGCTCCACGCGCCGCTTCGCGGTCACCGATGTCGGCACCAGCGTGCACCGTCACGCCCAGACCATGCTGGCCGAAGCACAGGCCGCACGCGAAGTGGTGGACCGCCTCAGTGCGGAGCCGCGCGGCGTGGTCCGCGCCAGCGTGCCGGTGTCGTTGGCGCAGATGCAGCTGCCCAAGCTGCTGCCCAAGTTCCTCGAGCAGTACCCGAAGGTGCGGCTGCAGCTGAACATCAGCAACCGCCGCGTGGACATCATCAACGAAGGCTACGACGTGGCCCTGCGCGTGCGCTCGCGCCTGGACGACGATGGCAGCCTGGTGATGCGCAGCTTCGGCCAGGTGCAGGAACTGCTGGTGGCCAGCCCGAAGTACCTGGACCGCGCCGGCCGCCCGAAGGAGCCGGAAGAGCTGACCCAGCACGTCACCCTCAGCATCAGCGAGGACGAGGCGCGCCAGCGCTGGGAACTGCATGGCCCGGAAGGCGAAGTGCGCCGGGTGGACCTGCAGCCGCGCGTGGCCGGCTTCGACTTCCCGCTGCTGCAGAGCATGGTGAAGGACGGCTTCGGCATCACCATGCTGCCGGAAACCGTGTGCGCCGATGCTGTGCGCAATGGCGAACTGGAGGTGGTGTTGCCGGACTGGTCGCTGCCGCAGGGCGTGTGCCACGCCGTGTTTGCCTCGCGTCGGGGCCTGCTGCCGGCGGTGCGCGTGTTCATCGATTTCCTGGCCGAGCACCTGCCGCCGCAGCTGGAGGCCTCGCGCCTGCATTGCGATGGCGCCTGCGAGAAGGCCAAGGAGCGCATCAAGGCCAGCGCGCTGGGTGCGCTGGCGGTGGATGCGGGCTGAGCCTGGGGCGGTAACGCCGGGCCAGCCCCGACCGCGACGACGGTCTTGGGCAAATCGCCCGGCCGTGCGAGAATGCGTGCCCGGCCAGCAGTGCCGGGCCGATACGGAGAGATGGCCGAGCGGTTTAAGGCACCGGTCTTGAAAACCGGCGAAGGGTTAAACCTTCCGTGGGTTCGAATCCCACTCTCTCCGCCAATCGCTCAAAAAAGCCCCTGGAAACAGGGGCTTTTTTTTGCATCCAGCATGCGCGATTTTCTACGAACCCAGCATTGCACCTCGGACTGGATCCATAGAGCGCGGCGACCGATGCGGAAGCGACCGGCCTTGATCTCGCCATAGGTGAAGGTCGTGCTCATGCCGGTCATCTGGCGCACGAGATAGGCAAGCGCAGCTTTTCCCGTTTGCCATCGCGGTTGTGATTCGGCCATCACCGGGGGCGATCCTCTTGCGTCTCAAGATTTGGAGCCGCCGGCCGATAACGGCTCAACCCCGTCTAGAAATGGTGCCTCAGAATGAGGGAAAGCAGCGACGTACTCTGGGTGGCAGGTGCACTAGCTATCCCTTTGGCATTGTTCACCTGGTGGCTGTCGGTCAAGTCCGGTCTGAATTTCGAAGTGATCTTGACGGCGTTGGTGAGAGTGCTCGGAGTGCTGGTGCTCTATGGGTTGGCATCGTGGCTCGCCAGCTCATTGGGGTATAGCAATCCGTGGCAATTCCTTGTCCCGGGGCTGTGGTTTGCATCGTGGCCGGCGTTGATTGCCAAAGGCACCAGCGCTCCGGAATTCTTCGTACTGCGAGGCGCAGACCCTGCGTTGGACTGGTGGGCGACGCCCGCATTCTTGTGGGGGATGCTGGCGGCCCTGGTAGTCGGAGCGAGTTGGCTCTACATCAAGGCCAACCGCTACCGGTAGACCTCCACATGATCACGCGTTGCGGAATCTGGGCGTGATTGAATTGCACCATGTGCCATTCCGCCCAGATCACCGCCGCGTATCCGAGGCTGGACCCGGTGACCGGCGCCACGTCGTCATTGCAGGCGTTTGCCGCGCTCTAACCACTCCGCCGTACCAGCATACGCTGGCGGCGCAGACGCAGTTAAATTATCAGTGGGCAAAATGGACTCGCCTTGTCCGTAGGAGCCTCGCTAATCTTCGCGGACCGTTGGCGGTCCCGCCGAGACCACGGTCGCGCAGTCCGACATGACGGGTTTCACGCCTTTGCCGGCCACGTCCACCATATGAAAGCAGGCACTGAACACACGCGCTTGTGCTTCACCCTTCCTGCCCGGCTTGCCGGGTGTGCGCCCCCATATTTCCACGTGGTAGCGCTTGCCCGGCCGCAGCGCGGGAGCGGACGCCGCGCCCTTGCCGTAGGTAAGGCACTGGCTGGGGGGCAGCGCGGGTTCGGTTGTCCCTTCGCGCAGAAAATCGTGTTCCCACAGCGGGATGCCACCGGTGCCCACTTCCATCACTGACACGCCGGTGACAAGGGGAGCATTGGCGCGCGTTTCATGGGTATCGGGCACGCCGAAGCAGGGCACGCCATCACGGTCCTGTATCGTCGCCTGCTGGTACCGGCCGGCTGGCGATGAACCGATGGCCATCATGGGCAGCAGCAGGCCCAGCAAGGTCAGCGGCAGTCTCGTCATGGCGTCGTCCTCAAAGAGGCATCCGCTACTTGCCGGCTGGCTGCGCAGATCGTAATGCGGAAGAGGACGCCGTTGCGCAGTCCGAAACGACAGGCTTCACCGCGCCTTTGCCGGCGACGTCCTCAACATGGAAGCAGGCGTTGAAGACGCGCTTCTGCGCCTCGCCCTCCCTGCCTGGTGCGCCGGGTGTGTAACCCGAGAGAACCACCTGGTAATACTTGCCCACCCCCAGTGCCGGGGCGGCTGTCTTGCCTGCGCCATACGTCAAGCACTGGTCTGGAGGCATCGCAGGTTCGGGAGCCCCTTCGCGCAGGAAAATGCGCTGCCATACAGGCTGATTTCCTTTACCCACTTCCGTTACTGTCACGCCGGCGATGAGCGGCGGGGCGTCACGCGTTTCACGCGTGTCGGGCACACCAAAACAGAGTGTGCCTTCTCTCTCCTGGATCGTTGCGCGCTGATAGGTTCCTCGCGGCTGCGAGCAACTGGCCATCATCGGCAGCAGCAGACCCAGCAGACCAAACAGGGCTACTGGCAATCGCACGCGCATCATCGGGTCGTCCTCGGCAGGTTGTCCTTGCTGCTGCGGTCGGCAAGGAACTGGGAGAGGGCGCGTTCCAGCTGCGCGCCGATATCAGCTGTCGCGCGATAACGGACATTGTTCATGCGCCACTGGGAGTCACGGAAGGTGACCAGGAAGTAATCTGCCAGCATATTGCCCTGTGCCTCCATGTTGTACTCATGGAACAGGCGCGTTTCGTCGAGCAGATAGTCGTAGCTCATGTTCGGCCGGGGCGCCCGTACCAGTTTGACGTTGTAGCCGAGCTGATACTGCCAGACGTGGGTCATCTCGTGGATGAAGAACTGCTGGAAATCGATGTCGTCGGCGGAGTAATCCTCCCGATAGATACCCTTCGGGAAATACATCTGCCCGTTGGGCGTCACGGCAGTGTCCTTGTCCTGGAAGCCGAAGAACATCCAGTAGCCGTGGTTATGGACTTTCACGGTGCTGTAGTCGACTGCATCGCCGAACACCAGGCGTGCCATTTCGATCTCGCCGGCGGTCATGGCGCGTTCGTGGCCAGGCGCGCTTACCGGTACCACGGAGGTGCCCATGCCCTCGGCGGTGGTCACCACACCGTCCACATCGAACACTTCCGCTTCGTCGGTGCTGGCCGGTGCCGTGCGCGCACAGCAGCCGGTCGGCTGTGTCGGCGGGCGCAGTTCGGCACGCACGATGGCCTGGCTCTGCGCGGTCGATACCCGCGCCGTCTCGCCCTGCGCATTGGTGGTGCCGGAAAGGGTCTGCCCATCGGCCAGATGCAGCGTGTACGGCACCTCGGCCAACGGTGCGCCTTGCAGGCCGAGAAAACGGATGGCCTGATCGAACGCGGTGGGCAGTGCGCGCGCCAGCTGTGCGGCCGTGCTGGCGACCGCGGCCGCCTTGCCGGCACCGCCTGCGGCCCCGCCGCCGCCACCACCCCCTCCGCCCCCCGTGACATGCACCACGGCCTGCTGGCTGGACAACACCCGGCAGCCGCAGGCCAGCGCGCTGCCGTGCAACGCCACCGGCTGGCCGTCCACCATCAAGGTGGCATCGCCTTCAACAATTGGAAAGACGCCTTTATGCAGGGTAGGGCAGGTCGCCTTGTCGCTGACCCGCGCGACGCCGATGCCGTCGATGTCGGTTTCACTTGAGGCCGTGATGACCCGTCCGCCGCTGGAGGTCGGGTCCCCCATCACAATCCAGTTCCGTCCCATGGTTCGCTTCCATTGCAGACCAGGGCTCCATGATGCGCCGGTTCAGGTCGGGTTGGCTGAATAGGCGGCGAGGCGGATGGCAGGCCGCACTGTGTCGCGACCCGCCGTGGTGCTGCGGGTTCTGGATCAACGCAGGCGTGCCTCGGTCAGCGGCGTCGAGTGAAGGCGGTCACAAGTTGATGTTTCACTCGCGGCGCTCTGTCGCGTGCTGCGCCAAATGCCGCATCTGCCTCTTTTCCAGAGGCCGCGCAGGGCAAACGATGGCCGCGCCAAGGCACCCGCCCTGGCCGGGATTGGCGTCCCGAACATACGTTGTCCGTCGAGTCGCGGTTGCACCTCCCATTGCAATCACGACAATGCACCGTCTGCCAGTTCATGGCGGACGGTGTGTGGGGATCTTTTGATCCGCCGGCATTGGACAATGTATCCGGCACGCCAACCCGCACCGTCCGCCACCTTGCCTCCGCGGGTGGCCCACCTGTGAGGTTGCCGCCATGCCTGATCTGCGCCCCGACTATCCCCGCCTGCACGCCCTGCTCGGCGATGCGCTGCGTGATCTTCCCAACACCCTTGCTGAAAAGATGGAAGACGCCCTCAGCGATGCCGCCGCGTCCTCGCCACCGTCCGCGTTCTTCACCCATCTGCTGGGCCATGGCAGGAACCTGCGCGCGGATGGCCAGCCCTGGACCGAAACCCGCCTCAGCCCGGGGCGTGCGTTCGATCTGGCCCTGGCGACCCGATGCGCATCCGGTATCACCGCGCTGACGGCAGTGCTGCAGGCATCCCACGTGGCCCGAGAAAACGACGATCCGGACGGTTATCCCTCGGCGGCGCTGGTCCATGGCATGTTCGACGCCTGCCATGCGCTGTCGATGCAGATCGAGCGCTGCCTCGTTCCCTGAGCCGCCTGTTGTCCCTCACGCCTCGTTTGCATTTCCGCCGTCCGCCATTGCTAAGGTCGCTGCGCACCCCGAACAGGAACCTGCAATGACCCGGATGTCCTCGCTCACGCTGCTCGCACTCTGCCTCGCCCCCACGCTGGCCTTCGCCCAGTCCGATCGCGAGGTGGCCGAACACATGGTCACCCGCGCCGCCAATGTCTGCCCCGGCCACAGCGCCGAGCGCACCACGCCCACGGTGAAGAAGGTCCCGGTCGGCGCGCTGCGGGTGATGCTGGATCGTGGCCTGGTGATGTGCCCGGACCGGCGCCTGGACGCCAGCGCGCCGGCCGTGTTCTACGGCCGGGTAGGTGTGTTCGGCTGGAACCCGGACGTTCCAGCGGCAGCGACCGTGGTCATCGGCCAGATCGACGCGATGACGCGCAAGGACGAGTACCCGGTGGAAACCCTGGTGTGGGATGCCCAGGGCGGGGCGCTGAGCCAGCAGACCGTGCCGGCCTTCGAGCCGCGCCCTGGCGCCGCGGTGCTGTACAAGGTCCGCTAGGGCGCCATCGGAGGCGCGGTGTCCGGCACCAGCGTGAACCGGTAGCGGTTCTCGTAAAGCTTCACTTCCAGCTGTGTCCGGCCGCGCCGTTCGAGGGTGTACAGCTTGCCGGCCCAGGGGCTGCCCAGGGCCGTGATCGGATTGATGTTGCCCAGCCGGCTGGCGTCCAGATGCACCACGACGCGGTCGTCCAGGTACGCCACCTTCACCGTGCTGAAGAACGTGGCGTACTGGCCGCTGGTCATCGCGGCATAGCCGGACAGCTCCGGGTGCGCCACCAGGAAGGCGAACTGCGTGCTGAAGTCGATACCGGAAAGATCCGGCGCGCGGTACTGCGATTGCCGGGCCCACGCAGCGTCGGTGCTGTCCAGCGCATCGGCGGAGGTGATGGGGAAGAACTGGAGATCCATGTAACCGGGGCCGTTGCCATCGACGCGGGCCTGCCCGCCTTCCACCGAAGCCGACGAGACCAGGTTCGGGTAGGCCAGCGCCGGCAGCCCGCTGACACGGAACTCGCTGTGCGCCTGCACCTCCTGCGGTGGGTTGAAGAACTCGCCGACCTTCTCGCTCTGGCAGGCCGAGAGCAGGGCCAGCAGGGCCAGCGGCAACGCGCGTCCGAGCGCGGAACGGGGGTGGATCATGCGATGTGCCTCATCCTTGGGGGACGACAGTAGACCACGCTCTGCGGCAGCGGTACTGGTCCGACGCATTGCGCTGCCTGTTCAGGCATGTATTTGCGGGGCTGCGTGCACAAGCCCGACGCGTGGATATGCTAGCGTTGAGACGTTCCACCGTTGGCCTGGATGCCTGATGAACTACGCTGAATGGATTCGCGAACAGCACGCGCGCAGTGTGGCGGCCGAGCAGATCGCCGAGGCCGCGCTGGATGGGCCGGCACTGTGTGCCGGCGACACCGAAAGCCTTGCGCCGCTGCTGCGGGGAGTGAGCCAGCTGCTGGCGGTGCCGGTGGCCGATGTGCAGATTGTCGGCTCGGCCCGCTTCGGCTTTTCGCTGCGCGATGGCGCGGCTTTCGATCCCGCGTTTTCCGATCTGGATCTGGCCATCGTCAACGCCGGGTTGTATCAGCGGTGCTCGGCGCCGACGGCGGCGTCGGCCGATGCTGCCCGCTTCCCGGAGCGTGATTTCCCCGCCGACGAGCGCATCGCAGTGCGCAAGGCATTCGATGCGCTTTCACTTTCAGTGGCCGACCGCTTCGCCTACGTCTCGGTCGCGGTGTTCCCGGACCAGGCCGCGCTCGTGCGCGCACAGGCAGGGCGCATCCGTACCTATCTGGGCGTTGCGGGCCCGGCGCCCGCTGCCCGGCCGGCCGGTGCCGCGCCCGCCGGCGCCGTGGAAACCCCCTTCCAGCACATCGTGGATGCGGGCCTGCCGCAGTACCTGCTGCCCATCGCTGCCAGTACACCGGGCAATGCCTCCCCCTGGCTGGCCGACCGTGCGGCCTTCGAGCGCGCGTTCGGCGGCAGCAGCCTGCGTCGGGTGCGGCTGGCGGCGCTGGGGCGCGCACTCGCCGACCTGGCGCAGGTGGTGCAGGTGCACTGCTGTCTGGTGGGCGGCAGCTTCGTGGACGTCTCCAATGCCGTGCCGAACGATCTGGACATCGTGGTGTTCTACAGTGCGCGGGCAGACGTCCGCTTCGAGCCGGGGCGTGCGCTGCAGCGGCTGACCCGCAAGTTCCTGCTTGAACACATCGACATGCGTTTCGTGCCGTGCGACGCCGAGCCGTGGCTGATGGTCAAGCTGACCTCGTACTTCACCCAGTTGTATCAATCGCGCCGGCCGGGCACCGAAGCGCGCGAACATGGCCTGGTGCTGTTGCTGCCGGGTACCGGGACGGGGCAGTGATGACCGCACGCCTGGCCACCGCGCCCACGGATATCCCCGTCGCCACCGAACGGGCGCTGATGCCGCTGCCGCCGCCGCAGCCGTCCCCGGCGCTGGCAGAGCGGCTGCAGGCGTGCAACCTCAGGCTGCCCGCACTGCTGCCCTGTGCGCAGCCCTGCGAAACGCTGTGGTCCCATCGCGGGCATCCGCGGCTGCGGGCGGCGGTGCAGCAGCTGCGCCATCCGCTGTCGGCGCACATGCAGATGCCGGCGTTCGATCTGGCCGCGCTGGCTGCGGCGGAGGCTGCCGAGGCCGACGTCTATCGGCAGTGGCACCGCACCGTGCAGGGGCCGCTGTCGATGGCCGATGTACAGCGCTTCGTCTCGCTCAGCACCGGCGGTGACGGCGCGCTGCGCAGCGGGCCGGTATGGATCCGCGCCCATGATGGGCGCGCGCAGCTGCCGATGGTGCCGGCCCTGCAGGGGGCCGCGCGTTGGGACGAGCTGCTGCGGCAACGGGCCGCGCCCGATCCGGCTGAGGGCCTGCGGTCTGCGGTGCAGCTGCTGGCGCTGGCCAACAATGCGCATGCCTTTGCCGACGGCAATGGCCGGCTGGGGCGCGCGCTGTTCAATTTCTGCCTGCACCGCGCCGGGCTTCCGCAGGCCTGCTTCATCCCGCTGAAGGTGCTGACGGTGCTGTCCCGTGGCGGCTACGAAGTGCGCCTGCGCGAGGCGGAACTGTACGGTCGCTGGGAAGGGCTGTACGCCTGGCACTGCACGGCAATCGAGTTGTATGCATGGCTGGGACAGCAGCCGGCCATGCCCGACCGGAACGAGGATGTCTGATGTTCAACAAGCGCTATTGGCGGGTGCAGTCTGAAGTGAGCGAATGCGGGCTGGCATGCCTGGCGATCTGCTCGTCCATGCTGGGCGCGGATCTGGAAATGAGCGAGCTGCGGCGCAAGTACCACAACTCCCAGCGCGGTGTGGACCTGAACCAGCTGATCGCGCTGGCCAGCGCGCTGGACATGCAGTGCCGGCCGGTGCGCTGCGAGCCCAGCGATCTGCAGCATCTGGGCACGCCGGCCATCCTGCACTGGAAGCTCAATCATTTCGTGGTGCTGGAGAAGGTCTCACGCGGCCGCTACCACATCATCGACCCGGCCCATGGATCGCTGTCCTTCAGCGAAGCGGAGCTGTCCCAGGCCTTCACCGGCATCGCGGTGGAGGTCAGTTCCTCGCCCAGCTTCCGGCCGCGCAAGCAGCGTTCGCCGCTCAACATCTGGTCGATGATCCGCTTCAAGGGCGGCGTCGGCACCGCGCTGTTCCATACGCTGGTCTATACGCTGCTGCTGCAGGGCTTCGTGCTGTTGTCACCGTTCTTCATGCAGCTGGCGGTGGACGAGGGTGTGCTGCGCGGCGACCGCGGCTTCCTGATGGCGCTCGCGCTGGGGTTCGGTGCGGTGGCCGTGTTCAACAGCCTGGCCGAGGCGCTGCGCGGGGTCACGCTGCAGCGGGCGTCGGCGTTGATGGGCTGGGACATGAGCCGGCGCCTGTTCCATCATCTGGTCAGCCTGCCGCTGACCTGGTTCCATCGACGCCGTCTGGCCGATGCGCTGTCGCGGATGGAGTCGATCGACCCGATCCGCCAGCTGATCGCCAACGGGCTCATCGGCGCACTGCTGGACGGTGTGCTGGCGCTGGGCATCATCGTGCTGATGTTCGTCTACTCGCCGCTGATGAGTCTGGTCGCACTGACTGCGCTGGGGCTGTACGTACTGATGCGGGTGGCCGCCATCCCGATGTCGATGAAGATGGGCATGGCCAGTCTGCAGGCGAACATCGCCGAGCGCGGGACGCGCATCGAAACGCTGCGCGCGATGCAGTCGATCAAGACCATGGGCGGCGAGTTCTCGCGCGAATCGATCTGGGCCAACAAGTACGCCGATCTGGTGCGTGCTTCGTTGAACAGCGCCAACCTGCAGATTGGCATCGGCGCGGGGCGCACCCTGCTTGATGGCCTCAGCCTGGTGGCCATCGTCTACATCGGCGCCCAGGCGGTACTGGCCAACACGCTGACAGTAGGCGCGCTGTATGCCTTTGTGGCCTACCGGCAGCAGCTGAGCAACCGGCTGACCACGCTGGTGGACCAGTGCATCGCCTGGCGCCTGACCGAGCTGCATTCGGACCGCATTGCCGATATTGCCCTCAGTCCCAGCGAAGAGGGCTTCAGCAAGGATCCTTCGGCGTCGGACAGCATGGAAGGACACATCCAGCTGCGTTCGGTGTACTTCCAGTACTCGGCACAGGAAGCGCCGGCGCTGAAGGACATCAACCTGGCCATTGCGCCGGGCGAGTTCGTGGCCATCACCGGCCCGTCCGGCTGTGGCAAGAGCACGCTGGTGAAAGTGCTGACCGGGCTGTACCCGCCCAGCGCCGGCGAGCTGCTCTATGACGGGCTGAACATCGCCAGCTGGGGGCCGCGCGTGGTCCGTCAGCGGATGGGCGTGGTGATGCAGGATGATGAGCTGCTGACCGGTTCGATCGTGGAGAACGTGACCTTCTTCGCCGAGCGCCCGGACATCGCGCTGGTCTGGCAGTGCCTGGAGATGGCGGCAGTGAAGGAGGATGTGCAGCGCATGCCGATGCAGCTGGAAACGCTGGTGGGCGACATGGGCTCGACCCTCTCCGGCGGCCAGAAGCAGCGCCTGCTGCTGGCCCGCGCGCTGTACCGCAAGCCCAGCATCCTGGTGCTGGATGAGGCCACCGCGAACCTGGACGTGGCGCGCGAGAGCCGCATCTACCAGGCGCTGGCGCAGTTGGATATCACCCGCATCCTGATCACCCACCGCCCCGACACCATGCGCCTGGCCGACCGTCTGGTGCGCATCGATCAGGGCAGGGTGGTGGGCGATACCCGCAAGCCCACCGCAGCGGCGCCCACAGCAGCGCCGACCGTCAACCTCATTCCTGCCGTCGTTTCGCCGCCAGCAGCGGTTCCAGCAGCCAGTCCAGCAGCGAACGCTTCTCCAGAACCAGACAGGCTTTGAGGCGTGCTACAGCCAGGAATGAAACCACGCCGATGCGGGCATCCAACCAGAATTACCGGGCGCTCAGCGCCCGACAATCGCCATCCTTCACTGCACGGTGGGGCGCATATCCTAGCGTGCGGCGCGATAGAAGCTGAGCAGGCACTCGTCGCGGGATCCATCGGTAGTGAAGTGCAGGACAGTCCCATTGGAACGAAGCTCGTAAGCAGATTCCCTGCTCACTCGTTCAGCGGCTGCATTGTGCGGGCTCGGCGGATACATGAACTGCTCAAGCGCGTATTTTTCCTTCAAGGACGCAGCGGGATAGCAATGACCCTGTTCCAGCTTGGCATAGAAGAAACTGATTCCCTGCACCAGGCGCGGATGGATCCTGAATTCGGTATAGGCGATCCGGTAACCATCGCGGGTCTCGATCGGGCTTGACCTGAAAACGACGGGGTCGGTATTGCTGTTGCCCTGCTGCATGAATTCACGTGCGCCCATGCTTCGGAAGAAATCGAAGCCCAGCGGCCAAGGGGCATCGGCAAGCTTCTGAATCACGTCTTCAAGTGAATTCTCGTTGCTGTCCTTTCCTCGGGCGCCGTCTTCAGCAGATGCCTGGAATGCGAGTGACAGGGTCAAAGACAACAGAGGCAGCAGGAGATGCTTCCGGGAGAGATTGAGGTTCATCGTTCCTG
Source organism: Stenotrophomonas sp. Steno-C15 (assembly GCF_056393265.1). Taxonomy (NCBI): domain Bacteria; kingdom Pseudomonadati; phylum Pseudomonadota; class Gammaproteobacteria; order Lysobacterales; family Lysobacteraceae; genus Stenotrophomonas; species Stenotrophomonas sp. Steno-C15. Next base: position 29,988 of record NZ_JBWJPF010000015.1, read on the forward strand.
TTCCTGGAGATGGCCGCCAAGTCGCCACATGGAAGCCACCTCATCGCCAGCTCTGCGCGGAGCGTGGGCATTGCGGTTCCGCGACGGCGCCGACCGTCAACCTCATTCCTGCCGTCGTTTCGCCGCCAGCAGCGGTTCCAGCAGCCAGTCCAGCAGCGAACGTTTCTCCAGAACCAGATCGGCTTTGAGGCGCATGCCCGGGGTCAGTGCCAGCGCCTTGCCATAGGCCTGCATCTGCTGGTCGTCCAGCGCGGCCAGCAGGCGGTACTGGCTTTCCACGGCCTGCAGGTCGGCGGGCAGTTCCTCTGGTGATGTCGGTGAGCGCGCGATCTTGACGATCCGGGCGCGGCCGACGCCGAACTTCTGGTAGGGGAAGGCGTCGTACATCAGCCGCACGTCGGTGCCGACATTGACGAAGGCGATGGCCGAGGAGGGCACCCACAGCTCGGCGAACAGCTGCGAGCCTTCCGGCATCATCACCCCGAGCGTGCGCCCGGCGGTGACCGTGGCGCCCGGCTTGGCCTGCAGCCAGGTGACCTGCCCGGCGGACTGCGCCACCAGATTGAACTGCGTGCCCAGCTTGTAGTTGATCGCCTTCTCGCGTGCGCCCAGCAGTTCGGACAGCGCGGTGGCGCGGTTGGCGTCACGCTCGGCCTTGAGGCGGCCCAGCTCGTGCCGCATCTGCTCGTGCTCCTGTTCCAGCTGGGCAATGCGCGTCTGCACTTCGGCCACCGATTGGCGCACGTTCAGTACCCGCACCTCCGCGTCGCGGTACTGCAGTTCGGATACCAGCTTGTCCGCGCGCAGGCGGCCCAGGTCGTGCACGGTCTTCTCGGCGATGGCCTGCTGTTGCTGGTACAGCGTGACGTTGTCACGCAGTACCGAAAGCTGGCGGGTGGTGCCCAGCATGCGCTCGCGGATGCCGGCCTCCTGGCTTTCCAGGGATGCTTCGGTGGCGCGTTCGCGATCGACCGACGCCTGGGTGAGGCGCTCGGCCATGCCGGACAGGGTGGCACCGGTGCTTTCGCCGGTGTCGATCACCGAATCCACCGAGACGCTGACGATGGGGTCGCCCTGGCGGACCTTCGCGCCTTCCTCCACATGCACGTTGCTGACGATGCCCGAGCGCTGGCTGATGATCGGCAACAAGCCGCGCGAGGGGACCAGCGCACCGGATACGGTTTCCTTGCGCGGGAACGAGGTGGTCACCAGGAACAGTACCGCCAGGCCCAGCAGCGCAACCACGAAGCCGGTGGCCAGCCACATGCCGACACCCGGTGCCTGCACCGGTGAGCCGAAGCGCTGCGTGGCGGCCTCGATCGCTTCGTTGCGGAACAGCGGAATCACATCCGCCGTCTCATCCTTTCTGGCTGGTTCCATGTGGCCTGCGGTGCCGCGTCGTTGCGGAGAGTGGGATGGGTAGGGACATCATCGCGCGGTTCGGGGCGCAAGGCAGCCACGGCCACCGGCCACGTCCACGTAGTAGTCGTAATCGTCGCGCAGGCCGAAGCCCACCCGCCAGGAGATCGGGAACACGTTGGCGGGCTGGTCGGAGACCTGGGTCTGCAGGGTGACCGTGCGGCCATTGAACGTGACCGGGGCGGTGGCCTCGGCGTAGCGGACCGGTTGCAGGCCGTGCATTGTCCAGCGGCGTCGCTGCACCAGGCTGGCCTGTGGGTAGGTGGACAGGTCCACGCCGGAGGCTTCCAGTGCGACATCGGTGCCGGTGTCGAGCAGGACGAGCTCGTCGCGCTTGCCGATGCGCATCGGCAGGCGCAGCGAGTACTGGCCGCCCCACAGTGCAGAGGTGGTTGCCAGGGATTGCCGGCAGGTATCGGCCGGCAGTGTCTTCAGCAGCTCCAGCTCGGTGGGCCGCAGCACCAGCGGACCCAGCCGGTACAGCAGGTCCAGGCCGATGATGTTGAACTCGATCTGGTCGGTGACCGTGAAGGCGACGTTGCTGAAGTGCAGATCGCCCAGCTGCACATCGACCGGAGCGGCCAGGCCGATCGCCACGGTCTGCCCGGGCCGCGAATTGTCGGTGGCGAAGCCGTCGGTCACCGCCAGGCCCATCGCCTGTGCGGCCTTGCGGCTGATATGCGAACGGGTGGCGCCGGTGTCGATGATGAAATCGGAGTCGATGTCGCGCTGCTTTCCATCCTGGCCGCCCCGGATCTTGCCGCGGATGACAGGAACACCGGCCTTGGCCGACAGCGGCAGGCGGGTTCCGGCAGGCGGCGGTGCGGCCAGCGTGGCCGATCGCGGCCATTGGCTGAAGGACTCGAACGCGGGGGCGGTGATGCCGCTTACTTCCTCGCCTGCACGCAGCGACGGCGCGACATGCTGTTGATAGAGCGCGCGGACCTTCTGCATGTCGGCGGCCCAGCCGGCGATGTCGCCTTCCAGCAGACGGTTGCCGGCACGCAGGCTCCGGCACAGGTACATGACCCCCTGGCTCTTTTCGGCCACCACGGCAGCGTCGGCGATACAGGTGTCGGCCCAGCGATTGGACTGGGCGATTTCGCCACGCGTGCGGTGGTAGCCGGCACGTGCGGCCAGCCGTGCCGTGGTATTGGATTTGCCGATCCGCTCCAGGGCCGCGCTGTTGCCCTGCATCACCGCTACGGTGATGCCATGGCTGTCTTCAGCGACCACATCGCGGGCCCCGGCGGGGGCGGCCACGCCCAGTGCGATCACTGCGGACATCAGGAATTTCATTGCCTCAGCTCCTCTGTGACACGTATCGGCCGCCCGGTCTCCCGGGCGGCCGATGTTCCGGTGCAGCGTCAGAACCCGCTGATGACCAGGTTGAACTGGCCGGTGAACGAGTTGGTGTTCGGATCGAACGTCAGGCCGATGTTGAACGACACACCGTTACCGAAGTCCTGGTTGAAGCTGGCGTTGTAGTTGCTCACATTGAAGTGATCGGTGGTCAGGCCCAGGGTGTAGGTCTGGCCTGCATACTGGAAGCTGCCGTTACCGGCCAGGCCCCAGTTGCCATTGGTCAGATTCAGGTTCTCGGTCAGATTGAAGGTCAGGTTGTAGTCCTGCAAGACCCATGTCTGGGTCGCGCTGGCTACACCGTTGCCATCAATGCTGGCGTTGGAACTGAAGGTGGTCTCGCCACCGCCGTCCCCACCACCACCGCCGCCGCCGCCACCACCGCCACCGCCGCCATCGCCCGGATCCCACGGATCGGTCCAGTCCGGCGGATCCGGGTTGGGACCCCAGTCGTCCGGCGGGGTCACATCGACCGGCGGCAGATCGGTGGTGTCCACCTGTGCGCCACCGGAGACCAGTGCACGTTCTTCGGGGGAGAGATCACGAATTCCACTTGCAGACATCTCACAACTCCTTGTTTGTCCGATGCTGAGTACGGATGCGTCGTTGCCGCCTTCATGCGGCGCTCCGACATTTATCACACGAAGTGGACAGTGCTCTGTCAGAAAAATCTGATTCGGACAGAAGGGTGATAAACGACAAAAATGAACGCGCCCTGCGCTTGCTTTCGTTCAGCGGCCGCTTGCTGCGACACGCTAGCCCCCACCGCAGGCACTGAGGCAGCGGTCGCGTATTTCCCCGCACTTGATGTCCGGAAGGCGATTCCGGCAGAAATCCACGCTCGCCTGGCATGATCGACGAAGATCCCTGTCCTGGATTTCTTCGCAGTTGCCACCCCATTGGGATGCCGAGCCCAGGCAGCCGCTATTGCTTCCGGCGGAATGACAGCTGGCATAGTGGTCCCGACACTGGTCCATGCATTGGCGTGCAGCCGTGGTTTCACGAGCCCCCTGCGCCAGATAGGCGTCGCCATGGCTGCTGCAGGATGCCATCGCAACGACAGCCACGAATACGAGTAGTTTGCTCTGCACTGCAGCAGACCCCTTCAATTGATCGTATCAGGCTCTTCATCATCAGCCGGCTGATTCCATTCTGGCCTGAGTGGCTGTGCTGATGCGGAGATTCAAACAGGATGCGATATCAGTGTGCCGACTGGGTAGCCCCCAAAGACATCAGGCAGGCCTTGTTTGTGATGAAATCCAGATAGATGGAGACCTTGCGCAGGCTGCCGCCGCCCAGCACATAGCGCGTCTTGCTTGGATGGTTTCCAGTGGATGTGCTCATCTGCAATTCTGCAGAGCCGTCCAAGGTCTGCACAACGGCTTCGCGCGCGACCGATGCTCTTCGCTGCTGTCCTTGTACGCCTTGAACAACACTGTGTTGAACTGAACCTGGTGGCAGAGCCACACCGATTGGCAGGGCTTCCATCAACTCGCCACTGTTACCAGTATCCAGCATTGCTTCCTGGCGCTTGCCGTCAACAGTAATGAACAACCTTGGGACGGTCTGCGTACCGCTCAGGTCTGCCGCCGAGAACATCGGGGCGTCGCAGGCCGGAGCGGCAGATCCCTCCGCGAGCACCTGCAGGCCATCCTTGCCGATCAGGACTCGGCCGAGACGAGATAGAACATCGAGGCCAAGAAGGTTCGCAGGAATGCGTTCGCTGACGGATACCAATGGCTGCGAGATGATCAACGGACCAAACTGGAGGGTCTGTGGCTGGGCGATCCTGCTGCGCTGTTGTGAGTCGCCCAGCACGCCGGACAGCGTGAATCCCTCCATGAGCGGGGGCGCAGTTATCGCCGCGGGATGCACTATGGTCAGTGCCGAGCCTGTGTCGACCAAGACCTCAAGAGTCTTTCCGTCAATCTGCAGTTGCGCCATGTTGGGATAAGCGACACGGCCGCCGTCGTGATCCTGGCTGGACGCTACCGTAACCGTTCCTGTGTGCAGGGCGATACGTCCTTGGCCAGATGAATCGACTTTGGGAGCGGGCCGACCGGCCATCGCGGCGTAGTCTGGAATGCGGGTGAATACATCGACATTTCCCAATGTTTTGCCCCGCTTCTCCGCAGCGGCCCGAACGCGCTCCCGCGCCTGCATCGACAGGCGTGCCCATGCAGGCAGGTCACCCGCTACCACCTCGACGCCAGCTCGCAGTGCTCCGCAGACAGTCAGCCCGGCCAGATGCGTAGTCTGCTGCGCCATCTGGATACATTCATCTGACGCTTCGCGGGCTCCAGGAACGTCCAGCAGAACGCGGCGTTCGGCGGCCCTGGCCATCTTCTTTACGACGGTATTGGTTGCATTGACCTGCAGCTGCCGTAGTGCAGCGACATCACCTTGAGCCAGCGCTTGGCTGACCGGCGTGGGGTCGTTGAATATCTGCGTGACGCGGGTTGTCTCAGCGGCACCAGCACAGGATGAAACGAGCAGCAATGCAAGTAAAAGGGGACGCATGGGACTCCAGATGGATGCCGCGTCCGCGGACGCGGCATCCCAAGAGGGATCAAGGACTCTTGTTGTAGAGGAACTGGGCTTCGCCCTTTATGTCGTTGTCCGCTGAGTTGTAGATCAGGTTGATCTGAAAGCCGAAGCCGGCGCCGATATCCCAGTAGTAACCACCATTGACGGTGGAGGTCCAGGAACCTTCGTTCAGCTGCCACTTGAGAAGACTGCCATCGTTGCCGACGAAATCCAATGTGCCCTTGCCGTCCTTGAAGGTGCCGTCGGTGTTGAACTTCAGCTCGGTGCTGACCGTCCACTGGCCGAATTCATTGGGAATCGGGTAGGTCAACACCGCTTTGTTGAAGCCCGGCTCGCCATTCTCGCCCGGCGTGTAGGTCAGCTTGCTTTCAAAAGGCTTGACATCGATGAAGGTGAAGTCCGGCTGTCCGTCACCGTCACCACCGCCGTCGCCACCACCACCACCACCGCCGCCACCGCCGCCACCGCCATCGCCCGGATCCCACGGATCAGGCCAGTCCGGCGGATCCGGGTTGGGACCCCAGTCGTCCGGTGGGGTCACATCGACCGGCGGCAGATCGGTGGTGTCCACCTGCGCGCCACCGGAGACCAGTGCGCGTTCTTCGGGGGAGAGATCACGAACTCCACTTGCAGACATCTCACAACTCCTTGTTTGTCCGATGCAGATTACGGATGCGTCGTTGCCGCCTTCATGCGGCCCTCGGACATTTATCACACGAAGTGGACAGTGCTCTGTCAGAAAAATCTGATTCGGACGGAAGGGTGATAGACGATAAAAATGAACGCGCATCGCACTTGCGCAACGACGATTCTTCATCTTGACGTAATGCGAATGTGCTATTTGACCTTCACGCAGTTGCTGCGCTAAACACCACACCTCACGCTCGAAGCAAGGAGTTGCACGCATGCAGGAAAATGGAATTCGCGAGCTGTCGCTGGAAGAGCTCGCACTGGTCTCTGGCGGTGCGCAGATCGACACCACCGATCTGCCGCCGGTGGATGCGTTGCCGCCGGATGACGGCGGCTGGCCGGATATCGATCCGCCAGACTGGACCGATCCGTGGGACCCGGGCGATGGCGGTGGTGGCGGCGGTGGCGGTGGCGAAGCGCCGCCGAGCGCGTATGAGCAGGTCGATGGACAGGCTGACACCATCGCGCGTGAGGTGGAGGCACTGATCAAGGCCGATCCGGGTTATCAGAGCCAGGAGCTGGGCACGGTGATCTACCGCGACGCAGTGACCGGTGAAATCAAGACCAGCCCACTGGCGCGCGGTGATGCCAGCAATCCCGGGGCCATCAGCTATCCGCTGCTGGAGTGGGGCATCTCGCCGGGCCAGGTGGTGGGCATCATCCATTCCCATCCGGCCGGGGTCTTCCCGTCGGAGACGCATGAGGTCAACAAGTACCCGTCCGACAACCGCACCGTTGGCGGCGTGGCCTACGAAGGCGGAGACTGGGGCGTGGCCGATCTGCTGCGCGACAACGGCATGAATGCCGAAGAGTTCCGCTACTACATCATCGGGCCCGATGGTGTGACCCGTGAGTATGATTTCAACGACCGCGATGCGGAAACACTGGGTACGACGCTATGAAGATAGAGGCCGCATGGGCGGTGGCCGTTCTGGCCGTGGGCACAGCAGCCTGTGCGCCGGTGGCGCGTGCCGATTCGCCAGGGCTGGCGGTGCTGCGCAGCGAAGATGGGGTGCCTGCCAACCGCTACACCTCGCAGCACCAGATGAGTTGTGGCAGCCGCGTGTTCGAGCTCGTGGTGGAATCACCGGGTCCGGTCAGGTTGACTGGCCTGAAGGTGGATGGCGTCGCGGTTCCTGCCGCGCAGCTGCAGGCCATCAATGCACAGGTACCGGAGCGCTCCTGGTTCCAGGGCATCGCCTCGTCCTGCACGTCGGCCCGCCAGTCGCTGACCCTTCAGCTGTCATCGCCGCAGGGGGCGGTGACCATCCCGCTTTCGTTCAAGGATGGCGTGCTGGTGCCGGCGGCACCCGCCCGGTAACGCAGGTGCTGCAGGCTGCCGGCCCCTGCGCGGGGCCGGCAGCGCGATCGCCCGTCAGAAGCGGTAGGCCGCCTGCACGTACACCCGGCGCGGTTCCCCGGGGAAGTGCCCGTTGCGCGCAATGAAGCCACTGGCCGCATACACCTTGTCGAACAGGTTCTTGACGTTGGCCTGGAACTGCCACTGCTTCCACGTGGTCTTCCAGCTCATGTCGAACACGGTGTAGGCCTTCACGCTCTGCCCGTCCAGGCTGATGCGCTCGCCGACATGGTCGGCACCGAAACCAATGGCCGAGTTCAGCGCAGGCAGGTCGTAACGCGTCCACAGGCCGAGCGTGTTGCGCGGTGCATTGGCGAAGCGGTCTCCGGAGGCGTTGGTGATGCCGTTCGGGCCCGCATCCTTCACCCGTGCGTCGTTGTACGCGTAGGTGAGGTTCACCACCCAGCGATCGGTCACATCGGCCAGCAGATCGAGTTCCATGCCGGTGCTGCGCACCAGGCCCAGCGCGGCGAGCTGGTTCACGCCTGCGGTCACTTCGCCGGTGGCCTGCACGATGTTGCTGCGGTCGATGCGGTAGGCCGCCATGTTCAGGGTCACACGCTCGGCCAGCAGCGACTTCATGCCTATCTCCCACTGTTTGCTGCGTTCAGCGTCGAACGGGCCGCCGGCAGCACGGTCCTGGTTGGCCGCGCTCTGTGGCACGAATCCGCTGGCCACGTTCGCGTACAGGTTCAGCCCCTCGCGCACGGTGAAAGTGCTGCCCAGCCGCCAGCTGAGGTCGTGCCCATCCACGCTGCTGCCGCCGAGGCGATCCTCGTCCTTGAAGCCATCCCAGCGCAGGCCGGCCAGCACATGCCAGCGCGTGCCCAGCGCAAGTTCGTCCTGCAGGTAGCCGCCGTAGCGGGTGCTGCGCGTGGAGGTGCTGCGCCAGGGCAGGGTAGTCAGAGCGTAGTCGTGCCAGGTGCTGGCGCCATACACTGGATTGAACAGGTCGATGCCACGCACCGGTCCCGCACCGCGCGCGAGGTCGGCACTGTTGGCGGTCTGCGCGGTGAAGTCGGCATCGAGCTGGTACACGTCAGCGCCGAACAGCACTTTATGCTCGATGCGGCCGGTACTGACCCGCCACACGGCATTGCCGTTGACAGTAAACGCCTCGTTGTCGCGGATCTGGTTGCGCAGCTGGCGCGTCATCCACTCGGCCACGCCATCGCGATCGCGGTCGATCAGCCCCATCGGCTCGTGATACATCTGGTGTTCGTTGTTGGTGAACCAGCGCGCGGCGAAATCCACATCCAGATTTGAGGCCGGCGCGAAGCGATACTGCGCCAGGGCGACCTTCGCGCGCATGTCGAGGAAGTCGCTGGCCTCGTTGTGGTTCCAGCGGCGATCGGTCAGGAACGTACCTGCGTCATTCACCGGTACACCCCGCAGGCGGTTGCCGCCCAGGTTCTGGGTGATGTCGGTGAACTGCAGGGTCAGCTCGCCGGTATCGCCCACATCGAAGGCCAACGATGCATCGCCGATCACGCTTTCGCTGTCGGTGTTCCAGCGCACACCCTGCTCGGTGTCGCCGTACAGACCGGCGCGGTAGCGCACGCGGCCGGCCGCATCCAGGGGGCCGGTGGCCTCGACCGAGCCGGCGCGGAAATCCTCGTTGCCCAGCTGGACTTCGATGCGGCGCTCAGTCGTGGCCCGCGGTTTGCGGGTCACATAATTGATGACGCCGCCGGCATCACCACCGCCATACAGTGCGCCGGCCGGACCCTTCAGCACCTCCACCCGCTCGATGTTGAACAGCTGGGGCACCGCGAAGCCCGCATACGGGTCGCCGCGCAGGCCGTCATAGAGCACGTTTTCCTGCCGGAAGCCACGCAGGGTCACGCCCGCATAGCTGAAGAAGCTGATGCCGCTGATGCTGCGGTACAGGTCGGTCACCTGGCGCGCAGCCTGGTCGTCGATCAACTCGCGCGGCACCACCTGCACCGATTGCGGCACCAGCTCCAGCGGGGTATCGGTGCGGGTGCCAACTGCGGCGTCGTCAACCCGGTACAGCGTCTGAGCACGGCCACGCACTTCGACCTTGTCGAGCTGGGTGGTCGCGGTGGTGGGTGGGGCGGCGGCCTGTGCCAGGGGCGCCAGGGGCAGGGCGAGGGCCGCGCACAGCGCGCGGCGGCGGAGCGGGAACAGGGTCATGGGAGGGGATTGGCAACCGCAAATGAGAAAGATTAGCATTTGCAGTGATGCTGTGCCTATTCCCTGATGGCGCGATGGACATCTGGGCACGTGCGGAGGACGTTACGCCCGTATCGTCGCAACCTCCCTCCGGCCCGCGGCCTCGGTCATCACGACGGCGAGCTGCTTGAGCGAGTAGGGCTTGCGCAGCAGGGTGAAGCCGTGGCCGGGGTCGCGTGCCAGCAACTCGCTGTAGCCGCTGGTCAGGATGATGGGCAGATCCGGAAAGCGATCGCGCACGTGCCGGGCCAGTTCCAGGCCGTTGGTGCCGGGCATCACCACGTCGCTGAACATCACATGGAACCGCGTGGCGTCCTGTTCCAGTTCGGCAAGTGCCTCATTGGCGTTGCGGGCCAGTACCACCTCATAGTCGAGTTCGCGCAGGGCTCTGACCGCGAACTCGGCCACATCCACGTTGTCCTCCACCACCAGCACGCACAGCCCGTGCCCGTGCAGCAGGCCCGGCTGTGCCGCCGGCCGCGCCACCGTCTCGCTGGAACGGGTGAGCGGCAGATACAGCGTGAACCGGGTACCGACGCCAGCCTCGCTCTTGACGTCCACCTCGCCTTCGGACTGCTTGACGAAACCGAATACCTGGCTGAGGCCCAGGCCGGTGCCGGCACCAATGCCTTTGGTGGTGAAGAAGGGTTCGAAGATGCGATCCACCACGCCCGGGTCGATGCCAGAGCCGGTATCGGTCACGCTGATGGCGGCGAAGTCACCTTTCAGCGGTGCCGCGAAGCGGACCGAAGGCACCGCCGTAACCTGCTCGACGTCGATGGTGACCGTGCCGTGGCCGTCGATCGCATCGCGCGCATTGACGGCGATGTTGATCAGCGCGGTGTCCAGCTGGGTGCGGTCCAGCAGCACCGGCAGCGGGCGATCAGGCAGGTTGACCGACACCTGGATGCGTGCCCCCAGTACCGTGGTGATGATGTCCGACAGGGCCTGCACGCTCTCGCACAGGTCGAACACCTCCGGTGACAGGCTCTGCCGGCGCGAGAAGGCCAGCAGCTGCGCTGTCAGCCGTGTGGCCCGGTCCGACGCATTGCCGATCGCCTGCACGTAGCGGCGTCGCGGATCTTCCGCCGGCCAGGTATGCAGCAGCATGTCCACCGAGCCGGTGATGACCTGCAGCAGGTTGTTGAAGTCGTGCGCGACGCCTCCGGTGAGCTGGCCGATGGCTTCCAGCTTCTGCGACTGCCTGAGCTGCTCACGGGCCCGCACCAGTTCCAGGTGCGCCTCGCGCGCCTGTTCGGTGATCGCGGCCACCTGGCGGCTGTGCAGGTCGCGCTCGATCACGCGTTCGGTCTGCTCGCTGACCACGCAGATGATCCCGGCGACGGCACCGCTGGCATCGCGCAGAGGCGAATAGGAGAAGGTCCAGAAGGTCTCGCGCAGCGTGCCGTCGCGGTCCATCATCAGCGGCAGGTTCTTGAAGCTGCGGCTGCGGCCCGCGAACGCCGCATCGATGGCATGCTCCACATCGGCCCAGACGTCAGACCACACCACGCCCAGGCGGTTGCCCATGGCGCCGTGCAGCTTGTCACCCAGCATCGGCAGGTAGGCATCGTTGAAGAAGAATGCCTTTTCGCTCTGGCCCCAGGCGATCCACAGAGGTTCCGGAGAGTCGAGGATCATCGCAAGCAGCGTGCGCAGCTCGCAGGGCGCCTGTGCCGCCGCCGGCGAGCGTGCCCAGTCGCTGTCCTGCAGCAGGCGATAGGCAAGCTGGTCGGGTGCGGAGACGGGAAGGGGGAAAGGATGCATGGCCGTCGGCGCGGGAAGGTGCGGCAGCATAGCCGAACCGATGTCAGCAGGGCCTGCACATCGCCAATGGGTCGGGGCAACCGCAGCGGCTAGCCTGGCTCCTGGCCTGGTTGCCCGGCCAGGGCGTGCCGGCCTGCCGGCGTCAGGTCGATGTCCGCATCCTCGGCCTGCACCGCAAAGCCCGCATTCACTGCCCAGGTCGCAGCGTCACCGCGCACCGGCTGCGCGTCGGCGATGTCCTGCAGGATCCTGATCTGCGCTGCGGTCAGCTCCATCGCCTCATACCCCCAGCAGCGACGGGAGCTGCCACTCCGAAACACGCGCATGGCTGATCGGCTGGTGGCAGCCGCAACGCTCGCAGCGGAACAGGGCACCGCCTGGCAGCTGCAGCAATGTGTCCTCACTGGCGGAGGTGGTCTCCGCGCAATGGTGGCAGGTGACGGTGAGCGCGGTGATGCGTTCAACGCCACCGGACAGGTTGAAGACGGCTTCGAAAGCGCGGATGACAGGGTGGGACATAACCGCTCGCGAGTAGTACACGTCCGCATCCTCGCCTGCCACCCGTGACGGCGCAGTCAGCTGTGTGCATCGGCCGCATCAAGACACCCCGCCGTCAGAGCTTTCTTCAAAGCTCCTTCTTCTTGCCGCTCAGATCCAGTGGCTTGTCATCGCCCTTGCGCTCGCTGGACCAGACTTCAAGACTCTTGTTGCAGCGGCTTTCGCGTGCGGCGACCTGCGGCGGCAGGTCCTTCAGGTGCGGTGATTCCTGGCAGCCCGAATGCATGGCCGTGTCGTCATAGGTGGCGCAGGCAGCGAGCGAGGCAAGCATGACGGCATAGACCGAGGCGCGGAGCGCGGCGGGGGCGAAGCAGGTAGGCATGGACGGCATCCTGGGAAAGTGGGGGTGCCCTGATTCAATAATGTGACCCCGTGCCGACGCAATCGGTCTGCCTGCACTTGTTATTCAGTAACAAGTGTGGCGATACTCTGCGGTTGTGGCATCTGCGGGCTACGCGACGCAGATCATGAACAGTGCGGACAGCGCCAGCATCAGCATGAAGACCCGCCGGCTCAGGGCCAGGCAGGCCAGGCAGGCGGCCAGGGCCCAGGCCGCCAGCAGGACGCAGGTGAGCAGCCACAGTCCGGTGGTCATCAGTGACCCCGCAGCGATGGCCGACAGAGCGGACGCCTTGAACAGCGCGATACCCAGCACACTGCCCAGCACGCCGGCCTGCAGGGCGACCGCGTCATGGTGGGCAGGGGCACGGCGGGGAGGCATTGCGGTCCGGACGATCGACCAGGGGGTGTTGATCGAAGTCTGCCCGAACGGATATCCACGCCATGTGTAGTCCCGTCGGCCGCCGCCGCAGGCCTGCCTGCCGCGTGCGGCGCTGCGGGACGGCCGGAGGACAGTGTCAGTGACTGCGGGCGACCGTGCGTGCGCGGTTCTTTTCCAGCATCACCGCGATGCACCACAGCAGCAGGCCACCGAAGGCCGTGGCTGCGCCGACATAGCCGGTGGTGGCGGGACTGAAGCCGGCGCTGATGGCCATGCCACCCAGCCACGGTCCCAGCGCGTTGGCGGTGTTGAACGCGGCATGGTTGGAGGCCGCAGCCAGCGTCTGCGCTTCTCCCGCCACATCCATCAGGCGGGTCTGCAGCACGGCGGCGAGCGCACCCATGGTGCCCACGGTGATGATCATCGGGCCGATGGTCCACACCGACTGCGCAGCCAGCGGATACAGCAGCAGCATCACGATCGACCACGCCAGTACCAGCGCGGCGGCCTTGAAGTGGAATCTGTCCACCAGCCAGCCGCCGGCGATGTTGCCGATGATGGCGCCGATGCCGAACACACCCACGGCGAGCGGCATCCACGATTCGGCAACCCCGGTCACCTGCACCAGGGTCGGCGCAAGATAGGTGAACACACAGAACATGCCGGCGAATCCGACCGCACCGATGGCCAGTGCCAGCCATACCTGCGTGGTGTTGAAGGCGCGCAGCTCGCGCATCGGCGAGGTGCGCACCTCCTCCGGGTCGGGCAGCAGGAAGCGCGCGATCATCGCAACGGTGGCAATGGCCAGCAGGGTGACCAGCGCAAACGCCGTACGCCAGCTCAGTTGCTGGCCCAGCCAGGTGGTGAGCGGGTTGCCGATCAGGATGGCGATGGACAGGCCGAGCAGCACGCGCGACATCGCCTGGCCGCGCTGGCCGGCCGGGCTGATCGCCGCCGCTACCAGCATCGCCACGCCAAAGTAAGCGCCATGCGGAAGGCCCGCGACGAAGCGCGCGATGAGCATGGTGGCGTAGTTCGGTGCCAGCGCGCTGGCCAGATTGCCGACTGCATAGAAGCCCATCAGCGCCAGCAGCAGGCGACGGCGCGGGAAGCTGGCGCCGACGAACGCCAGGACCGGTGCACCGACCACCACGCCGATGGCGTAGGCGCTGATGAGATGGCCGACCTGTGTTTCGGTGATCGACAGGCCACGACTGATTTCCAGCATCAGGCCCATGCTGGCGAACTCGCTGGTACCGATGGCAAAGCCGCCGAGCGACAGGGCGAGGATGATCAGGGTGCGCTGGCGGGGCGTCAGCTGCGCGGCCAGGGAGGAATTGGGGCTCATGCGGGGGCGCAGGGGGCGGGGGAGCAGGCTATTGTACTGCTGCACCGCAACAGGGGTCATCGCCGGCTGCCAAGAATCAGCGTCCGGCCAGTGGTAGTGCTGCGCACCGCATGTTGACGGGATCTCCATTTCCATGAACATCTCCATAGCGGAGCAGAGCACCGTGCGGGTGCCTGCCCAGGCTGCATCGCTGTCTTCCGCGAGACCTCCGCGGTTGGACAATCGCGGATGCACGGTTGTTACACCCTTCGTTCCCTGTCGCGGCGGTCTCCGGGCCGGTGCGTGGCCTAGCTCAAGGTGCTCCATGACACTTTCCATCCGTACTGAAATGCCGGCCGACATCGCCGCCATCCATGCCCTGACCACCGCCGCTTTCGCCGCGGCCGGACACAGCAGTCACACCGAGCAGTACATCGTTGATGCGCTGCGCGAGCGCGGCGAGCTGAGCATCTCGCTGGTGGCCGACGCGGCCGGAGAAGTCATCGGCCACGTCGCTGTTTCGCCGGTGTCCGTCAGCGACGGCAGCAGCGGCTGGTACGGCCTGGGCCCGATCTCGGTGCTGCCGGAGCGACAGGGGCAGGGCATCGGTACCGCATTGATGCGCGCGGCCATCGAGGCGCTTCGCCAGCAGCACGCGCGAGGCTGCGTGTTGCTGGGCGAGCCGGCGTACTACGCTCGTTTCGGCTTCCGCGCCGAGCCGGGGCTGGTGCTGCCGGGCGTTCCTGCCGAGTACTTCCAGGCGCTGTGCCTGCAGCCGCCACTGGCGCAGGGAGAGGTGCGCTACTCCCGGGCGTTCGAAGCGACCCACTGATCGCGGGCGTTCAGCCCGCGTGCCGAAGATGGATCAGCGGATACGGACGGCCCTGTGAATCCAGCGCTGAGCGGCCGGTCTCGGTGAAGCCCATGCGCAGGTAGAACCCCACTGCCTGCGCATTCTGCGCATTGACGTCGGTGCTCAGCTGCGGATGCACGGCCAGTGCGTGCTGCAGCAGCTGACGGCCGATGCCGGTGCCGCGCACGTCCGGGTCGATGAACAAGGCTTCCAGATGCGTCCCGTCGATCAACATGAAGCCCAGAGGACGATCATCTGCATCCACGGCCACGGTGGTCGGCGCCTGGGGCAGGAAACCAGCCACTTCGGCATCGATGGCCAGGCGGTCTTCAGGGCTGAGGAAGTCGTGGGTGGCGTCGACGGCGCGGCGCCACAGGTCGACGAGTGCGGCACCGTCATCGGCGCGCGAGGGGCGCAGGGTGGTCATGGGGGGGAACGTGAAGCGGGCAGGCAGCACAGTATGACGTCATTCTGGCATCCGCTGCGCAGCCCGGCGTTACACTGTGCGCCTGAGCTCCGCCGCCTCACGGAAACCGCCATGACCGACGCCCCGGGTGTACCGGTGCACGACGCCGACGAACAGTGGATGCGCCATGCGTTGGCGCTGGCCGAACGCGCGCAGCGCGAGTTCGACGAGATCCCGGTCGGTGCGGTGCTGGTCGGTGCCGACGGCCAGCTGCTGGGTGAGGGCTGGAACCTCAATATCGCTTCGCACGATCCCAGCGCGCACGCCGAGATCGTGGCGATGCGTGCCGGCGGCAAGGCGCTGGCCAACCATCGACTGTTGGGCAGCACGCTGTACGTGACGCTGGAGCCCTGCGCGATGTGCGCGATGGCAATCGTGCATGCGCGCGTGTCGCGGCTGGTCTACGGTGCCAGCGACCCGAAGACCGGTGCCTGTGGCAGCGTGTTCGACCTGCTGGGCGACGCGCGCCACAACCACCGCGTGGAGATCCACGGCGGTGTGCTGGCCAAGGAGGCGAGCACGCGGCTGACCAACTACTTCCGGGCCAAGCGCGGCAAGCCGCCCCTGCTGCTGGAAGGCCCTGCGGACGAGGGTTGAGCAGCGAAAGGGTATGATGGGCGCCCCTTTCCTTTTCCGGCGGCCCGCGGGCCAGCCCTGCAGCGAGACGACACGATGGTGGAGAACGGCGCGGCCAACGAGCGATTGATCTGGATCGACCTGGAAATGACCGGGTTGGATACCGACAACGATTCGATCATCGAGATCGCCACCGTAGTGACCGATGCCCAGCTCAACGTGCTGGCCGAAGGACCGGAATTCGCCATCCATCATCCGCTGGAGACGCTGGAGGCGATGGACGAGTGGAACCGCAACCAGCATCGTCGTTCCGGCCTGTGGCAGCGCGTTCTGGACAGCAGCGTGACCCTTGCCCAGGCCGAGGCGCAGACGGTGAATTTCCTGGCGGAGTGGATTCCGGCTGGCCTGTCGCCGATGTGCGGCAATTCGATCTGCCAGGATCGCCGCTTCCTGCACCGCCAGATGCCGCGCCTGGAGAAGTACTTCCACTACCGCAACCTGGATGTGTCCACGGTGAAGGAACTGGCCAGGCGCTGGGCGCCGGGCGTGGCCGCCGGCGTCGGCAAGAACAGCAGCCACACCGCACTCAGCGACGTGCATGATTCGATCAACGAGCTGCGCCACTACCGCCGGTTCATGGGCGCGCTTTCGGGGTTGCCGACTGCCTGAACGACGACGCCGGGCATGGCCCGGCGCTACCCATCGTTCAACCGCGTGGCGCTACTATCGGCCCATGAACGAGCCGATCCTGCTGCCGCGCGATATCGCCCACGACGCCCGCGACTGGTCCGACCTGCAGCGGGCGGTGGCACTGCTGGAGGCGCCGACCCTGACCGCGCGCATGGCCAACCTGGTCGGCACGCCGCTGGAGTTCGCAGTGAAGGCCCTGCCGACGTCGGTGTCCAGCCGCATCCACGGCGCGGTGCAGGCGGCGCTGTCGAAATCCGCGCAGGCGGCGCTGTGGAGCATGGACAATTCACCCGGCAAGGGCGCATCCACCCGCTGGCACAAGGTGGCTGCCGCAACCTCCGGCGCGGTCGGCGGTGCCTTCGGTTTTGCCGCGTTGTTCATCGAACTGCCGGTGTCGACCACCATCATGATGCGCGCCGTGGCCGATGTGGCGCGCAGCGAAGGCTTCGACCTGTCCGAGTTCAGCACACGCCAGGCCTGTCTGGAAGTGTTCGCGCTGGGCGGCAATTCGCCGCGCGACGACGCCAGCGAGACCGGCTACTACCTGGCCCGCGGCTTCACCACCGATGTGATGCGCCACCTGTCGGCCGAGCTGGCCGGCCGCGTGGTGACCGGCCGCGACCTCACCCTGGGCGTGGCCCCGAAGGAGGCCGGCAAGCTGTTGGCCAAGCTGGTGGAGAAGGTCGCCGCGCGTTTCGGTGTGGTGGTGACCGAGAAGTTCGCCGCGCAGGCGGTCCCCATCGTGGGTGCTGCCGCCGGCGCCACGCTCAACACCATGTTCACCGACTACTACCAGGACATGGCACGCGGGCATTTCATCGTGCGCCGGCTGGAGCGCAAGTACGGTGAGGATGTAGTGCGCACCTGCTATGACCGCGTGGCGCATGGCGGCGCCCTGATCGAGCCGACGCTCTAACCGGTGTCGGGGTCAGATCCCTCTGCCGTGCAAAGGGATCTGACCCCGGGCGAGACCTCGGGCGAGCCTATCATTGCCTCGGCGGAACAACTGTTTTGCCAGTCCGTACCTGTTGCCCGGCGGGCGCCATCCCCATTCTTTGCGGCACTCCCCCGCAAGAGATGGCCGACATGCTGTTCACTCCCCACCGCCTGGGCGCACTGACTCTGCCCAACCGCATCGTGATGCCGCCGATGACCCGTTCGCGTGCGGCCCACGGTAATGTTGCCACCGCCGAAATGGCGGCGTACTACGCGCAACGTGCCGGCGCCGGCCTGATCATCAGCGAAGGCACCCAGATCAGCGCGCAGGGCCAGGGTTATGCCTGGACCCCGGGCATCCACAGTCCGCAACAGGTACAGGGGTGGCGCCAGGTCACCGATGCGGTGCACGCGGCCGGCGGACGCATCTATGCGCAGCTGTGGCACGTGGGCCGTGTTTCGCATGTTGCCCTGCAGCCGAACGGTGAGGCTCCGGTGTCGTCGTCGGCATTGCTGGCCGAAGGCGTGAAGGTGTTCGTTGACCCGACCGGTGCCGGTCCGGAGGCCGGCGTGGGCGAGATGATCCAGCACTCGATGCCGCGCGCCCTGCGCGAGGACGAGATTCCAGGCATCGTCGAGGACTATGCACAGGCGGCGCGCAATGCACTGGCGGCGGGCTTCGACGGGGTCGAGCTGCATGGGGCCAATGGCTATCTCATCAACCAGTTCATCGATTCGCAGGCCAACCAGCGCACCGATGGCTATGGTGGCGCGCTGCAGAACCGGCTGCGCTTCCTGCGTGAGGTGACGCGGGCGGTGGTCGAGGTGGCGGGCGGCGACCGGGTGGGGGTGCGCCTGGCGCCGCTGACCACGCTGCAGGGGGCGGTGGACGATACGCCGCAGGCCACCTATCTGGCGGCCGCGCATCTGCTGGGTGGGCTGGGCGTGGGCTACCTGCACATCGCCGAAGCCGACTGGGACGACGCACCACCGATGCCGCTGGCGTTCAAGCAGGCGCTGCGCATGGTCTATCCGGGCACACTGATCTACGCCGGCAAGTACACCGCCGAGCGCGCCGAGCAGGCACTGGCCGAAGGCTGGGCTGACCTGATTGGTTTCGGCCGGCCCTTCATCGCCAACCCGGACCTGCCGGAGCGGCTGCGCCAAGGTTCGGAACTGAACCTGCCGGACCGCGCGACGTTCTTCGGAGGCGGGGTGGTGGGCTTCACCGATTACCCGACGCTGGAAAAGAGCGTCGCTGCCTGATTCCGCATCCGCCGGGCATGGCCCGGCGCTACCCGTGCCGACCGTTTGAGCAGGTAGCGCCGGGCCATGCCCGGCGAGCGCGCAGCGCGGGATGAGGCGCAGCGGTCAGGGCGTGTCGCGCACCAGCGCGTCGGCCTCGACCACGCCACCGTCCTTGCCGTGCAGGTACAGATGCATGTCCTGCTGCGGGTAAGGAATGTTGATGCCAGCCTTGTCATAGCCCAGCTTGATCTGCTCGAGCAGCGTCACCTTCGTGCCGAACCAGTCGGCCGACTTCACATAGCAGCGGATGCCCAGATTGATCGCGTGCGCGCCCAGCTCGTAGACCACTACGTCCGGCACCGGCGTCTGAAGTACGCGCGGGTCGGCCTTCATCAGCGCGAGGGCGGTATCGCGCGCCAACTGGATGTCGTCGTCGTAGCCGATGCCGACCACCAGCTCGACGCGACGGGTCGGTTCGGCCGTGAGGTTGATGATCGGCGCCGCGGTGATCAGGGTGTTCGGAATGGTGGTGTGCTGGTTGTCAGCGCCGGTGATGACGGTCTGGAAAATGCGCACTTCGCGCACCGTGCCGGTCTGGCCGGCGACCGTCACCACATCACCCACGCGGAACGGGCGCAGGGTCACCAGCATCACGCCTGAAGCGATGTTGGACAGCGAATCCTTCAGCGCCAGGCCGACGGCCAGGCCTGCAGTACCGAGCACGGCCAGCAGCGGGGTGATCTTTACGCCCAGCGTGCCGATGGCCAGAACCACCACGATCACCAGCGACGCCGCATACACCACGTTGCGCAGGAAGCTGCCCAGCATCGGGTCGGCGCCCATTCGCGCGGTCGCGCGCGGCATCGCGTTGGACAGGCGGCGTGCCACCCACAGGCCGACCAGCAGCACCACGATGGCGGCCAGCAGGGGCACGCCATAGGTTTCCAGCAGTCGCTCCCAGTTCAAGGTGTGGAACCAGGAGGACGTGGCGGGCGTAGCGGGTGCGGCGGCGATCATGCGGGTAGTCCTCTGCTGCGGAAGTGGGCTGCCTAGGGCAGGGCGTGCGCGCACGCCATAAACAGCAAGCCCCGCAGAGGCGGGGCTTGCATGCAGCAGCAGTATGGGCATACGTCGATGAAAACGACGTCAGCCTGCAGCTTCAACGCATCATGCGCTGGCCTTCAGCTTGGCCAGGCGCAGCCAGGTATCGACCACGGTGTCCGGGTTCAGCGACACCGATTCAATGCCTTCCTGCATCAGCCATTCGGCCAGGTCCGGGTGATCGGACGGGCCTTGGCCACAGATGCCGACGTACTTGCCCTTGGCCCGTGCCGACTTGATCGCCATCGACAGCAGCTTCTTCACTGCCGGGTTACGTTCGTCGAACAGATGGGCGACGATCGACGAGTCGCGGTCCAGGCCCAGGGTGAGCTGGGTCAGGTCGTTGGAGCCGATCGAGAAGCCGTCGAAGATCTCCAGGAACTCATCGGCGAGCAGTGCGTTGGACGGCACTTCGCACATCATGATGATCTTCAGGCCGTTCTCGCCCTGCTTCAGCCCGTTCTGGGCGAGGACTTCCACCACCTTGCGGCCTTCTTCCAGCGTGCGCACGAACGGAATCATGACCCAGAGGTTGTCCAGGCCCATTTCGTTGCGCACGCGCAGTACGGCCTTGCACTCCAGCGCGAAAGCAGCCGAGAAGCTCGGATCGACATAACGGCTGGCGCCGCGGAAGCCGATCATCGGGTTCTCTTCGTGCGGCTCGTAGCTGCTGCCGCCGATCAGGTTGGCGTACTCGTTGGACTTGAAGTCCGACAGACGCACGATCACCGGGTTCGGCGCGACCGACGCGGTGAGGGTGGCGATGCCCTCGGCCAGGCGGTCCACGTAGAAGCTGACCGGGTCGCCATAGCCGGCGATCTTCTCGTCGATCTTCTTCTTCGTTGCCGCGTCCTGGCGGTCGTACTCCAGCAGCGCGTTCGGGTGGATGCCGATGTGGCTGGCGATGATCATTTCCAGGCGCGCCAGGCCGATGCCGGCGTTCGGCAGCTGGCCGAAGTCGAAGGCACGTTCCGGGTTGGCCACGTTCATCATGATCTTCAGCGGAGCCGGCGGCATGTTGCCCAGATCGGTGGTGGTGCGCTCAAAGCCGAGCTTGCCTTCGTAGATGAAGCCGGTATCGCCTTCAGCGCAGCTGACGGTGACCAGCTGGCCGTCTTCGATGACTTTGGTGGCGTTGCCCGAGCCGACCACGGCCGGTACGCCCAGCTCGCGGGCGATGATCGCGGCGTGGCAGGTACGGCCACCGCGGTTGGTGACGATGGCCGAAGCGCGCTTCATCACCGGCTCCCAATCGGGATCGGTCATGTCGGCAATCAGCACGTCGCCCGGCTGCACGCGGTTCATGTCGTCCAGCGTCTTCACCACGCGGGCCACGCCTGAACCGATCTTGGCGCCCACGGCACGGCCTTCAGCCAGCACGTTGCCGCCCTTTTCGGTCAGCGCGAAGCGCTCGATCTGGGTGGCGTGGCTGCGCGACTTCACCGTCTCCGGGCGCGCCTGCACGATGAACAGCTTGCCGCTGACACCGTCCTTGGCCCACTCGATATCCATCGGGCGGCCGTAGTGCTTTTCGATCACCAGCGCCTGCTTGGCCAGTTCCTGCACGTCCTCGTCGCTGATCGAGAAGGTGTTGCGCAGTTCGGCCGGAGTGTCCTCGATCCTGACGCGCTCGCCGGGAACGTCCGAGTAAACCATGCGGATCGCCTTGCTGCCGAGCGAGCGGCGCAGGATCGCCGGCTTGCCGGCCTGCAGGGTGGGCTTGTAGACGTAGTACTCGTCCGGGTTGACCGCGCCCTGCACGACCATTTCGCCCAGGCCGAAGGACGAGGTGACGAACACCACGTCGCGGAAGCCCGATTCGGTATCCAGGGTGAACAGCACGCCGGAGGAACCCACGCCCGAGCGCACCATCAGCTGCACGCCGGCGGACAGGAACACGTCCTCATGCTTGAAGCCGTGGTGTACGCGGTAGGCGATGGCGCGGTCGTTGTACAGCGAAGCGAACACTTCCTTGACCTTGTGCACGACATCGTCGGCACCGGTGACGTTGAGGAAGGTTTCCTGCTGGCCGGCGAACGAGGCGTCGGGCAGATCTTCGGCGGTGGCCGAAGAGCGCACCGCCACGGCCACGTCGCCGCCGCCGTTCTCGGCGCTCAGCTTGGCGTACGCGGTCCGGATGTCCTGGTCCAGCTGCGGCTGCAGTGGAGCGTCGATGACCCAGCCACGGATTTCCTTGCCGGCCGCGGTCAGCGCGGTAACGTCCTCGACGTCCAGCGTGGCCAGCTTGTCGAAGATGCGCTTGGACAGATCGTTGTGCGCGATGAAGTCCTTGAAGGCTTCAGCGGTGGTGGCATAACCGCCTGGCACCGACACGCCCAGACCGGCCAGATTGCCGATCATCTCGCCCAGCGACGAATTCTTGCCGCCTACGCGGGCCAGGTCGGCCAGACGCAGTTCGTGCAACCACAGGATGTTCTCGTTCAAGCGCGATGCTCCGTTTGGCCATCGCCCGAGGCGGGCTGTAATGGCCGCGTCCGTAGGAAGAAGCCGATATGATGCCGGGCAGAGTACCGTCGGCACAAGCTTGTGCTGGCGGCCTTTTTAGGCTTCGTAGGGGGTAAAAGCGCGCATGTCGACCATCCGCCCGGTGTTCTATGTTTCCGATGGAACCGGTATCACCGCTGAAACCATTGGACATAGCCTGCTGACCCAGTTCTCCGGGTTCAGCTTCATTACCGATCGCATGTCGTTCGTCGATGACCCCGAAAAGGCCCGTGAAGCCTGTGCCCGGATCCAGGCGGCGGGGGAGCGCTACCAGGTCCGGCCGATCGTGGTGAACTCCTGCGTGGACCAGAGCCTGAGCCTGATCCTGGCAGACAGCGGGGCGCTGATGCTGGACGTGTTCGCGCCGTTCATCGAGCCGCTGGAGCGGGAACTGTCCAGCCCGCGCCTGGCCCGGGTCGGCCAGGCCCACGGCATGGTCGATTTCGACACCTACCACCGCCGCATCAATGCGATGAACTTCGCCTTGACCCACGACGACGGCATCGCGGTGAACTACGACGATGCCGACGTGATCCTGGTGGCGGTGTCGCGGGCCGGCAAGACCCCGACCTGCATCTACCTGGCCCTGCACTACGGGGTGCGCGCAGCCAACTACCCGCTGACCGATGAAGACCTGGAAAGCGACCGCCTGCCTGCGCGGCTGCGCAACTACCGGCGGAAGCTGTTCGGCCTGACCATCGACCCGGACAGGCTGCAGCAGATCCGCCAGGAGCGCCGGCCGAACTCGCGCTACGCCAATCTGGAAACCTGCCGGCGCGAAGTGGCTGCGGCCGAGACCATGTTCCGCATGGAGAGGATTCCGACCCTGAGCACCACGCACACTTCCATCGAGGAAATCTCCAGCAAGGTGCTGGGCACGCTGGGGCTGCAGCGCGAAATGTACTGATCCTCTCCCGGCGGCGCCGGCGATGCCGGGCCACGCTTGATGGCTGCGCTGCGTGCTCGCCGGGCATGCCCCAGCGCTACCCGTCGGCGCGTGGCTGGACAGGGACGATCGCGGCCGGTGGGTTGGCTGCGGCGTGAACCGCCCCCACGTTGAACCACCAACGTGTAGGATCGACCCATGGCCCGAGCCTTGCCCCGAACCGAACGCATTCCCCGCCTGAGCCGGCTGAGCTGGCTCATGGGCCTGTATGCGGAAAACTACCGGCACCTGGTGCGCCTGTTCGCACCGGCCGAGCTGGTTGCGGGCAGCTACATCTCTTCGGTGGGTGATGGCCTGGATGTGCGCCTGGACGTGATCGAGTGCCATCGCTACACCGTCGAACTGCGCCTGACCTACGACCTGGCCGACCCGGTGACCGGCGAGCCGGACCCGTCGGCCTATGTGCGCCTGTACCGCGACGCACGCCAGGCTGAAACCACCCATTGCTACGTCGGCCGCCGCTGGCAGGACACCATGGGGCTGTATCCGCCGCCGGCCGAACTGATCAGCCACCGCATGCGGATGAACACCTTCCTCGGCAAGTGGCTGGAATACCTGGCCGAGCGTGGCCATGGCGTGGCCACCCTGCGTCGCGATCCGGACGGCAGCGCGGCAGCCGATGGCGAGCGTCGCCTGTCGCTGGTGCGCTGATCGGCCATAATCCGGGGCTGACCTGCCGCCGGATGCCGCCATGCCGTATACCCCGATCGTCGCCACCCTGGGCTATGTGCTTTCGCCCGACGGGCGCCAGGTGCTGATGATCCATCGCAATACCCGCCCCGGCGACCACCATCTGGGCAAGTACAACGGCCTGGGGGGCAAGATCGAGCCGAGCGAGGACGTCGCAGCCGGCATGCGCCGCGAAATCGCAGAGGAAGCCGGCATCGCGTGTACCTCGATGCGTCTGCGCGGTACCATCAGCTGGCCGGGTTTCGGCAAGCACGGTGAGGACTGGTTCGGGTTCGTGTTCGTGATCGACGGCTTTGAAGGCAGCCCGCATGGCGGCAACCATGAGGGCACGCTGGAGTGGGTGGACCTGGACAAGCTCGACACGCTGCCGATGTGGGAGGGCGACCGCAATTTCCTGCCGCTGGTGTTCGATGCGGATCCGCGTCCATTCCACGGGGTGATGCCGTACAAGGACGGACGCATGCAGAGCTGGTCGTTCAGCCGGCTGTGAGCCGCGTCGAGGCAGTGCGGATTAATACCCGGGTGATATTGACGCCATAAAATTGCCCGGGTAATATTTCCGCATCGCCCCGGTGCCCGTGCCATGTCCAATGCTCCCCTTCCGCCGTTCAGCTGCTTCGACGGTCATCGACTTGTCGCTTCCGGTACGCCGGACGTCGCCGCGCTGGCGCTCAGGCAGCTGCGTGCCGATGCGGCTGCCGGCCCGCTGCTGGTGTTCGACAACGCCACCGGCCTGACCCGGGATTTCGACACGCGTGGCAGCGTCGCGCAGCTGCTGGTGCGTATCGCCCAGGCCTTCCCGGCATCACGCGCGCACGCCGATGTGCAGACGGCGGCCACCGATGAGCCGGTGGTGGCGCGCGGGCGCGGGCGACCGAAACTGGGTGTGGTCGCGCGCGAGGTCACGCTGCTGCCGCGTCATTGGACCTGGTTGGCCGGACAGCCGGGCGGCGCCTCGGTGGCGCTGCGGCGGCTGGTGGAAGCGGCCAGCCGGGCCAGTGCCGATCTGGACCGGCAGCGCCGCAACGCCGAACGCGCGTATCACTTCCTGCAGACCATCGGCGGCGATCTGCCCGGCTTCGAGGAAGCCACGCGTGCGCTGTTCGCGCACGACCGCGCGCGCCTGCAGGCTGTGCTGGAAAGCTGGCCTGTCGACGTACGCAGCCACGCTTTGCGTCTGGCCTTCGACGAACCTGCCGGCAGCACCGACGACTGACCTGCCGCCCCGCACATGCAAGCGGCCGCGCTGACCGCGGGCCGTTACTCCTCCCACCTGCGTCTCCTGCTGGCCCCTTGGCCGGGCAGGGCAACGCTTTGCCCATGGAATGCCCATGAATCCCCCATCACTGTCCGCAGCGCCTGTGTCGCCCCCCCTGTGGCGCGCCTATCTCGGGTTGTTGCTGCCGATGCTGTTGACCAACGCTCTGCAGCTGGCCTCCGGGACGCTCGACAACATCTACCTCGGCCACCTGCTCGGTGCACATGCGGTGGCCGCAGCGGCAGCGGTGTTTCCGATGTTCTTCCTGTTGCTGGCCCTGGCAATGGGCCTGGCTACGGGCGCCACGGTGCTGATCGGGCAGGCGTGGGGGTGCGGTGATGTGGTGCGGGTGCGGCGGGTCGCCGGAACGGCGATCGCACTGATGCTGGCGGTGTCGTTGCTGGTGATGGTGGTCGGCAACCTGTTCGCACCGCAGCTGCTGCAGGCGCTCGGCACACCGGCGCCGATCCTGGGTGAGGCCATCGCCTACGCGCGCATCATGCTGAGCGGCGTGCCGGTGATCTTCCTGCTCTGGCTGGCAACGTCGGTCAGCCGCGCGGTGGGCGATGCGATTTCGCCGCTGCACGCGTTGCTGATCGCCACCTTGATCGGCCTGCTGTGTACACCCTTGCTGATCGTCGGTGCTGCAGGCCTGCCGAGGATGGGAGCAGCCAGCGCCGCATTCTCCGCGGTGCTGGCTTCCACGCTGGCGTTGGCCTGGCTGTCGTGGCGCTGGCGCCGACAGGGGCATCCGCTGGCACCCGATCGTGATCTGCTGCGTGCGGTGCGCGTGGATGCGGGCACGGCGCGATCAATGTTGCGGATCGGGGTGCCGTCGTCGCTGCAGATGCTCAGCCTGGCCGTTGCCGAAATCGTACTGCTGGGCTGGATCAACCGGCACGGTTACCTGGCGACCGCCGCCTATGGCGCGGTCAACCAGCTGATGAGCTGGGTGCAGCTGCCGGCGATGTCGCTGGGCATCACCGCCACTGTACTGGCTGCGCACGCGATGGGCGCAGGGCGCATGGCGCGGCTGCCTGCGATCGCCCGCACCGGTGCGTGGCTGGGGGGCGGGCTGCTGGCTGCGGTGGTGGGGCTGGTGATGCTGTCGGCACCGTGGCTGGTCGGCCTGATCCTGGACGCACCGGACGTACGCGCGCTGGCGACAGAGCAGCTGCGCACGGTGGCCTGGGGCGTGCTGGCAATGGGCGGCGCCTCGGTGCTGGTGGGCGTGATGCGCGGCAGCGGCACGGTCGTGTGGCCGGCGCTGCTCGGAATGGCGGCCATCGTGCTGCTGGAACTGCCGCTGGCGGCCTGGCTGCATGCGCGGCATGGCCTGGCGGGACTGTGGTGGGCCTGGCCGCTGGGACTGGTGATGATGCTGGTGCTGCAGCTGTTCTGCTTCGCCGGTTGGCGGCGCCGGATTGCCGGCTGAGCGCCTGGGCGCCTGGCGGCTGCGCTCGCCTGGCCATCCCCGACGGAAAACGATCACTGCCGGTGCGCCAGCAGCAGATGGAAGTGCTTCTCGCGCTGCTGGCCATCGTTGCCTTCCGCGGTTTCACGGTGTGCCCGCCAGGCCGAAACACGGAAGCCCGAGATCCGCAGCGCGCGTTCCACCGCCTCCAGTTCGTGCAGGTGGAAGGTCGAGGCAAACGGCAGACCGCGCATGAAAGTGGCATCGCCGAACGCCAGGCACAGGCGGCCGCCAGGGCGCAGCACCCGCGCCAGTTCGTCCAGCACCGGCGCCAGGTTCGGCCAGAAGTAGAGGGTGTTTACGCTCAGCGCCGCGTCCACGCAGGCATCGGTGACGGGCAGGGCGTGGGCGTCGCCATGGCGCAGTTCCGCGCGATCACCCAGGCCGGTCGAGGCCAGTCGCTGGTTGCCGGCCGCAACCATGGCGGTGGACAGTTCGATACCGAGGTAGCGGCTGTTGGCCGCTTGCAGCAGCAGGGGCGCGAACGCGCCATTGCCCGGGCCGATTTCCAGCACGCTCTCACCTGCAGCGGTCGCGAGCAGGCGGATGGCGGCCTGGTTGAGCCCGCCATTGCTGCGGTTCATCGCGTCGGCCACGTCCAGGGCGTGGTCGCCATGGGGCATCCGCAGTTGAGCGGCCAGGGTGGCTGCGTCCAGCATCGGCATCGTCCGGTGAGGGGATCAGGACGTGGCGACGGCGGGTCCGCCGCTGACCATAGCGCCAGAGAGCCGGCTTGGGAAGGGCGGAAACCCCGCCAGAAGTGATGAGCAAATGTCCACCGTCGCAGTCGGTGAGAACGGGTTGTCCACAGGGGGTGTGGATTACGCGTGGGCAACTTTGTGGATAAGCCTCGACAGGCGCCACCCCCCTAGGCTGTCAAGATGGGTGGCGAAAAATTCACCGCTGGTGACGATGCGTGAGCGACCGGTGAAGGGGGAACGCGGGCCGTGCTGTCGCCAGCGGCTGCGCTCGCGGTAACCTGTGGCCCTTGATGCCCCGTGAGACTTCATGAAACGTCACTTCTCGATGCTGCGCGAGTTCCAGCTGGCGGACTGGTTCACCCTGGCCAACGCCTTCTGCGGCACCGGCGCGGTGTTCGCCGCCATGCGCTTCCTGCAGGATGGCGAGCGTGGCTACCTGCTGTTCGGCATGGCGTTGATCCCGCTGGCCTTCATCTTCGACGCGCTGGACGGCCGCATCGCGCGCTGGCGCAAATCCAGTTCGACGCTGGGCCGCGAGCTGGATTCGCTGTCCGACGTGATCTCCTTCGGCGTGGCCCCGGCCGCGCTGGCCTATGCCTGTGGCATGCAGGGCGGGTGGGACTGGCTGGTGCTGAGCTACTTCGTCTGCTGTGGCGTCAGCCGCCTTGCCCGCTACAACGTGACTGCCGAGGCGCTGGCCGGCGACGAGGGCAAGGTGAAGTTTTTCGAGGGCACCCCGATCCCGACCAGCCTGGTGCTGGTGATCGTGCTGGCGATCGCGGCGGGTACCGACGCGATCGGCCCGGACATCTGGCTTGGCCAATGGCAGCTGGGTCCGTGGCAGTTGCATCCGATGGTGCTGCTGTTCGCCCTGTCCGGGTCGCTGATGATCAGCAAGACCCTGCGTATTCCCAAGCCATGACGGCATCCTGCGGAGGCCTGCGATGACCAGTTCGGCCCATGACGCCGGCAGCAGCGATTTCGAGACTCTGGCCCGGCAGTATTTCGGGGCTTGGGGCGATGCCCTGCGCCATGCCTCCGCCGCCGGTGCGCCGGGCAGCGGCGATGCCGGCAGCTGGCAGCGCCTGTTTGACGGCTGGAGCCAGATGCTGCCCGAGCAGGGGCCGGGTGCGCCGGAGGACGCGGTGCGCCGGTTCCGCGAGCAGGCGGGCAGCTGGTACGGCACGATGCAGGAGGTCGCCAGCCGCTTCGCCGGTCGCGATGCCAGCAGCGCAGAAGTGGCACAGGCCTGGCGTGAGGCAGTGCAGGGCCAGGGGGATGGCCTGCTGCAATGGATGCTGCAGGGCGCGCGCGGCAGCACCCAGGCCGGCGGTTCGTTGCCGGAGTTCGCCAACTGGCTGCAGCAATGGCAGCTGCAGGCGGGCCCGTGGCTGCAGAGCCCCGCCTTCGGTCCCGGCCGTGAACACCAGGCGCGCTGGCAGGCCCTGCTGCGCGCGCAGGAGGATTACCAGCAGCAGTCACGCGCCTATGTCGAACAGATCCGGCAGGCGCTGGACGAGGCCTTCGAGCTGTTCGAGCAGCGGCTGGCCCAGCATGAGCAGCCCGGCAGCCAGTTGACCAGCGCGCGGGCGATGTTCGACCTGTGGATCGAGGCGGCCGAAGAGGCTTACGCCAAGGTGGCCCTGTCCGAGCCGTTCCAGCAGGTCTATGCCGACCTCGGCAACGCACAGATGCGCCTGCGCGCTGGGCTGCAGCGCGAAGTGGAGCAGGTAAGCGAGCGGATCGGCCTGCCGACCCGTTCCGAAATGGATGCCGCGCACCGTCGCATTGCCGAGCTGGAGCGCAGCCTGCGTCGCCTGCAGGCGCAGGTGACGGTGCTGGCGGGTACGGCGACGGTGGATCCGGCCGCACAGCCGGCCCCGGCCAGGGTGAAGCCTGGCACTCGCAGGGCGGCCGCGAAGAAGGCGGCGCCAGCGCCGAAGGCTGCAGTCAAGAAGGCTGCAGTCAAGAAGGCTGCAGTCAAGAAGGCTGCAGTCAAGAAGGCTGCTGCAAAGCGTGCGCCAGCCAGGAAGGCGACATCCCGTACTTCCTCGCGGAAAACATGACCGATGAAGGGACCTCTGGGCTTCAATGCCGATGACCTGATGCAGGAGACCCTGGCCATGCAGCGCAAGCTGATGGAAGGGCTGAAGCTGCTGCCGCAGGTGGAAGATGTCGATTACGGGGTGACCGCCCGCGAGGAAGTCTGGCGTGATGGCAAGGTGGTGCTCTATCGCTTCGTCGGCGAACAGGCACCGACCCGGCGGACGCCGCTGCTGATCGTCTACGCACTGGTCAACCGCCCCTACATGGTTGACCTGCAGGCCGATCGCTCGCTGGTGCAGAAGCTGCTGGCACTGGGGCAGGACGTGTACGTGCTGGACTGGGGCTACCCGGATCGATCCGAACGGTTCCAGACGCTGGAGGACTACCTGCTGCGCTACATCGAGGGCGCGGTGGATGCCCTGCGCGCGCGCAGCGGCGGCCCGGTGGACCTGCTCGGCATCTGCCAGGGCGGTGTGTTCGCGCTGTGCTATGCGGCGCTGCGCCGGCAGAAGCTGGGCAAGCTGATCACCATGGTGACGCCCGTTGATTTCCACACCGCCGACAACATGCTCTCGCACTGGGCGCGGCAGGTGGACGTGGACCTGCTGGTGGACACGCTGGGCAACATCCCGGCCGACCTGATGAATGCCAGTTACCTGATGCTCAAGCCGTTCCGCCTGAACGTGCAGAAGTACGTGGGCCTGCTGGACATCCTCGATGACAAGGCCGCGCTGGAGGATTTCCTGCGCATGGAGAAATGGATCTTCGATTCGCCGGATCTGGCGGGCGAGGCGTTCCGCGACTTCATCAAGCAGTTCTACCAGGACAACGCGCTGGTGAACGGTACGGTGCGGATCGGCGAGGAAGCTGTGGATCTGTCGCAGGTGACCCTGCCCGTGCTGAACATCTATGCCGAGCAAGACCATCTGGTGCCACCGGATGCGTCGCGCGCGATGCGGGGGCGCCTGGGCACGGAGGACTACACCGAGTCCAGTTTCCGCGGGGGGCATATTGGAATCTACGTGTCCGGACGGGCGCAGCGCGAAGTGCCAGCTACGATTGATGGCTGGTTGAAGGCCCGGGACGGGAAGGGCTAGTCTCAGGCGCTCTGGACGGGCTGGAGCCAAGGATGCTGTCGCACAAATCACTGCTGGTTGCAGCGCTGCTGCTGACCCCTGCATGGGCCCCTGCGGCCCCGGGCCCCGTAGCGCGCGGCGAAATCGCGCAGCTGATCTCCAGCCTGGACGGCTCCCAGTGCCGTTTCCAGCGCAACGGCCGCTGGTACGACGGCAGCAGTGCGCGCGCGCACCTGCAGCGCAAGTACGACTACCTGCTGAAGAAGGACCTGGTGGACAGCGCCGAGCAGTTCATCGAACGCGCCGCTACCCAGAGCAGCATGAGCGGCAAGGCCTACCGCATCCAGTGCCCCGGGCAACCGGAGCAGGCGTCGGCTGCATGGTTCAGCGCCCGGCTGCAGGCGCTGCGCCAACGCACGCCGTAGACAGGGGGGCGGTGTAGAGTCGAGTCCTGTTCGACTGCTTTATGCACTGCCAGGAGGATCCGCCATGAGTACCACGCCCCGCACGTTGTCGCGCTCGCTGAACGACCGGATGATCGCCGGGGTGATGGGCGGCATCGCGCATCGCTTCGGCTGGAATTCCACGCTGCTGCGGGTGGTCTTCGTACTGGTGTCGCTGGCATCGGCGGCATTTCCCGGCATCCTGGTCTATCTGATCCTGTGGCTGCTGATTCCCAACGAGGCCGATTGAACCGTCCTGCCATGGTCCGGCCGATCTGGCTGCGTGCCTTGCAGGTGCTGGGTGCAGCCTGGACCGTCCCCAATTCGCTGATCGGCCTGGTCGGAGGCCTGGCCGGGCTGCTGGGCGGTGCGACGGTGCGCTGGAGCGGTCGGGAGTGCGCGCTGGTGTTCGATCGCTGGCCGTGGGGGCCCGGCGGCGCGATCACGCTGGGCAACGTGATCCTGCATACCGGCCATGATCTGGCCATGCCGTGCCGGACCTATGCGCATCAGGCGGGGTGGGGGGCGGAGCCGCTGATCCGGCTGGACGACCATGAGCGCGCGCACGTCTACCAGTACCTGGTGCTGGGGCCGCTGTACCTGCCGGTGTACCTGCTGTGCGGCGGGGTGAGTGCGCGCAACCCGTTCGAGCGGGCGGCGGATCATTACGCCCGGTTCGGGCACGGCTGGTGGCCGTAGTCTGCAGCCAACGGCACAGCCCCTCGTGGGCGGCAATGGACGCCGTGAACCGTTCCCTGGGGGCTTGGCCGCGGCATCCATGCCGCGGACACCCCCGCGACCCCAACCCGACCGCCCTCTGATAGAGGGCTGTGGCCTGCACCACCCACGGAAAAGAAGAAAGAACAGCAGAAGCCGGTCGCCCGCTGCACGTGCTCGTGTAGAGCCGAGCCTGCGCTCGGCTTCGTGGACTGACCTGAAAGCAGCCGAGCGTGGGCTCGGCTCTACAAAATGCAGCCGGCCAGGCTGCTTTTGCTTTCGATCTTCTTTTTCTTTTCCGTGGGTGAACGTGCCCGAAGAACTGTCAGGGGCCGGGCGGGGTGGGTTCGCGGGACCGTTGGCGCCATGGATGGCGCCATCGAGCCCCCAGGGACGGGTTTACGGCGTGTCCCGCGAACCCACCCCGCCCGGCCCAATCACATGAAACGCGTTACACGACCGCCCGCGAGGGGCTGCGCCGTTGGCGGGAATTCCCTTGGAATTCGTTAGCTGGAAGTTAAAGATCCGTAAGCATTCTGCTGCGATCCCGCCGTCATCTGCATGCAACCGATCGTCATTAGCCTGCGTGACGTTCCAGTCAGGTACGACGCGGTAAGCTCCTCTCCGATGGGCTCGCAGCATCGCTCATCGAGTGCAGTACGCAGTAGCAATTTGGAGGAATACATCACATGGCAATCGTTCTCTATGTCGGTGGTAGCAAGGATGGCGAGAAGGGCGTGGTGCCCTATGGCTTCAGCAAATCGCGCGCCGACACCGCGCTGGGGCCGGAGTTCTACACCGAGCGGTTCATGGAACTGCAGGGTGTCGGCAAGGTCAGGCTGATGGCATTGGAAGGCATGCGTGACGAGATCGTCATGCAGCGCGCCGCCCGCCACTACCGCTGACCCTCGCAACACGCGGCAGGGCGCGCCCACCATCGCGCGCCCGCGCCGGCATCCCAGCCCCGGGCCAGTCCGAGCCCCCCTGCCAGGATGCCGGCGTCCAGACCGGCCACGCCGCTGAACCTCGTCTGCTGTCAATGTCTTGTCCGGCTCCGTCGCGGATTGCCAGAATGGGGTCTTCCCGTAACGCGGCACAGACCTGAAGCAATGCACGACGCCAAGAACGCCCAGAGCGCGCTCGCCCAGCAGATCGCCCAGACCATCGCCGAGGAAATCGGTGCCCAGCCCAGCCAGGTGCGCGCCGCGGTCGGCCTGCTTGACGAAGGTGCCAGCGTTCCGTTCATCGCCCGCTACCGCAAGGAAGTGACCGGTGGCCTGGACGACACCCAGCTGCGCAATCTCGAAGTGCGCCTCACCTACCTGCGCGAACTGGAAGACCGCCGTGCGGCGGTGTTGGCCAGCATCGACGAGCAGGGCAAGCTCACCGACGAACTGCGCAACGACATCCTCGCCGCCGATACCAAGAGCCGGCTGGAAGACCTGTACCTGCCCTACAAGCCCAAGCGCCGTACCCGCGCGCAGATTGCGCGCGAGGCCGGCCTGGAGCCGCTGGCCGATGGACTGCTCGCCGATCCGACGCAGGACCCTCAGGCCTTCGCGGCCAGCTTTGTCGATGCTGACAAGGGCGTGGCCGATACCAAGGCGGCGCTGGAGGGCGCGCGGGCGATCCTGATGGAACGCTGGGGGGAAGATGCCGCGCTGGTGGGCGAACTGCGCACCTGGCTGGGCGAACACGGCGTGATCCGCGCCCGCGTGGCCGAGGGCAAGGAGACCGAGGGCGCCAAGTACCGCGACTATTTCGAGCACGCCGAAGCCTTGGCGAAAATTCCCTCGCATCGCCTGCTGGCGCTGTTCCGCGCGCGTCGCGAGGAGATCCTGTACCTGGAGCTGGACCCGGGCAGCGATGCCGAGGCAGGCCATCAGTACGCAGAGGGGCGCGTGGCCCGCAAGGCCGGCATCGCCGACCAGGGCCGTGCCGCCGACCGCTGGCTGCTCGATGCCTGCCGCCTGACCTGGCGTGCCAAGCTGCACATGCACCTGCTGCTGGATCTGTTCAACCAGGCCCGCGAAAAGGCCGAAGCGGACGCGATCACCGTGTTCGGTGACAACCTGAAGGATCTGCTGCTGGCTGCGCCGGCGGGCCCGAAGACCGTGCTTGGGCTGGATCCAGGCATCCGCACCGGCTGCAAGATCGCAGTGGTCGATGCCACCGGCAAGCTGGTCGCCACCGAGACGATCTATCCGCACGAGCCCCGGCGCCAGTGGGAGCAGTCGCTGCAGACGATCAGGCAGCTGTGTACCCGGCACAACGTGGAACTGATCGCGATCGGCAACGGCACCGCAAGCCGCGAGACCGACAAGCTGGCCGGCGAAGCGATCAAGGCGGTCGGCAACCCGAAGCTGCAGAAGGTGGTGGTCAGTGAGGCCGGTGCTTCGGTGTACTCGGCTTCCGAGCTCGCAGCCAGGGAGTTCCCGGACCTGGACGTGTCGCTGCGCGGCGCGGTGTCGATCGCGCGCCGCCTGCAGGATCCGTTGGCCGAGCTGGTCAAGATCGAACCGAAGGCCATCGGCGTGGGCCAGTATCAGCATGACGTCGATCAGTACCGCCTGGCGCGCGCGCTGGACGCCCGCGTGGAGGACTGCGTGAACGCGGTCGGGGTGTACGTGAACACCGCCTCGGCCGCGCTGTTGTCGCGCGTGTCCGGCCTGTCGGCGACGGTGGCCGAGAACATCGTGCGCCATCGCGATGACAATGGTCCGTTCAAGCGCCGCAAGGACCTGCTGAAAGTCGCCCGGCTGGGTGAGAAGACCTTCGAGCAGTGTGCCGGCTTCCTGCGCATTGCCGACGGCGACGAGCCGCTGGACGCGTCCGCCGTGCATCCGGAAGCCTATCCGGTGGTCGAACGCATCGTCGCCAGTACCCAGCGCCCGATCAAGGCGTTGATCGGCGATGGCAGCTTCCTGCGTGGGCTGAAGGCCGAGCAGTTCACCGATGCGACCTTCGGCGTGCCGACGGTGCGCGACATCCTCAGGGAGCTGGAAAAGCCCGGCCGTGACCCGCGCCCGGAGTTCAAGGCCGCACGTTTCGCCGAGGGCGTGGAAGACATCAAGGACCTGCGCGAGGGCATGGTGCTGGAAGGCGTGGTCAGCAACGTCGCCGCGTTTGGCGCCTTTGTCGATATCGGCGTGCACCAGGACGGCCTGATCCACATTTCGGCGCTCTCCGACACCTTCGTGAAGGACCCGCGCGACGTGGTCAAGGCTGGCGATATCGTCAAGGTGAAGGTGCTTGAGGTGGATGTGCCGCGCAAGCGCATCGCGCTGACCCGGCGCCTGGACGATACCCCCGGCCAGGCCACCAGCCGCCCCGGCAGCCGTGACGAGCGTGGTCAGGGACAAGGGCCGCGGCGTGACGCAGGCGGGCCGGGCCGGAGCCCGGGGCGGGGCCAGGGCAACGGCGGTCGGCCCGCCCCCTCGGCAGCCCCGGCCAACAACGCACTGGCTGAAGCCTTCGCCCGCGCCAAGCGCAGTTGAGGAGCGTGTTCCCCGTCACGGTTGAACCGGGGCGGGGGACTTGTCGATTTTCCCCGTGATTGCGCACACTTGCGCATCTGGGGAGGCGTGTGGCCGACCCGCTGTCGCTGGGGAGGACCATGACGCCAGCACGCCCCGTCCGATTCCGTGACAGCTGCAGCGGATTGCTGCGGCCCGTGCACGCCTGCGCGGGACGGAGAAGGGCTTGATGGCGGGTCAGGGCAACAACAGCAACGATCTGCTCGAACGCCGTCTGCATGCGCTGGCCGAAGAGCGTCGGCGGCTTGCGATGATCATCGAAGGCACCGCTGCCGGCACCTGGGAGTGGAACGTGCAGACCGGCGAAATGCGGGTCAACGCGCGCTGGGCCGAAATCGTCGGCTACCGGCTGGAAGAGCTGGAGCCGATCTGCCAGAAGACCTTCGCTGCACTGGTGCATCCGGACGACATTGCGCTGTCGGACACCGCGCTGCAGGAGCATTTCGACGGGCGCAGCGATAACTACGCCTGCCTGGTGCGCATGCGCCACAAGAACGGCCAGTGGATCTGGGTCCATGACCGCGGTCGCGTGTTCGAATGGGACGGTCAGGGGCGGCCGCTGTGGATGGCGGGTGCCCACGCCGACGTCACCGAGCTGCAGCAGGCACGACAGGACGCGGCCGAGAGCCGCCAGCGCCTGCAGTCGGTGGTGGACGCCTCCGACGACGTCGCGGTGATCGCGACCGATACCGATGGCACCATCACCCTGTTCAACACGGGGGCGCAGCGCCTGCTGGGTTACAGCGCCGCCGAGGTGGTCGGCCTGCGGCGGCTGGATGCCTTCCATGAGCCGGATGAGCTGAAGGCCTGGCTGCAACCGCTGGCCGACCCGCAGGGTCGCCTGCCGGATGTGTTCGAGGCCCTCAGTGCGCATGCCGAAGGGCAGACCTATTCGCGGCGATGGACGCTGCTGCGCAAGGATGGCCGGCAACGCCAGGTGCGGCTTTCGATCAGCCGCATGGACGGCGCCGATGGCACGCGCATCGGCTATGTCGGCATGGCCATCGATATCACCGAGATCCTGCAGGCACGTGCGGAAGCACGCATGGCGGCGGAGAAGTTCGCAGGCGCCTTCACCTCGGCTGCGCTCGGCATGGCGCTGGTTTCGCTGGAAGGGCGCTGGCTGGATGTCAATGACGCGCTGTGCCGCATCCTGGGCTATGCGCGCGAGGAGCTGCTGCAGGTCGATTTCCAGCGGCTGACCCATCCGGACGATCTGCAGGCCGATCTGGCCCTGGTGCAGGACCTGCTGGCAGGCCGGTGCAGCCATTACCACCTGGAGAAGCGCTTTCTCGATCGCAACGGCAGGGTGATCTGGACGCGGCTGTCGGTATCGCTGGTGCGCAACGAACGCGGTGAGCCGGTGCATTTCGTCTCGCAGATCCAGGACATCAGCGCACAACGCAGCAGTGAACAGCGCCTGTTTGAAAGCGAGCAGCGCAGCCGCATCACCCTCGACGCCGTCGCCGACCTGGTGCTGAGCGTCAGCCTGGAGGGCCGCATCGAATATGCCAATGCCGCTGCCGTGCGCATGCTGGCCGGCGACGGCGCACAGGCGCTGGCCGGCTACAGGGTGCAGGACGTGCTGGAACTGACCACCGAGTACGCCCCCGGCTCGATGCTGGACGTGGCCGTACTGCTGGACCCGGAAAGCAACGCGGTCGACCTGCATGCCGACCTGCTGCTGCGGCTGGGCACGGCGACGGTGCCGGTGGACCTGACCCGCGCCTGGCTGCGCGACGATGAGGGCCATGTGCGCGGTGCGGTGTGGGTGCTGCGCGACGATACCCAGCAGCGTGCACGGCAGCGCGAAGCGCGCCAGCTGGCGGAGATCGATCCGCTGACCGAACTGAGCAACCGGCGGGGGTTCGAAGTCCATCTGCAGCAGGCCATCACCCGGGTCGAGCGGACAGGCCAGGCGGCATCGCTGATGTACATCGACCTGGACCGCTTCAAGCCGGTCAACGACACCTGGGGCCACCTGGCCGGCGATGCGGTGCTGTGGGCGGTGGCCAGCGTGCTGCGCCACGGCGTGCGCGATTCGGACGTGGTGGCCCGGCTGGGCGGGGACGAGTTCGCGGTGATCCTGTCCGGCTGCACGCCGCGCCGCGCGGCGCGGATCGGCGGCGAACTGCTGCAGACCCTGGCCAGTCTCTCCATTCCCTGGGACCAGCACCGCCTGCGGGTGGGCGCCAGCATCGGTATCGCACCGCTGCTGGGCGGCATGGGGGTGGACCAGGCCGTGGCTGCGGCCGATGCGCAGTGCTACAGGGCCAAGGCAATGGGACGCAACAACGTGCAGGTGCAGGGGGAAGCCGGCGAATGGCCGGCTGAGGGCGTGGACAGCGACGCCGGTGGCGGCTGATCTCAGTCTGTGAGAGGGCGGCCGCGAATACTGCGCGCACACCCACCCCGTTGGAGAGCGACATGCGTTTCTGGACCCCGGATGCCCTGCGTGCCTTCGCGCCGGCAATGGTCGGCTGGTGGCTGGCGGTAGCCGCCTGCCTGCGTTTGGAGCAACTGCACGGCGATGCCCGGGCGCAGGCGCTGCTGCCCACTCTGCAGGGCGGCGTGGTGGTGCTGCTGATGCTGACCCTGGGTGCCATCGTGGCCGCCTGCGTGCTGCTGTGGCGGTCGCGGCGCGGGGATGCGCCGGCACGCTGCTAGCCCTGGCGCTCAGTCCAGCACGCTGTTGGCATCAACCAGCCGCACGTCGTGCATCTGGTTGAGGTAGGCCTCGTAGTAGCCCTTGTGCGAGGCGCCGACGAGGGTCAGCATGCGGGTGCCCGGGTGCTGGCCCAGCACCTCGCGCATGTTGGCGACCATGCGCAGGTTGCGGGTTTCCCAGTAGCCGACGTAGTTGCGGCCGAAGCCTTCTGGCGATGGTTCGACCAGGGCCGCGCCGAAATCGCTGTTGTAGACTTGGGCGATAGTGTCGGGCGCGTTGTAGTTCCGATAGAGCGCCAGCAGGCCATCCGTGCTGCCGAGTTCGGCGTGCAGGGCCGTATCGGCGGCCCGTCGTGCCTTGCTGGCGGGATTGTTCCAGGCGTTCATGATGGCTTCGCCAGCCGCCTTCTCCAGTGCCGCAGGGGTGGGCGAATCAGCGGTGTGGTCATCGACTGCCCACAGGCGTTCCAGGCCCAGGCGTGCGGCAAGCTCGGCCGCGATCAGGCTGACTTCGTTGCGTCGCACGGCGCGTTTGTCGAGGAACTGCACCAGTTGCGGTGACAGGCTGTCTGCGGCGCGACGCTCCTGCCGCGGCAGGCGCAGCCACTGCACCAGCGCAGAGCCGTTCTCACCTGCGGCCAGGAACAGTGCGGCCAGCCGGCGACGCTGTGCGTGCGTCGGTGTGGCGGGCCATGCCGCCAGCACGCGATCGACTTCGGCATTGGCCGCTGGAACATCCAGACCGGTGGCGGCCTGGGCAGGTGCAGGATCGACGCAGTAACTTCCCACGCTCTCGGCATAGCGGGCGGGATTGCGGCGCATGAAATCGCATTGCAGTCCGGACAGGTTCTCCACCGCGATCGCCGTCGGCCGCCATGCCTGCAGGCGCTGCAGCAGCGGCTCCAGCATTGCCGGCTGGAAGGTCGGGGGCAGGCCGGACAGGTGCGGTGAGCCCAGCACCAGCACTTCGTTGACGCGGCCGGCGGGCGGGCCCTTGAGCTGTGCGGGGTTGAAACTTGGCCGATAGCCTGCATCGGCGGCCAGCGCGCCGCTGCTGCACAGGCCGAGGGCGAAAAGAGCAGCCAGGCGTGAAAACATGCGATCTCCGTGTCGATGGACGGTCCGTGGTGGGCGCATCCTTGCCTGTCCACCCCCTTGCCGACAGCCCCGATGGTCATGGCAACCTTTTCGTTGCAGGCTGCATCGAGGGCGCCGTCAGGCGCTGCAGGGGGGAGGGGGCTGGACAGGGCCCGCTGCGGAGGGGCCTAAAGCCCGGAACGGAGGTGCCGATAACCTCACTGGATCCCGCTCCCGTCACCCGCTGCAGGACCCCAGGCTGCCCTGTCGGGCGGCCCGCGCAGTGTGTTCCGCCGCTCCCGGATGTCGATCGCACCCGCCCCCAGATGTTCTTGCCCGTTGCTCGAGAGGTGCCTGCCGGCACCTGTAGTCCAAGCAATTGATGTCGCCGTCGGGCATCCCGCCTGGCGGATCGCAACCGCTTACCGGACACCGAGGATCAGACAATGCTCATTCCAGGCCTTACGGCAGGCGCACAGGCGCCAGCCGAGCTGCACACCCGTTGGTCGCCGTGGCGTTCCCTGCTGGGGGCGCTGGCGGGACAGCCTCGGCCCGGCAGGGTCGACAGCGATCGCGGTCATGCCGAGCTGGCCGCCCAGGTGGCCGCACTGCATCGCGTGCAGGCGGTGATCGAATTCGATCTGGATGGCACCATCCTGCAGGCCAACGACAACTTCCTGCAGGCGGTGGGTTATCGTCTGGACGAAATCCAGGGCAGGCATCATTCGCTGTTCGTCGATCCCGATCAGGCGTCCAGCGCCGAGTATCGGGACTTCTGGGCCCGGCTGGGACGTGGCGAGTTCGACGCCGGACAGTACCGACGGCTGGGCAAGGGCGGGCGCGAAATCTGGATCCAGGCCTCCTACAACCCGGTGCTGGACCCGCAGGGCCGGCCCTTCAAGGTCGTCAAGTTCGCGACCGACATCACCGCGCAGAAGCTGCAGGCCGCCGACTCGGCGGGGCAGCTTGCCGCCATCGACAAGTCGCAGGCGGTGATCGAGTTCAGCCTGGACGGGCACATTCTCTCGGCGAACGCCAACTTCCTCGCCGCCACCGGCTACAGCCTGGAAGAGGTGCGCGGCCAACACCATGCGCTGTTCGTGGAGCCCGAGCTTCGCGACAGCGCCGAGTACCGCCGGTTCTGGGAAAAGCTCGGGCGCGGCGAGTACGACGCCGGGCAGTATCGGCGGCTCGGCAAGGGCGGCCGCGAGATCTGGATCCAGGCCTCCTACAACCCCATCCTGGATGGCAACGGCAGGCCGTTCAAGGTCGTCAAATACGCTACCGACATCACCGCGCAGGTGCATGAGAACCAGGCCATGCAGCGTGCGGTGGCGCAGACCCGGGAGGTCGTGGCGGCGGCCAAGCAGGGCGACCTGACCCGCACCGTCGCCATTGCCGACAAGAGTGGCCCCATCGCCGAGCTGTGCGATGGCGTCAACGCGCTGGTCGAAGCCATGGCGGGCATCATCGGCCAGATCAAGTTCGCTGCCGATACCATCGCGGTCGGCGCGACCGAAATCGCGCAGGGCAACAGCGACCTGTCGCAGCGCACCGAACAG
Source organism: Stenotrophomonas sp. Steno-C15 (assembly GCF_056393265.1). Taxonomy (NCBI): domain Bacteria; kingdom Pseudomonadati; phylum Pseudomonadota; class Gammaproteobacteria; order Lysobacterales; family Lysobacteraceae; genus Stenotrophomonas; species Stenotrophomonas sp. Steno-C15. Next base: position 70,503 of record NZ_JBWJPF010000015.1, read on the forward strand.
CAGGCGGCCTCGCTGGAAGAAACCGCCGTGTCCATGAAGGGCCTGGCCGATACGGTGCAGCGCACGGCGGCCAATGCGCGCCAGGCAAGCCAGCTGGCCGGCGGCGCAGCGGAGGTGGCTGCGCGCGGCGGCAGCGTGGTGCACGAGGTGGTGGCGACGATGGCCTTGATCAACGCCTCCTCGCGTCGCATCGTCGACATCATCGGGGTGATTGACGGCATCGCATTCCAGACCAACATCCTGGCGCTGAACGCTGCAGTGGAGGCGGCCCGTGCCGGCGAGCACGGCCGTGGGTTCGCGGTCGTCGCCACCGAGATCCGCGAACTTTCGCAGCGCTCGGCCAGCGCCGCCAAGGAGATCAAGCAGCTGATCGACACATCGGTGGCCAATGTCGGTGCGGGCACGGCGCAGGTGGAAAGTGCTGGCCGCACGATGGACGAGATCGTACTCAACGTGCGCAGGGTCAGTGACCTGGTCACCGAGATCAGCAGCGCCTCGCAGCAGCAGAGCGATGACATCCAGCAGATGAACCACGCGGTGGACCTGATCGACCAGGGAACCCAGCAGAACGCGGCGCTGGTCGAGGAAGCGTCCGCCGCGGCGCGCAGCATGGAAGAACAGTCGGCCCACCTGCTGCAGACCGTCGCCGGATTCCGTGTGCAGGGGGCGGCGGGCGGCGGTACCCTGCAGCATGGCGTGCCGACCCTGCGCGTGGTCTAGGCGCGCAGGGCAGGGGCCGCTGTACGTTCCGGCAAAGCCTCGCCGCGGACGCAGTTTCGGCCCGCGCGCTTGGCCCGGTACAGGGCCTGGTCCGCACGTTCGACCACGCTGTCCGGTTCCTGCCGAGCATCGGCAGCCAACCATGCCACGCCGATGCTGACGGTTACGCTGGACGGGCCGGACGGCAGCGCGGCGTCTTCGACCGCCACGCGGATGCGCTCGCCCATGGCCATCGCATGGGCCACGTCGGAGGAAGGCAGCGCAGCGATGAATTCCTCGCCGCCGTAGCGGGCGAGCAGGTCGTCACCGCGCTGCAGGCAGCCATCGATGATCGCGGCCACCGCCTGCAGGCGGCGATCGCCCTCCGGGTGTCCGTAGGTATCGTTGAGGCGCTTGAAGTGGTCGATGTCGATCATCAGCACCGCCAGGCCCAGGCCCTGGCGCCGCGCGCGCCGTTGGGCGCCCGGCAGCGATTCATCGAAACTGCGGCGGTTGCCCAGCCCGGTCAGCGGGTCACGCCGGGCCAGCGCTGCCAGCTCGTCGCGCTGGCGCTGGATGTCCACCTGGCTCAGCACGCTGCGCAGTGCATAGCCCAGCATGGCGCCGATGAAGCCCACCGTTGCCATCGTCTGGTTCGTGCGCGCCATCAGCAATGCGACCAGCATCAGCAGAAGCGGCAGCATCAACGGCACGCTGGCCTCGACGAAACGCCGCAGGTTGCGCGGGACAGGCGGCGCGGTCCTGCGCCGCGGACTGCCGGCGATCACCGCCAGCAGCAGGAACAGGCCGCTGATGAGCAGATCTGCCCATCCGCCGTCCGGGGTCTGCGGCCGATACCGGCTGACGTACTGCTCGATCAGGAAGTAGCCGAGCAGGAACAGGGTGAGGGTGCGGAAGAAGTCGCGGCGATCTGCGTTGTCCTCGGCCAGGTAGCGGATCAGCGCGAAGCTGAACAGCAGGCTGTTCTGCGTGGTGCTGATGGCGTTCAGGCCATGCGTCCACAGCGCGGTATCCAGCTGCGCAGTCGATTGCGCATGCGTGTAGTACAGCAGCCAGAGCAGGCCGATGATCGACAGGTCGACGCTGCGGACATGGCGGTTCCGGCTGTCGGCGCTGGCGGCCACGTAGGTCAGCGGGATGCGATAGAACACGTAGAGGATCAACGATGTCAGTGCGACCTGCGCCGGCCAGGCATTGGTGATGCCTGGAAACAGCAGTGGCAGCAGTGCGACCGGAAACAGGCTGACGGCGAAAGCGAAGGTCCTCCATTTGCAGGCGGCGTGGCTGTCACGCGCACGGCGCACGCATGCCATGGCCGCCAGCAGCGGCGCGGCGCTCGACATCAGGAACGAACCCACCGGATCTCCAGGGCCTGCCAGGCCGACGACGAATGCATGCGTGACCAGAAAAAACAGTGCAGCCGGCAACGTCATGCATTCCCCCGCCCCCAGGTACGGCCAGTCACGATAGGCAGATGCGCATGCGCCTTGCAAGAATTCCGCAGCGTTGGCCTGCTGGCAACGTTGTCAGCTGCGGCGCGCACGGCGGCGGCGCTGGGCGGTCGCCGCGCGGGAGGGGCGACGCAGGTGACGGGCCGGAAATGCAGAAGGCCAGGTCGTGGACCTGGCCTTTGATGCATGGTGCCGGTGAAAGGACTCGAACCTTCATGGGGTTGCCCCCGGCTGATTTTGAGTCAGCTGCGTATACCATTCCGCCACACCGGCAGGCAGCGGGTGATTTTACCCGAGGTCGAGCGCACTTTCATAGAGGCTGCCCGGCGCGGGACGATTGCGGCCGAATCTGCCGGCATTGCCCCCGTGATCGCTATACTGCGCCGGCGTGATATGCACAGGAGCGGGAATCGATGGCGGCGTTGCAGGACCTGCGGGTACTGGTGGTCGAGAACGACGAGATGAGCGCGGCCCTGCTGCAGATGCAACTGGTGCAGGCCGGTGCACAGGTGGTGGGGCTGGCTGCGAGCGTCGGCGAAGCGCTGAGGCTGCTGGAAGAAACCACGCCGGACGTGGCGCTGCTGGACTATCGCCTGGCCCACCAGGAAACCAGTGAGCCGGTCGCGGCGGCGCTGGCCGCCCGCGGCGTGCCCTTCGTGCTCGCGACCGGCATGTCGGCGGAGCAGCTGCCACAGGCCATGCAGTCGGGTGTGCTGCTGGTCAAGCCCTACCTGTCCGCGGAGCTGTCGCAGGCGCTGGCCCGCGCGGTCGGGCATTCCAGCGCCCGCGCCTGATCCAGGCGCGGTGGCCGGACGATCCGGCCGCAGTGCGTGCTCAGGCGGACTCCTCGAAGACGTAACGGATCTCCTCGCGATCGTCGAGGATGCGGTATTGGTTGGCCAGATCGCCAGGTTCCGGATTGAGCCATGCATCGAGGTGCTCGGGCCGGATCGGCACGATGCCGCGATCATGGCCGGCGGCGGAGATATCGGCCGGCGGCGTATCGGTGATGGTCGCAAATGAGAGGAGGCGTCCTTCGGGGCCGTCCCACTCGGACCAGAGGCAGGCTACCAAGAGGTCGCGGGGCGGGTCGGGGCGGAACTCAAGGACCACATCTCCCGTCCTGTCATCAGGGGCCGGTGCGCGTCCGCCAACCGCGTGCCGGGACACGTGTTCGTAGAAGGCCTGGATGACGACCACGCCATGACGCTGCCCGAAAGCGCCGCGCCAGTAGCCTTCCAGGCTGTCACGGCGGGCGTTGTAACTGCCCGGATAGAGCACGTCGTTGCGCGCGGGCGCATCCGGCAGACGGCACCGGTAGCGCATCGGTTTGATCACCCGTTGCCCGTTCTCGCTCACCATCACCGGCGCGTAGGTGCCGGGGAAAATGCGGTTGTCGCGGGGCAGCAGCTGCACGCGATGCAGGTCGTCGAGCCGGGTCTGCGCGCGATCGATGCGGTTGCCGGCGATGCGCAGCTCGTTGCGCGCCTTCAGTGTGGGACGGGTGGCCAGGGCTGCGATTGCGATGTCGCGGCGTTCGCGCTGCTGGGCCAGCTCGGCTTCCAGCGTGGCCTGCTCCTGTGCATGCCACCGCTGGATGCGGGCCACGATGTCGCGGCCGAGCTCCGTGCGCGCGCCAGCGAAGCCGTCATCCATGGCCTTGGGCGTCCTGGGCTGCTTTTTGCCGGGGTCGTACGCGTACAGCGCGGCGAACTCCTCCAGCGACAGCACGGCACCGAACTCGCGCACCAGCTTGGCGTAGTCGGCCCGGATCAAAGCGGAGTAGCACATGCGATATCTGTCGGGGTGGGTCGCGGCGGCTGCGACGCGGATGCGGCAGGATAGCCTGACACTCAGGGAGATTCCGCATGAACGATCCGGCCCATTGCCATTTCCGTGAAGGCGTGCCCACGGTCGAGGCCTATTGCCAGCTCCGGGCGCTGGCCGGGCTCAGCGCCAAGACCGCCGAAGCGGCTGCACGTGCGCTGCCCAATACCCTGTTCGGTGTCTGCGCCTATCAGGGCAGTGAGCTGGTGGCGATGGGCCGGATCGTCGGCGATGGCGGCTGCCACCTGCAGGTCTGCGATATCGCCGTGCTGCCGCCGTTGCAGGGGCAGGGACTGGGCAAGGAGGTGATGCGGCGTCTGGACGAATGGATGCAGGCCAACCTTCCGCCTTCGGCCTATGTGAGCCTGCTCGCCGATGGCGAGGCACATCGGTTGTATGCGCAGTACGGATTCGCGCCGACGGCGCCAGCCTCGATCGGAATGTATCGACGCTTCTGAAAAGAAAAACCCCGGCCGAAGCCGGGGTTTTCAGAAATTGGCGTCCCCACGGGGATTCGAACCCCGGTCGCCACCGTGAAAGGGTGATGTCCTAGGCCTCTAGACGATGGGGACGCACGAAAACTTCAAGTTGTAGAACCTTCGACGGCCTGATGTCGAAAGTGGTGGAGCCAAGCGGGATCGAACCGCTGACCTCCTGCATGCCATGCAGGCGCTCTCCCAGCTGAGCTATGGCCCCATGAAACCAGGATGCCTGCCGGGAGCAGGGTCCTTTTGAAACTGGCGTCCCCACGGGGATTCGAACCCCGGTCGCCACCGTGAAAGGGTGATGTCCTAGGCCTCTAGACGATGGGGACGCACGAAAAACTTCAAGTTGTAGAACTTTCGACGGCCTAATGTCGAAAGTGGTGGAGCCAAGCGGGATCGAACCGCTGACCTCCTGCATGCCATGCAGGCGCTCTCCCAGCTGAGCTATGGCCCCGTGTTACCGAGCCGCCTATCATACCTGCGTGTTCACGTTTGTGGAAGCCTTTTGAGCTTTTTCGTTCCGGCGCCCCGCATACGATCCGGGAGACTACCGTGACGCCACAACCTGAATGCCGGTTGGCGGTGAACAAAAAAGACCCGCTTATCGGCCGGGTCCTCGTTGTTCGTGATGAGTGGCGTCCCCACGGGGATTCGAACCCCGGTCGCCACCGTGAAAGGGTGATGTCCTAGGCCTCTAGACGATGGGGACGCAATTCTCATCAATGTTCTTTAGCGACCTTTCGACGGCCTAATGCCGAAAGATTGGTGGAGCCAAGCGGGATCGAACCGCTGACCTCCTGCATGCCATGCAGGCGCTCTCCCAGCTGAGCTATGGCCCCACGTCGCTGAGGAGCGAAATAATAGCGATGCCCCCTGGGGTTGGCAAGCATTTGTTGCACTTTTCTTCACGTCCGCGGCCGGGTGCGCCATCGTTCCGCCGGGTGCCTGGTCACTCGCCGTCTTCGGTCAGCGCCGCCAGGATCGGGCAGTGCACCAGCGCACCGTGGCCAGGGCAGGCCTCGACCAGTTGCGACAGTGCCGCATGCATGCGCTGCAGTTCGTTCATGCGCTGCTCGATGTCGCGCAGGCGCGTCCGTGCGGTGTCACGCACGCTGCCCATGTCGTGCTGGTGCTGGTCGCTCAGTGCGAGCAGTTCAGCGATCTCCTCCAGGCTGAAACCCAGCGCCTTCGCACGGCGGATGAAGCGCAGGCGACGCAGGTCCTGCTCGCCGAAGATGCGGTAGCCACCGGCCGAACGTGCCGCGGTGGGCAACAGCTGCTGGCGCTCGTAGTAGCGGACCGTATCGATCGGGACGCCGGCCCGGCGCGCCAGCTGACCAATGTTCATGGCGGAATTCCTCGGGTTTCCGGTCGCCATTCTGAACCCTTGAGTCTGGTCCAGGGTCAATGCGATGTGTGAGATACGCATCCAGTGCACTTTGCAACTTTCTTCATAGCCTCGCCGATGGAGCACTTTCTACCCTGCACCTGAACCGGTCATTCGCTGGCCAGAACCGAGGAGGTGCACTGTGGAGGGAATCAGGAGCGAGGGGTTCGTTGAAGTGGGGGTGGTCGAGTACCCCGGTGGCGACCCGTCGGCAGCATCGGTACTGGCTGAAATGGCACATGTGGCCAACCGCGTGGCGCAGCAGCAGCGGCGCCCGTTCAAGCGGGTGCTGGTGACCCGCTGGATCGTGCCGGCCAGCCGCAGCGGGGTACATCGCATCGCGGGCGCGGACATGCTGGACGCGGCCATTCCCGCGGTGATCGCGGTTCCGGGCCAGGTCAGTTCGACGGCCTCTCTTCGTACCGATGAAATCCTGCTCGACTGGCTCCGTGCGCACTACGACGGCGGCAGTCTGCTGGCGGCCGCGGCGGATGGGGTGAGCGTATTGGCCCGGGCCGGCCTGCTGGCGGGCCGGACCGTGTCGGGTCCGGATCTCAGCCGCCATCCCGGACTGGTGGCGCAGGCTGTCAGCTGGGTACCCAGCGAACGCGCACTGGTGGACGATGGTGATCTGCTGACCGTCGCAGGTGTGCAGGCATGGCGCTTTCTCGGCCTGCGACTGCTGCACCGGCTGTTTGGTCAGGGCGTGGCCAGCGCGGTGGCCACGCAGCTCGCGATCACCGTTCCGGAACCGATCCAGCAGGATCTGGAGCGCTTCAGCGCCAACTTCGCCCATGGGGACCGCGACGTGCTGAAGGCCCAGCGCTGGCTGCACACCACGGCGGCGCGCGGCGCCACGCTTGCTTCGATCTGCGAAGTGGCCGGGCTGGAGCCGCGCACTCTGCAGCGCCGCTTCCTGAGAGCGACCGGGCTGCGTCCGATCGAATACTGCCAGCGACTGCGGGTGGCCAAGGCGCAGACATTGCTGCAGCAGGGGGCGGGTATCGATGAGGTGGCCTGGGGGGTCGGCTATGCCGATCAGAGTGCGTTCCGGCGTCTGTTCCTGCGCATCGTCGGCATGACGCCGGCGAACTATCGACGTCACGTCAGCAACAAGCGCCGCGAACGCCCGCTGCTGCCCTCCGTGGCTGGGAGCCTGCGCGGACTGGCGCCGGCGCCGACGCCGGGCATTCAGATGGGGCGCAGCGCGGCTTGACGATTGACGGTCGGTCGTCGCGCTTGCATCGCAGGCGCGACGCTTCGACCATGCGGTCAGTCGATCGTTGAGTGGGTGTAGTGATGTCCAGCGTTGGGCCGGTGCCGATGCCGGTCGTTCTGATTCTGATCTGTGTACTGATTGCGATGACGATCGCCCGGCTCTGGCCCGGTCGCCGTGCGCAGGGACCGCAGCCTTCGGCGCCCGGCATGGTGCTGGATATGCTGCTGGTGGGGCTGCTGTGTGGCCGCATCAGCTTCGTCGCCGTCAATGCGGCGCTGTATCGCGACTCGCCATGGAGCGTTCTGCAGATCACCGATGGCGGATACCACCTGGTCGTCGTGCTGATGGCTGCGTTGGCGTGGGGATTGTGGCGGCTGCGTGGACATCCCGCGCTGCGCCGGCCGGTACTGGCAGCAGCGCTGGCAGGTACGCTGCTGTGGGGCGCAGCCACTCACGGCGTGTCCGGGTGGCAGGCGCGGCATATGCCGCTGCCCAGGCTGGAGGTGATGGACCTGCAGGGCCGTGTCATCGATCTGCAGCAGTTCCGCGGGAAACCCGTGGTCGTGAATCTATGGGCAACGTGGTGTGGTCCGTGCCGACGTGAAATGCCCGTGCTGGCAGCCGCGCAGGACGCACATGACGATGTGCGGTTCGTGTTCCTCAATCAGGGAGAAAGTCTGGACGAGGTCCAGGGTTTCATTGCCGGCGAACGCCTGCAGCTGCGCAACGTGCTGCTGGATGACGATGCTGCCGCATCTGCGGCGCTCGGGGTGCAGGCGTATCCTTCCACCCTGTTCTTCGATGCTGACGGACGCCTGCAGGAGCTGCATCTGGGTGAACTGACCATGGCAGGGCTTGAACACAAACTGCGCCGGCTGCGGTAGCCTGCGCTGGCATCCCACTATGGAGTTCCCATGTCGTTGATTTCCCTGCGCACCGTTCCTGCGGTGCTGTTGCTGCCGGCCCTGCTGGCCTTGGCCGCCTGCAGCCAGGCGCAGACGCCACCGGGCAAGGCAGGAGCTGCGCCGGCAGCCGGTGCGCCGGCCTCCGCTGCCAAGGGGGATCGCCCGGCGGTCCTGAAGGGCATCGAGAAGCATGGTTTCGAGGTCGTCGCCGAGTTCGACGCACCGGGTGGGCTGCGCGGCTTCGCCGGCGTGGTCGGTGGCCAGCAGCCTGCCGCCGCTTACGTGACCGCGGACGGCAAGCACGTGGTGGTAGGCAGTCTGTTCGATGCCGAGGGTAACGATGTCGCCGCTGATGCAGTGGAAAAGCTGGTGGCCGCGCCGATGTCGGCCAAGATGTGGAGCAAGCTGGACGCCAGTGCGTGGGTGCGGGATGGCAAGGCCGACGCACCGCGCGTGGTCTACACATTCAGTGATGCCAACTGCCCGTACTGCCACAAGTTCTGGGAGGCGGCACGCCCATGGGTGGATGCCGGCAAGGTGCAGCTGCGTCATGTGATGGTCGGTGTGATCCGCGAGGACAGCCCGGCCAAGGCGGCCGCGATTCTGGCCGCACGCGACCCCAGCGCGGCGCTGCTGGAGAACGAGCGCCAGTTCGACCGCGGTGGCATCAAGCCGCTGCCGAACATCAGCCGCGAGATCGCGGGGAAGCTGGATGCCAACCAGGTCCTGATGATCGAGATGGGCTTCCAGGGTACGCCGGGGATCCTGTTCCAGGATGCGCAGGGCCAGGTGCAGCGTCGCTCCGGTCTTCCACAGGGTGCTGATCTGCAGACGGTGCTGGGTCCACGCTGAAAAGTGATCCTGCATGCAGGCTGTCATCGACAGGCCCGTACGGAAACGTGCGGGCCTGCTGCGTTTGCATGGCCATGACGGCGTGAACTGCTGCGCAGTGCTTGTTCGCCGTCACGTCTGAATCGTGACTGAGATCAAGCATCGTGCCTTGATTCCAATCAAGGCCAAAAACGACATGCGCACTAGCCTGTGATGCATGAAATACAGCGATATCGCTTCTGCACTGCTGCACACGCAGGGCTCTCCCCAGAGCATGCCCGCATCGCAATTCACGACACTCTCACTCTGCGCTTGCTACCCAGACTGCTCCGGTCGCTGCCTCATCGGCGGTGCGAACCTGCCGGCGACCGTCTGTCTTGATCGCAGTATCCGTATTTCCAGCAACGGCGGAGCGAAGCCAGGACGGCGCACGCGTGCGGTCCGGCATCGCGTGGCGAGTGTTCGTGCACGGGGGATGCAATGCGCATGGCAGTACTGAGTCTTGCCTGCCTGGCCGCGCTGGCCGCTGCGCCGCTGCAGGCGCAGGCGGTTGCCGACGACGACGCGCAGGCGTTGCGCCGTGAGATTGCGGCGATGCGACAGGCCCTGGAAGGCATGCAGCAACGCCTGGACCAGCTCGAGCGGCATGATGCGGGCGTCGCGCCTGCTGCTACGGCTACGCCCGTGTCCCCAGCTCCGGCGACGACGGCCGCCACATTGCAGCCCACCCGCGTGCCCGGCGTGGCGCAACCGGTGCTGCCGGCGCGCGAATCAGTGGCGGACCCGTCGACGGCCGCCTCGCGTCCAGACAACGCTGCCAGCCCCACCGACGCGGATCTGAAAGGCTTCTTCGCCATCCCCGGAACCGACACGGTCATCCGCATCGGCGGCTATGCCAAGCTCGATGCCATCGCCGACTCGCGCCGGGCGGGGGACGAGGACCAGTTCATCCCTTCATCGATGCCGGTAGGGGACAGCCATCGCGATGTTTCCAACTTCAACATCCACGCCAAGCAGACGCGGTTCAGCTTCGAGGCGCGCCGGCCGACCACGCACGGCAACCTGCGCTTCTATCTGGAGAATGATTTCTTCGGCAGCAGCGATGGATACCAGTTCCGCCTGCGCCACGCCTATGGGCAGCTTGGCAATACCTATGCCGGTTATGGCTACTCCAGCTTCATGGATGCCGACAGCCTGCCCGATACGCTGGATTTCGCAGGCCCGGGAGGTGCTGGCTACCTGCTGGTGGCCGGCATCCACCACAGTTTCGCGCTGGGCAAGGGAAGCACGCTGACGATCGCCGCCGAAGACCCGGAGACGGAACTGGCCGGGGCCAGCGAGACGCTGGCGGCGGTGAACCGGCTGCCGGATGTCACGGTAACCGCGCGCATGGAGCGCGATTGGGGCCACCTGCAGATGGGTGCGGTGGCCCGCAGTCTGGCCTATGACGGCCAGGACCAGCGCGACCGGCGCATCGCCGGCGGCCTGCAGCTCAGTGGTTCTGCTTCCGTGGGCGCGCGCGACCTGCTGCTGTTCGGCGTGCTGGGCGGCCGCGGCCTGAGCCGCTACACCGCTGATCTGACCGGCTCCGGCCTGGATGCCGTGGTGGATGCGGACGGTCGCCTGGAGGCACTGGATCTGCACGGCGGCTTCGTCGGTTACACCCATTACTGGTCCGATCTGTGGCGCTCGAATCTGATTTTCGGACAGCTCACGTTGGAGCGGAACGCCGCTCTTGCCAGTGACGCGTTCCGGCAAAGCCGTTACGGCGTCTTCAACCTGATCTGGAGCCCCGCGCCCTCGTGGACGATGGGCATGGAGCTGCTTTACGGCCGCCTGCAGCAGCAGGACGGTGCACGCGGCGACACAGTAAGAGTGCAGGGCAGCCTGCAGTACAACTTCATCAAATAGGCGCCAGCGGCAGCACGCCAGCGCAGCCAACCCCCATGCCCGGCGCAACCGGGCTGATGCCGGTACAGGAGATTGTCATGGCAGAAGCAAAGAAGATCGGTGTGGTGGGAGCCACCTTCCTCGTCGCGGGCAACATGATGGGCTCAGGCGTATTCCTCTTGCCCTCCAGCCTGGCCAAGATCGGTACCGCCTCGATCTGGGGCTGGCTGATCACCACGGCGGGTGCGCTGCTGTTGGCGTTCGTGTTCGCCAAACTGGGCAAGCTGGCCCCGAAGGCCGGCGGCCCCTATGCCTATGCGCGCGACTGGTTCGGCCCCTACATGGGCTTCCAGACCAATACCATCTACTGGTTCGCCAACTGGATCGGCAATGTCGCCATCCCGATCGCGGCGGTGGGTTACTTCAGCTACTTCTTCCCGATCCTGTCCGAGCCGCTGGTGCGCTGCATCGCGGTCCTGGTGCTGGTGTGGGCGCTGAGTTTCGCCAATGTGATCGGTCCGGCCTTCGTCAGCCGCGTGCAGACCGTCACCACCAGCTTCGCGCTGGTGCCGATCCTGGGCATCGCCATCTTCGGCTGGTTCTTCTTCGATGCCGACATCTTCAAAGGGGCCTACAACGTCTCCGGTGAATCCAACTTCGGTGCGATCTCCAGTGCAGCCGCACTGACGCTGTGGGCGTTCATCGGCGTGGAGTCAGCGTCGGTGACCGCCGGCGTGGTCGAGAACCCTGAGAAGAATGTCGCGCGCGCTACGCTGGCCGGCGTGTTCCTTGCGGCCATCGCCTACATCGCCAGTTCGTCGGTGATCATGGGCATGGTCCCCAACGGTGAACTGCAGACTTCGGACGCGCCGTTCGCCTTGGCGGCGGCCAAGGCCGTGGGAGGGTGGGGCGGTGCGCTGGTCAGCCTGTGCGCGTTCATCGGTGCGGCCGGCTCGCTCGGTGGCTGGATCCTGCTGACCGCACAGAGCGCGAAGGCCGCATCGGATGATGGCCTGTTCCCGAGCATCTTCAGCAAAACCAACAAGGATGACGTGCCGGTCAAGGGCGTGCTGATCGTGGCGGTGCTGATGACGCTGGCCGTGCTGGTCACTTCCACCTCGGAAACGGCATCCGCGCAGTTCGATGTGATCACCTCGGCCGCGGTGGTGCTGACCCTGCTGCCCTACATCTATTCCTGCGTGGCCTGCTACTTCGTGGTCGAACGCTCGCACACCCTGGTGCATACCGGCGCGTTCTGGACCTTGACCAGCCTCACCGTCGTGTACTGCCTGTGGGCGATCTATGGCTCGTCGGGAACGATCGTGCAGTACGCCTTCCTGTTCGTCCTGTTCATCACCGTGTTCTATCCCTTCTTCAGCGAGGAGCGCCGCCAGCAGCGGCAGCGTGCCCGCGAGGCGGCGGCGATTTCTGCCGGCGCGCAGCATTCCTGATTCGGACAAGGAGAAACAACGTGTATTTCAAGTCATTGGACTATCCGATCATAGTCATCGACGGTGATTACGACTCACCACGCATCGGCGGCATCCTGATCCGCGCTCTGGTGGAAGAGCTGCGCAGCAACGACCAGCGCGTGCTGTGCGGGTTGAACCTGGATGATGCCCGTGCAGGAGCACGCACCTATGTTGCGGCGTCAGCCGTGCTGATATCGATCGATGGAAGCGAGGAAGTCGATGGCGAGTTCCAGCGCCTGACCGCGTTCCTGCGCGAGCAGAGCGCGCGCCGCGCGAACCTGCCGGTCTTCCTGTACGGCGAACGCCGCACCATCGAGAAGGTACCGAGCAAGCTGCTCAAGTACATCCACGGCTTTATCTTCCTGTTCGAGGACACCAAGAACTTCATCTCCCGGCAGGTGATGCGGGCCGCTGAAGACTACATGCAGCACCTGCTGCCGCCGTTCTTCAAGGCACTGATCCATCATGCCGCCGAGTCGAACTACTCCTGGCATACGCCCGGCCACGCCGGTGGCGTGGCCTTCACCAAATCGCCGGTTGGCCGTGCATTCCACCAGTTCTATGGCGAGAACACGCTGCGCAGCGATCTTTCGATCTCGGTGCCGGAGCTGGGATCGCTGCTGGACCACACCGGGCCGATCAAGGACGCCGAGAACGAAGCGGCCCGCAACTTCGGCGCCGACCATACGTTCTTCGTGACCAATGGCACCTCCACGGCCAACAAGATCGTATGGCACGGCACGGTGGCGCGGGGCGATGTGGTGTTCGTCGACCGCAACTGCCACAAGTCGCTCCTGCATGCGCTGATCATGACGGGCGCGGTACCCGTGTACTTCACGCCCAGCCGCAACGCGCACGGCATCATCGGCCCGATCAGCCTGGACCAGTTCACTCCGGAATCGCTGCAGCAGCGCATCGCCGCGAACCCGCTGGCGAGCAAGGCATACACGGCGGGCTCCAAGCCGCGTATCGCCGTGGTCACCAACTCCACCTACGATGGCCTGTGCTACAACGCCGAGAAGATCGCCGACGAGATCGGCAGTGCGGTGGACTTTCTGCACTTCGATGAGGCCTGGTATGCCTACGCGGCATTCCATCCCTTCTACGAGAACCACTACGGCATGGCCAAGGGCAAGCCGCGCGAGCAGGATGCGATCATCTTCACCACGCACTCCACCCATAAGCTGCTTGCCGCGTTCTCGCAGGCCTCGATGATCCATGTGCGCAACTCGGCACAGCGCAATCTGGATGCGGAGCGTTTCAACGAATCATTCATGATGCACACCTCCACCAGCCCGCATTACGGCGTGATCGCTGCCTGTGATGTCGCGTCGAAGATGATGGAGGGCGAGGCCGGTCGCTCGCTGGTGCAGGAGATGCACGACGAGGCGATCGCATTCCGGCGCGCCATGCTGCATGTGCGCGACGATCTCGGCCGTGATGATTGGTGGTTCAGCGTATGGCAGCCGACCAAGGTCGAGCGCAGCCTTGACAAGGGCGACACGCCGGCGCCGATGGTGGCCAAGCGGGAGGAGTGGTACCTGCAGCCGGATGGGCACTGGCATGGTTTCGAGAATCTGGTGGACGACTATGTGCTGATCGATCCCATCAAGGTGACCCTGCTGACCCCCGGCCTGTCGATGGATGGCGGAATGGGCCGGCTGGGCATTCCAGCGGCGGTGCTGAGCAAGTTCCTGTGGGGTCGTGGCATCACTGTGGAGAAGACCAACCTCTACTCGGTGCTGTTCCTGTTCTCGATGGGGATCACCAAGGGCAAGTGGAGCACGCTGGTCACCGAGCTGATGGCGTTCAAGGAGCTGTATGACCGCAACGCCCCCCTGAGCCAGGCGCTGCCGACGCTGGCGGCGGACTATCCCGTTGCCTACGCCGGCTGGGGACTGCGCGACCTCTGCGATGCGCTGCACGCCTTCAACCAGGAGTTCGCAGTGGCCCGGGTGATGCGCGAGATGTACGTGGACCTGCCGACGCCGGTGATGACCCCGGCCGATGCCTACAACCATCTGGTGAAGGGGGAAATCGAACGGGTGGACATCGAACAGCTCAGTGGCCGCATCGCGGCGACCATGCTGGTGCCGTACCCGCCCGGCATTCCCACCATCATGCCGGGCGAGCGCTTCGGTGCCAGCGATGAGCCCATCATCGAGTCGCTGCGCATCGCGCGCGAGCAGAATGCGCGCTTCCCGGGCTTCGAGTCGGACGTGCACGGACTGATCATCGAGCACGACGGCGAGACCGTTTCGTACAAGGTGGAAGTGCTGAAGGCCTGAGCCACTCCGTGGTCCTCCGCACGCGTCGCGGTGCGGAGGACTGCCAAGGAGGGGGCCCGGTGCACCGTCGCGTTGATCCGGTTGCCGCATCTGGCAGTGGTTGGCCGAGATCGTAGCGGAGGCGCGGACCGTCTAGCGCAGGTAGTACTCCACGGGCACCACCAGTTCCTGCGGTGCCTTCATTTCGTCGGGAATGCGTGGCAGCGGCTGTGCGCGGCGGAAGGTCTGCAGCGCCGCGTCATCGAGCAGGGACTGGCCGCTGGACTGCTCCAGGCGCAGCGCCAGAAGGCGTCCGTCGCGGTCGATGCTGGCGCGGACCCAGCTGGTGCCCTGCTGGCGCCGCGATCTAGCGCTGGAGGGGTAGTAGCGGTATCGCTCCAGTCGTGCCATCAGCCGCGCTTCCCACTGGTCGCTGGCAGCGCCGGCCTGGACGTCCGCGGGTGGGGCGTCCGGAGCAGGCGGCGCGGCCGTGATCGATGCCGGTGCGGGACGGGCATCGGCCGCGGCCGCAGGTGGGGCGACCTGCGTGGGTTGCCGGCCGGCGCCGGCGATCTCGCTGGCGGCCAGTTCGCCTTCACGCGCGTGGGTCGGCGCGGGTGGCGGCGGCGATTTCCGTGGCTGCGCGGCGCGCGCCTGTTGCGCCTGGCTGGGCTGTTCGGCCTGGCGTTCCTCCACAGGCTGTGGCGGTGCAGCCGGCGCAAGCAGGCGCAGGCTGATGCGCACATCCTGCTCTGGCGGCGGCAGCGTAGGCGGGGCTGCCACCCAGTGCACGAGCAGCAGCGGCAGCAGGTGGATCCCGACGGTGATCGCCATTGCCTGCCAGTGTTGCCTGCGTTCACTCATCTGCGATCACCCACAGCAGGTCGGCGTCGCTGGCGTCGATGGCTTCTTCCGCCGATGCCAGAGCGACCACCAGCGCAGGCGCGGATGCGGGCAGATAGCCCGGTACGCCGGTGCCGCGCAGCACATGCCAGCGGCCGGCAACCAGCAGCGCGGGTGTCTGTGCGGCCGCCAGTACCTGCGCCATACGCGAATCGCGGGCCTGCTGAACGGCCAGCATGCCTTCCAGCAGCGGTGCGGCGTCGGCGTGCTGGGCCAGCACTACGTTCGACAGGCGGTGGCGTGCGCCAGGCACCGGGAAGCGCGCCGGTGCCGACGAAGTGAGCAGCGCGTCGACCTCCGCACGCGAGAGGTTGCCACCGTGCAGGGCGATGCCTGCAGCGGCGGCATCCTGCACCAGTCCGCCATAGGCCGACCACGGCCAACGGGGGTCCCAGCCCAGCAGTTCCTGCAGGTGTTGCCCGTCGGCACGGTTGCCCTTGTCCAGCCAGCGCTGCACGCGCTGCAGGCGGGGCTGGCGTTCACTGCCGATCATCTCCAGGACCAGCGCACCCTGTGGTCGCTGCTGGTGCAGGGCCTGCAACAGCCAGCGTTCGGCGGCATGGTCGGTGGCGACGTCATGGCGTTCCCCCAGCAGCAGGTGCCGGGCGGCGGCGACGCGCTGCACGAACGCCGCTTCCTGCAACGGCCGGCCGCTGGCCAGGTCGATCACCGTGCCGGGCATCGACTGGGCCTGCCCGGTCGCCAGCACGGCAAGCAGGCACAGCGGCAACCAGCGTCGGCTAGAACGCCACGTTGACGCCCATCGAGACGGTGCGGCCGCGGCCGTTGCCGCGGTCCAGGATCGGGCTGAAGATGCTGTCGATCGAGGCATTGTTGTCATAGGCTTTGTTTTGCAGGTTTTCGATGTTCAGCCATACGGTGGTGCTGGCCTGTGGCTTGAAGCTGGCGTAGAAGTCCAGCAGCACACCCGTGCCGCGGGTCTTGCGGGTCTGGAAGAAGTCGTAGCCTTCCTCAGTGGGGCCGGAGTATTCGGCGCGCACGCCGGCCTGCACGCGCTGCTGCCACCAGCGACCGCCGACGTCCAGCGTCCAGTAGCGGTCGGGAAGCGTGGTGATGTCTTCCAGGTTGACGAACTCGATGGTGGGCGCGCTGGTGTGTGATCGTGTCCAGCTCAGCGTCGCGTGATAGTGCTCGCTGGCGTAGTGGGCCTCCAGCTCGATGCCACGCATGCGCACCACGCCCGGGTCGTTCATCCAGCGGGTGGTGACGCTGAAGTCGTCCACATCCAGCGCATCGGTCCAGGCCGAAAGCTGCGGGTCGCTGTCGATCGGTACCACGACGGGCTCGATTTCCGGTGGATGCACGATCAGCAGGTACTGCGGCTTGATGTAGTCGCGAATGCGGTTGTCGAAGCGGGTTACCCGCAACTGGGCCAGGTCGCCGTCGCGCAGCAGCGAGTCGGTGCTGAGATTGGCGCCGAACTGCAGGTTGCGCGAGCGTTCGCGACGCAGGAATGGATTGGCGCCTACGCCATCGGCATCGCTCATGCCTTCCAGCGGAATCTTCTCGAAGAACATCTCCTGCACGCGTGGGGGCCGCGATGTCCGCGAAGCCTCGGCGTACAGCTGCAGCCAGTCGGTTGCCTGCAACGAAACCGAGAGGCTGGGACTGAGTGCATGTTGGCGGCGGCGGATGTCGATGCCCCCGCCGTTGATCCGGGTGCACTGTCCCGGCACATCCGAACAGGTCGGGATATGCCCGCGGATGCCGTAGCGATCCTGGTGCAGCCCGGTGGTCAGTGCGTAGATGCCGTACTGCAGTTCGAGCGTACTGAACACGCTGTCAAGCTGGCTGCGCCCCTGCGGGTTGGCGCCGCGCAGGGTGGGCGTATCAGCAACGAAAATGTCCGACTGGTGCTTGAGGCCTGTGTTCCAGCGTGCCTGCAGCGAGCCGATCTCGAAGCGGCTGGTGTTGTCGATGTTCCAGCTGCTCAGGCTGCTGTGGGTACGCCGGCCGATGTAGCTGGACACTTCCACCGGCGGATAGAACAGCCGCGTCTTGTTGGCGGCGAAGCTGGCGCGCAGGTCGATCCAGGGTGTGTAGGGCGTGTAGTGATAGCTGGCGCGCTGGTTGCGTGCCGAAATCTGCCACGGGTAGTTGTGATAGAAGTCGTTCTCGTAGCGCATGTGGCTCAGGTCCAGCCGGTGCAGCTCACTGGGTTGCAGGCGGGCCTTGAGCAGCCAGCTTCTGGGGTGCTGGCTGCCCGGGTCGGCGCTGTTCTTCTGCCCGTTGGCGGTCGCGTACTCGCTGCTGCGGCTGCTGCTGGCCGCCGCAAGCAGGCCGAACTGACGGTCACCGCCTTCCTCGCTGTGGCGCCAGGCGCCGGCGAATGTGCGGCCAGTGCCATAGCCGTTGTCGCCGTGCCGGTAGCCGGCGCGCAGGCCCCAGTCGCGGCTCTCACCCAGCAGGTCATCGATATCCAGCGTGCGGAAGTTGGCGGTACCGGCCAGGGTGCCAGCGCCATCGCCGCCAGCGACGGCACCGCGCTGCACATCCACCCCGGCCAGCAGGAATGGATCGACATAGGCGAACGGGCCCCCGGAGCCGTGCCCGGCGTTGTTGCGGAAGGTCTGGGTGACACCGTCGATCATCGTGTTGACGCGGCCGGCGCCGGTCATGCCACGGATGTTGACCTGGAGGCCGGGCTGGCTGCGCGAGTGGAAGCTGTGCGTGCCGGGCATCGAGCGCAGCAGGCTGTTGCCCTCCTGGCGTTCGGCCATCGCCACGCGTTCACTGCCAACGGCTGGCGCGAAGCCATCGCGGGTGGCGGGGACGTACTGGCTGGCGCCGGTGCCGGGCGCATGGCCCTGTGCAGGAGTGCCCTGCACGCGCAACGGACCGGTGCGGCGGCTGCCATCGCTGGACTCGGCAGGCGCCGGCTCGAGGGTGGCACGCCGTGCATCGATGAAGCGGGGCCGCAGGCCGGTGCCGGCCAACAATTGTGACAGCGCCTGCCTGTCGTCGAAGTTGCCGCGCAGGGCGGGCGCCATCTGGCGCTGGGGCAGCGCGCCACCGATCACCAGATCGATGCCGGTGAGCCGGCTGTAGGCATCCAGTGCGCCGGCCAGCGGCTGTGCAGGCAGGTCGTAGTGGCGGGTTGCGGTCTGTGCCTGGGCATGGCCGGACAGGAATGGAACCGGGCTGGCGCAGGCCAGCGACAAGGCCAGGACAAGGGGGCGGTGGGACAGCATCGAGGTCTCCAGGGAGTGACGCAGAGCGTCGTCAGCCTGGGAAGACGCACGGGCAGGGACGATGTCAGGGTGCATGGCCGGCGCCGTGCGTTGATGACAGCCACAGCTGCAGTCCGGGACCGATGCGCAGCACGCGAACCTGCAATTGCCGGGCGAGCTGGTCGCGGGTGCCGGTGGCGCCGGTGGCATTGCCCAGCACGGTGACCCGCTGCTGGCGCAGGTGCGCGCCCATGATCCAGGTGTGCCCACCGTCCCAGCGGTCCAGCCCCCGGGCGACATCCTCCAATGGGGCCGATACCCAGTGCAGGCGCCGCTCGCGCCAGGCGAGCACGCCTGCCGGTGCGGCCGACGGGGTGCCGGGTGTCTGGCCATCGAAGCGCAGTTGTTCGCCCTGGCTTGCCTCTCCGCTGCCGCTGCCGCTGTCCACCCGCACCTGGTGTTCGGTGACGGTCACCACGCTGCTGCCGTTCTGCACGGCGACATCGAATGCGGTGCCCAGCGCGGTGACCCTGCCATGCGGCGTGCGCACCTGGAACGGCCGGTCGGCATCGGCGGCAACCTGGAACCAGGCCTGTCCCTTCTTGAGCTGCAGCTGCCGGCGCTGCCCGTCGATGCGGACGCGCACCTCGCTGCCCGGAGAAAGCACGACGCGCGAACCGTCCTGCAAGGGTGTCTCGCGGATCTCGCCGACGGTGGTGCGCAGCACCAGTTCTGGCGGCGGTGCGTCCTGGCGGAGCGACAGGCCCAGCACGCACAGCAGCAGGGCGCCGATGCCCGCCTCGCGCAGGGCACGCCGGCGGTGACGCTGCTGCTGGCGTTGCAGGCTGGGCAGGCCGGCACCGGCCTGCCACAGCTGCTGCAGGTGCAGGTACTGTGCTGCATGGCGCGGGTCTGCCTGATACCAGTGGGCGAACGCGCGCTCGTCGCGCGTACCGTCATGGCCGTCGAGCCACCAGCGTGCGGCTTCGCGTGCGATCGTGTCCTGACTCATGGGCCGGGCACCTGTTGCAGCGCGACCAGCGCGCGCAGCAGGTGTCCATGCACGGTCTGCCGGCTGATGCCGAGCTGGCGACCGATTTCGGCCAAGGCCATCTGTTCCACCCGGGCCAGCAGGAACACCTGCCGCGAGCGCGGCGGCAGGGCGGCGATGATCGCGTCCAGGTGACGCAGTTGTTCGAGATCGAGCAGGCGTTGTTCCGGCAGGGGCGCCGGATCGGCGAGGGTGGTCAGAGATGCTTCGTCCAGCGGCTCTTCCCGGCGGCGCTGGCGTTGCCGGTAATGGTCGGCGATCAGGTTGTGGGCGACGCGGTACAGGTAGGCGCGGCCATTGCTGAGCAGGCCACTGGCGGCGACCTTGACGACACGCAGCCAGGTCTCCTGGACGACGTCATCGGCATCGCTGCGTTGCGGGAGTTTGCGGCGGACGTGGGCGTGCAGCGGCCGGTAATGGGCGGCGCACAGATGCGCGACATCCGTCGGTTCGACAGGCGTGGACACGGGGCGGGCTACAACTGGGAAAGGGAACAGCCCGCGGCGGCAAGGGCAGCGCCTGCACCTTACAGTAAAAGAGAATCATTTGCATCCATGGTGCCGGCGCATCGAAGGCGAGCGGGCCGGCAGCGCTCTCTGCGTCAGAGGTCGCGGTACTGGATCTGTGCAGCGAGCACGCGCAGGCCTTCGGCATTGCTGGACAGGATGCGTTCTTCGCCAATGCCCTTCTGGCGTTGCAGCTGGAATCCCGCTGCGTTGGGCAGGTGCGCGGCGATGGCCTCCAGGCGTTGCAGCGCATCGGCCCCTTGGCAGTCGAAATGACCCCAGTAGGCGCCGTGACGGTGGACTAGCAGGCGGTAGTTCATCGTGCGTTCTCCGGTAGTTCCTGCAGCCAGTGGTTGAACATCGCAGTCGCGGCTGCGGCCAGCGGGGCGCCATAGCGGCGTGCCTGCGCGCGAAGATCGTTCGGGTCGATGCCCGCCTGGGCCAGCTCGAGCGCGTGGCCGATCAGCCAGCGTTCGAACTGCCGCGCGTCCAGTTCCGGGTGGCACTGCAGGGCCAGTGCATGCTTGCCGATGGAAAAGGCCTGGTGGCGGCAGGCGGGTGTGCTGGCAAGACGGTGCGCACCGTTCGGGAGTTCGAAGGCTTCGCCATGCCAATGCAGCACCGGAATGCCCTGCAATGCCAGCAGGGGAGAACGCTGGCCCTCGTCGGTCAGCAGCAGTGGCGCGAATCCGATTTCCTTGCCTCCGCTGGGCGCCACCTCCGCCCCCAGTGCACGTGCCATCAGCTGCGCACCCAGGCAGATGCCGAGGGTCGGCCGCTGCAGGTGCAGGCGCCGTTGCAGCAGCGCGATGCTGTCAGCCAGGAAGGGGTAGAGCTGGCCATCGTTGACGCTGACCGGGCCTCCCAGTACGACCAGCAGATCAGCCGCTTCGGCCGCGTCAAGCGCATCGATGCCAGCCTGCAGAACGTGCAGCTGCCAGCCCCGGGCCAACAGCAGCGGCTGCAGCGTGCCGAGGTCTTCGAAGGCGACGTGTTGCAGGACGACCGCGTGCTTCATGCGGCCCCTCCACGGGTGGGCCAGTAGGCGCTGTCCGGTGTCGCGCGTGCTCCGAAGATGGCCTGGCCGACGCGGACCACGGTGGCGCCCTCCTCGATGGCGACCTCGAAGTCGCCGGACATGCCCATCGACAGCTGCGACAGGTCGATGCCGGTCGGCGCGCTGCGCTGCAGCTGGTCGCGCAGCGTGCGCAGGCGGACGAAGCAGGCGCGTACGCGTTCCACCTCCGGAGTGAAGATGGCCAGGGTCATCAGTCCGCGTACGCGCAGGCGGTCGAACATGGGCAGCTGCTGCACGAAAGCGTCGACGGCGCCGGGCTCCAGGCCGTACTTGCTGGGTTCGGCGGAGGTGTTGACCTGCACGAACACGTCCAGAGTGCGGTCCTCCAGCAGCAGGCGCTGCTGCAGCGCTTCGGCCACGCGCAGGCTGTCCAGCGCCTGGAATTCACTGGCGAAGCGCGCCACATGGCGGGCCTTGTTGGTCTGCAGGTGGCCGATCACCGACCAGTGCACGCCAAGGTCGGCCATCGACTCGGCCTTGCGCTGTGCCTCCTGCACCTTGTTCTCACCCAGCTCATGGCAGCCGGCAGCCACGGCCATGCGGATGCGCGCCTCATCCACGGTCTTGCTGACCGGCAGCAGGCGCACGCTCTGCGGGTCGCGGCCCGCGCGGGCACAGGCCCGCGCGATGCGCTGGCGCACCGTGAGCAGGTTGCGGGCGATCTGTTCGACGGACTGGGCGACAGGCCAGTCGGCGGCGGCAAGGGGCATGCGTGCACCTCCAATGCAGGGTGGCCAGGGTGGGATAGACTGGCACAGGACAAGATTTATTTTGGCATAGGACAAAATGAAAATCACCGGGCACAGTGCCGAATCGATCTTCGACAGCATCCGCGAGGGCATCGGCGACGGGCGGCTGACCGCGGGCAGCGTGCTGCCGCCGGTACGCGAACTGGCCGAGCGGCTGGGCGTCAACCGCAACACGGTGGCGGCCGCGTACAAGCGGCTGGACGCCGCGGGCCTGGCCAGTACGGGGGGGCGGCGCGGTACCACGGTGCGTGGCGTGCCGGCCCCCGTCGCGCGCGAAGGCAGTCCGCCGGGGCTGGCGCTGCACGATCTGGCAGGTGGCAATCCGGACCCACGGCTGTTGCCGAGCCTGCGCCTGGCACCGGCGCCACCTCGGCTGTATGGCGTGGGTACGGTCGACCCGCGCATGCAGCGGCTGGCACGTGCGTCGCTGGATGCCGATTGTCCGCAGGGCTATGCCCTGGAGCTGAGCCACGGTGCGGTCGATGGCATCGAACGCCTGCTGGCTGCCTGGCTACTGCCCGGCGACCGCATCGCTGTAGAGGATCCCTGCTTCCTTGGCAGCCTCAACGTGCTCAATGCCGCTGGCCACACGCCGCTGTCCGTGGCGGTGGACACGCATGGGATGCAGGTGGCGTCGCTGCGGCGGGCGCTGGAGGCTGGCGCACGCGCGGTACTGCTGACGCCGCGCGCACACAATCCTACCGGCGCCAGCCTGGATGCGAAGCGGGCGCGGGCACTGCGCCAGCTGCTGGCCGGCTACCCGCAGGTGGCAGTGCTGATCGACGATCATTACGCGTTGCTCTCGCAGCAGGCCTACCACTCGGTGCTGCCCGTCGATGGCCGGCGCTGGGCACTGCTGCGCTCGCTGTCCAAGCCGTTGGGCCCGGATCTGCGCCTGGCGTGGCTGGCCTGCGATGAGGAAACCGCGGTACGGCTGCGCCTGCGGCTGGCAGCGGGAACCGGCTGGGTCAGCCACCTGCTGCAGGACGCGGCGGTCTCGGTGCTGGAATCAGCCACGCAGCGGGCGAAGATCGCTTCGGCCGGCGTGCGTTACCAGCAGCGGTTGCAGTCGCTGCAGATGCTGCTGCAGGCGCGGGGCGTGCAGCAGGCCGTGCCGATGGAGGGGTTGAACCTGTGGTTGCCTCTGCCGGATGACAGCCGCCCGCAGGTACTGGCGCTGGCCGCCCGCGGCTGGCATGTGCGTGCCGGCGAAGTGTTCGCGGTTTCCGCCCCCGGTCATGGCCTGCGCATCACCTGTGCGGCGCTGGGAACACCGCAGCAGCGACAGCTGGCCGATGACCTGGCGGCCGTGCTGGGATGATGAACCCGCGTCCTTCAGGGCGCGGCACTGACGCCGGGGCGCACGTAGTAGGACTGTCCGCTGTCATCTACGAACATCAACTCCGGCTTGCCCTGCCAGGAGGTGAGCATCGCGCCGGTGTTGTTCTGGTGTTTGACCATCAGGCTGGCGCCGCGGTCGGGGTTGGCGACCACCTTGAACACTTCGGTGGTGCCGGCTGCATCGTCAAGCGTCAGCAGGGCTTCGCCACCGTGGTCGGTCGTGCCGTAGCCGCCGCGTTCGGAGCCGTCCGGACCCAGCAGAACCAGGCCGGACAGGGCGCTGGCACGTGTTCCCTGCACCTGGCCGCGACTGCGCGGGTCGGGCACCGGGGCGCCCAGGATCACCCGCGCCTGACCGGCGCCATCGTGGATGACCAGGCCCCGGGCTTCGATCACCCGCTGCGGCGATTGGCTGCGATGCAGGCTCCAGGCAGTCCAGCCGGAAACGAGCAGGGCGAGGGTGGAGACCAGCAGCGTGGTCAGCGTGAGTGCACGGGGCATCGGATCGTCCTTCCTTGGATGTGCCGACGATAACGGAAGCGGGCCGCTCATGACCAGTTCGCTGTGTGACGCGGTGTGTCCTCAGTGGAAGTCGCGGCTTCGGCTGCGCAGGCCCTGCAGCAGTTCATCCAGGCAGTGCATGCGTTGCACGATCACATGCTGCACGCCATCGACACGCTCCAGGCGGCCGTCGATCTGCATCAGCTGGGTATCGACCAGTACACGGTGCTGCCGGTCGGCCAGGTGCCGCCAGACCACGGCATTGACCATGCCGGTTTCATCTTCCAGGGTAAGGAAGGTGACGCCGCTGGCGGTCTGGGGACGCTGGCGCATGCGTACCAGCCCGGCGATGCGTACGCGGCGGCCATGGCCGTGGCGGGCCAGTTGTGCGGCGTCGAGGCAGCCGCGGCTGCGCAGCTGCGTGCGCAGGAATGACATGGGATGGCGACCCAGGGTAGTGCCGATGCTGCGGTAGTCGGCCTGCATGTCTTCCCACGCACTGGGCAACGGCAATGGCACGCGTGCTTCAGCGGTGGTGCGGGCCTGATCGAACAGCGGCAGGCGGTTTTCCACGCCGGAGACATCCCAGCGCGCACGATGACGATGCCCGCTGAGGCCGCGCAGCGCGCCGGCATCGGCCAGCAGGCCCTGATGGCGCCGGTCCAGGACGGTGCGCTGGCACAGATCGCCGACATCGTCGAATGGCCGTCGCGCGCGTTCGCGCATGATGGCCTGTGCCACCTGTTCGTTGCAGCCATCGACCAGGCGCAGGCCCAGCCGGATCGCCGCGGGACCCCTGCTGAAATCCAGCGTGCAGTCCCAGTCGCTGTGGCGCACGTCCACCGGCAGCACGATGATGCCGTGCCGGCGCGCATCCTGCAGCAGCTGGTCGGGGCTGTAGAACCCCAGTGGCTGGCTGTTGATCAGGCTGGCGGTGAACGCGGCCGGATGATGGCACTTCAGCCAGCAGCTGTTATAGGTCAGCAGGGCGAAGCTGGCGGCGTGGCTTTCCGGGAAGCCGTAATCGCCGAAGCCCTTGATCTGCTCGAACAGGTGCTCGCCGTATTCGCGACTGAAGCCGTTCTCCAGCATGCCGGCCAACAGCTTCTCGCGATGCGGCTCCAGCCCGCCGCGGCGCTTCCAGGCCGCCATCGAACGGCGCAGGGCATCGGCCTGGCCCGGGGTATAACCGGCCGCATCCACCGCCAGCTGCATCACCTGTTCCTGGAACAATGGCACGCCCAGCGTACGTGCGAACACGCGTTCCAGCCGCGGTGGGTAGAGCGGATTGTGTGGATCGTTCAGTGCATCAGGGCCGTGTTCTCGCAGGATCCGCCGCCGCTCCAGATAGGGATGCACCATGTCGCCCTGGATCGGACCGGGCCGCACGATCGCGACTTCGATCACCAGGTCATAGAACGTGCGCGGCTGCATGCGCGGCAGCATCGCCATCTGCGCGCGCGATTCGATCTGGAACACGCCGATGGTGTCGGCGGCGCAGATCATGTCGAACGTCTTCGCATCCTTGGGCGGGATCGCATCCATGCGTCCTTCGTGCAGGCCATGCTGCTTCAGCATCGCCAGGCATTTGCGGATGGCGGTGAGCATGCCCAGCGCCAGGCAGTCGACCTTCATCAGGCCGGTGGCATCCAGATCGTCCTTGTCCCACTGGATGACGGTGCGGTCGGCCATCGCTGCGTTCTCCACCGGCACCAGGGTCGACAGCGGGTGTTCGGAAATCACGAAACCGCCCGGATGCTGCGACAGGTGGCGCGGGAAGTCGATCAGCTCGGCGGTCAATGACAGCAGTCGCCGCATCAGCGGCGTCTCCGGGTCGAAGCCGCGCTCGCGCAGGGTTTCCGGCAGCGGAATGTTGCCACCCCAATGGTCCATCGCTGCGCCCAGTTCATTGACCTGGTCCATCGGCAGTCCCAGCGCGCGGGCGACATCACGGATCGCACTGCGGCCGCGATAGCTGATCGCCACCGCCGTCAACGCGGCGCGTTCGCGGCCATAGCGCTTGAACACGTACTGCAGGACTTCCTCGCGCCGTTCATGCTCGAAATCGATATCGATATCCGGTGGTTCATTCCGCTCGGCGGAGATGAAGCGCTCGAACAGCAGGTTGCTGCGCGCGGGGTCGATCTCGGTCACGCCCAGTACGAAGCACACCGTTGAATTGGCGGCCGAGCCGCGGCCCTGGCAGAGGATGTCCTGGCTGCGGGCGAAGCGCACGATGTCGTGCACGGTGAGGAAGTAGGAGGCATAGTTCTTCTCCCTGATCAATGCCAGCTCGTGCTCGATCTGCCTGCGCTGCGGTTCCTGGATGCCCTCCGGCCAGCGCCAGGGAATCTTTTCTTCCACCAGCTCGCGCAACCAGCTGTCCGGGTCATGACCTTCCGGCACCAGTTCACGCGGGTAGGTGTACTTCAACTGGTCCAGGGTGAAGTGGCAGCGCTCGGCGATGCGCACGGTCTCGGCCAGCAGTGCAGGGGGGTACAACCGGGCCAGCGCGGTGCGCGGGCGCAGATGGCGTTCGCCATTGGGGAACAGGCGCCAGCCGGCTTCGGCCACGCTGCAGCGGTGACGGATCGCGGTCAGCGTGTCCTGCAGCGCGCGGCGGCGGCGCACATGCATGTGCACATCGCCGCTGGCGACCAGCGGCAGGCCGTGGCGTTCGCCGAACGCCTGCAGCTGCTGCAGGCGGCGCGCGTCGTCGTGCTCATGGTGCAGTTCCACCGCCAGCCACAGGCGGTCCTTGAAGGCTGCGCGCAGCAGTGGCAGATCGGTGGCGGCGGGCTGCCGGTCCAGCCACAGGCACAACAGGCCGTCGGGCAGGCCGGACAGGTCATCGCGCAGGCAGCGGTACTCGCCCTTGCCGGCCCGCCGCCGGCAGGTGGTGATCAACTGGCACAACCCGGCGTAGGCAGCCTGGTCGGTGCACAGCAGCACCAGCTTCGGGCCCTCTTCGACCTGGAACTCGGCACCGACGATGAGCGCCACGCCCTGTGTCTTCGCTGCCTGCCAGGCGCGCACGATGCCAGCCAGCGAACACTCGTCAGTGATCGCCAGCGCGCGGTAGCCCTGGCCGCGGGCACGTGCGAACAGTTCCTCGGCGGTGGAGGCACCGCGCTGGAAGCTGAAGGCCGACAGGCAGTGCAGTTCGGCATAGCCGGGCAGCTCATCGTGCATGGTGGTTCAGCCGAACCAGCCGTGCAGCATCCACGGTGCATGTGGATCATTGCGCTCACGGAAGGCCCAGCCGCGCTGGCCGTGTGCGGTTTCCACCACGTAGTAGTCACGGCGCGCATCGGCCTGGTCCCACCAGCCTGATTCGATCCGCTCCGGCCCGGTGACGATGCGCAGCCGCGGGTCACGCAGCACCTGTGGTGTGTCCAGCAACCAGCCGGGGCGCAGCGGCCAGCACGCCGGTGGCCTGGCGGGTGCCTGGGTGCCACTGGCGCGTTCGGGGCGATGGTCGGCCTGCACGGCAAGGGGCTGCACGGCGTCATCGCCGAGCCGT
The DNA here is from genome assembly GCF_056393265.1 of Stenotrophomonas sp. Steno-C15. Classification (NCBI taxonomy): domain Bacteria; kingdom Pseudomonadati; phylum Pseudomonadota; class Gammaproteobacteria; order Lysobacterales; family Lysobacteraceae; genus Stenotrophomonas; species Stenotrophomonas sp. Steno-C15. The sequence continues at coordinate 97,800 of NZ_JBWJPF010000015.1, forward strand.
GCACGCAGGCGCTCGCGCAGCTGGGTCCACGGCATCGCCTGTGCCGGGCGGGTGTCGAACAGATCGCGTGCGGCGGGCACGAAGGGCGGCAGGTGTTCGGCCTGCAGGCGCAGGGCCCGGCTGCCCGCCGGCAGCGGGAAGGCCTCCATGCGGTTACGGGCGATCTCGAACAGCAGCGCGGCATCGCGCTCGGGTGCGAGCAGGCCGATGGTCAGCACGCTGGCGGGCAGCAGGTCGTGTTCGAAATGCAGGTCGAAACGCTGCACGCCGCCATCGCGCGAGAACAGGAAGGCCGCCAGATCCAGCAGCAGGCGCCGCAGCGGAAACAGCAGGGCCTGGCTGGATTCGATCTCGTACTCGAATTCGATGCGTGCGTCGAAACGGTCTGGTGGCTGGTAGTAGCGCAGGGGTGCGGTGGGCTGGCCACGCAGCGCGTCCAGCTGCTGCAGCACGTCCGGCGCGAAGCGGCGCGCCAGGCTTTCGCGCGGCAGGTCGAACACTGCCCCCAGCGTACGCAGCCCGGAGCGGCCAAGCACGGTCACCGCATCGGCCGGCAATCCGCTGCGCGGCAAGGGCAGCTGCGCCAACAGGGCTGGCAACTGTCCTGCATCGATACCGAGGCCATCATGCACGTTGGCCAGCACCCGTGCGGCATGGGGATTGGGCGCCGCGACCAGGCGGTGACGGAATCCAAGTTCATGCAGGCCATCACGCAGGCGCCGTTCGATCGCCAGCCAATCGCCGAACAGGGCACGGCTGGCACCGATCTCCAGGACCAGTGCGTGCGGAAAGTCGAGGCTGACCTGCGAACTAAAGCCGTACAGCCAGCTGGCCAGCAACTGGCGGGTGTGCAGCTCGGTGGCCGGATCGTAGTCATGCAGCTGCAGGTCCTGCACCAGTACCTGTGCGGCCGACAACAGCATGCCCGGACGCAGGCCGGCTGCACGCGCAGCAGGGCTGACGGCGCGCAGCACGCGACGCTGCGCCGGCCCCTGCAGCAGCACCAGTGGCCGCTGCGGATCCGCTTGCAGGCGCAGCACGCAATCCAGCGCCAGCTGCGGCAACAACAGGCAGGCCCAGTCCATGCGGCCGCCTCAGTGGGCGATGGCCAGTGGCAGCGGCTGTGCCGGCGGCAATCCGCCACGGCACTTCAGGACCCGGACCTGGCCGTGGTCGAGCTGCAGGCGCAGGCTGGCCGGGGACGGGTTGCGGGCCGCACGCGCCTCGCGGAACACGAAGCCCAGGCACTGGCCACTGTCGGCGGCTACCTGCAGGCGGCGCAGGGCGCGGTCGTCGACCTGCTGTGGCCAGCACAGCACTGCCGCGCAGGCCGCCGAGCGCAGGCATTGTTCGGTGGCCCACAGCGCCTGCTTCGGCCCGGCCTGGATGATCTGCAGCTGCGCCAGATCCAGCCCGGCCGCGGCCCAGGCCGGCGCATGCGGCCGGTAAGGCGGCGCGACCAGCACGATCGGCCGCTCGCGGCGGCTCAGCTTTGCCAATGCCGGCCAGACCAGCGCCAGTTCGCCTACACCCGGCGCGCCCTGCAGCACCTCGCACAGCCCGCTGGCCGGCCATCCCCCCCCGGGCAGGCGTGCATCCAGGGCGGGGTGGCCACTGGCCAGATGGTCGCTGGCCGGGCCGTGCCGCGCCGGACCGCGCCATAGCTGGCGACCGTCCAGGAGACGGTCGAGGGCAATGACCGCACCCATCAGCCCACCGTCCGGAAACGCGTGGGGGCTGGCTGAGAGCGACAATAGTTGTCGGAAACGGCTGGCATGGAGCGAGTATCGACAGGCCGGTATCAAGGGCTGAGACCGGACATGCTACTCGCCTCGTGAGTAGAATTACTAATGAATTCGAGCGCCGCGTTTCAGGTTGCTGAAGAGCGGGCGCGGTTCATCGATCAACGTGCCCCGCACTCACCGCCCCTGCGGATCCGGGCGGTGGTGCACGTACTCGACCACGGTGCCATCGGGATGGACTGCATTGAACGCCGCACCGGTCGGGACGATCTGCAGCGGGAAGATGATCTCGGCTCCGGCAGCGATCAGTTTGTCGTGATAGGGCCGGACATCGTCGACCAGCAGGGTGCCCGTGGTCGAGGTGAAGGGTGCCAGTGCGGTCTCGCTGCCTTCGATCAGCAGGAAGGCACCGACCATGGCCAGGCGCAGTCCTGCATCGGGAAACGGAAACCCGGCATCGGCGACCACACCCTGCAGCTGCTCGTAGAACGCCACACTGCGCTCCAGTTCGCCGGGAGCGACGAATACGCGGATCAGCACGCGCGGGCTGCGTTGGCTGGAGGTGTCACAGCGGTCGCGCCAGAGATGGTCGAAGTCGCGATGTACGTTCATGGGCGTGATCCGTGGCCAGGGGCTTCCATTATCGGCAGCGCCGCGCACCCTACTGATGACCGCCGGTGATGGACTGATAACCGGCGTGCAGGGGCTGGCCTGTGCCTTAGGTCCTGTTGACAGGCATGAACGCCCTCGCACAATCTTCACAGGTTGGGCCACGTGCGTGGCCCGGGCAGGCAGGTTGTCACGCCGGGAGGAGGGTCCCGCGCGCAGACCGGTCCGCCCTCCGGCCTGAGGTGTTGCCCGGCAACGCCTGTACGGCATGAACGCTGCACCCTTCGGCGGCATTTTCCCTGGACCGATTGCCTTGGCAACGGAATTACGCCCGTCGATGAAAACGTTTACAAAGCCGCTTGCCCTGTCCCTCGCCGTGTCCGCCGCCGTCATCGCGCCGGCGTGGGCCGATCCCGCCGCGTTCACCGTGTTGACCCTGGAGCAGGCGCCGCCGGCCGAAGCGATGCCGGCCCTGGCCACCCAGCTTGGATCCCTGCAGGTGGATGCCGTGAGTGTGCGGCAGGTGCAGCGCAGCATCGACCAGGTCGATCCGCTGCAGCTGCTGGCTGATGGCCTGGGCTACGAATACCGCTTCATCGCCGCCGGGAAGGACGATGGCCGGACCCAGCGCGGTCAGGCCGTGCTGACCCGGCTGCCGATCGCGGCGGAATCCGGCCCGGACCAGCCGGGGCTGAACTACCTGCGCCTGGATGACGGTCGCCACACCGTTGCGGTCTACACCGATGCCGGCGCGGGTGCCCTGCAGTTGCCGGCCCTGGTGTCGCGTTCGCGGCTGGGTGCGCCGGCGGTGCTGCTCGGCGCTGTTGCTGGCGATTCCGCCAAGGCTGCCGGTTTCGATCCGGCGCGGGTGGCCCCGGAAGCCGATGCCAGCTACTTCAGCGATGGCTTCCAGGCCGCCAGCAGTGCGCCGTTCAAGGTTGAGGGCAGCGCCCTGCGCGCGACCCTGCTGACCCTGGCCTATGCCGCCGACAAGGGGGGCGATGCGCCGTGGATGGACACCACCCTCAACGCCGACGCCCGCGCTGCGCTGCTGCTGAAGGCGATGACCGAGGATGAGAAATTCCAGATGTTGCACAGCTACTTCGGGCTGGGCAAGGACGGCGGCCCGCTGCCGGACGGCGCGGTCGGTTCGGCCGGTTTCGTGCCGGGCGTGCCACGCCTGGGCATTCCCTCGCAGCAGTCGGCCGACGCCGGCGTCGGTGTGACCAACCCCGGCGGCATCCGGCCCGGCGACTTCGCCACCGCCATGCCCTCCGGCCCGTCCACCGCATCGAGCTGGAACCGCGAAGTGGCTTTTGCAGGCGGCGCGACGATGGGCCGCGAGGCCTGGCAGCAGCGTTTCAACATCCTGCTTTCCGGCAGCGTCAACCTGCAGCGCGATCCGCGCAACGGCCGCAACTTCGAGTACGCCGGCGAAGATCCGCTGCTGGCAGGCTCGATGGTCGGCGCGTTGATCCAGGGCGTGCAGAGCCAGCACGTGATCTCCTCGATGAAGCACTTCGCGCTGAACGACATGGAGACCCGCCGCAACTTCCATGACGTACGCATCGGCGAACAGGCCATGCACGAGTCCGACCTGCTGGCCTTCGAGATCGCGCTGGAGACCGGCCGCCCGGGCGTGGCGATGTGCTCGTACAACAAGATCAACGGCACCTACGGCTGCGAGAACGGCTACCTGATGAACCAGGTGCTGAAGCAGGAATGGAAGTTCCCTGGTTTCGTGATGTCCGACTGGGGTGGCGTGCACAGTGGCTCAAAGGCGGCGCTGGCCGGCCTGGACCAGCAGTCGGCCGGTGAAGTGTTCGACGCGGCGGTGTTCTTCGACGAGCCGCTGCGCCTGGCCGTGCACGGCGGCGTGGTGCCGCAGGCGCGCCTGAACGACATGGTGGCGCGCATCCTGCGCACGATGTTCCTGCACGGCAACTTCGACAACCCGCCGCAGCACCAGAAGGTTGATGCCGAGGCCGGTTTTGCCGTGGCACAGCGCACGGTGGAAGAGGGCAGCGTGCTGCTGCGCAATGAAGGCAACCTGTTGCCGCTGGCCGACAGCGTGAAGCGCATCGTCATCATCGGCGGCCATGCCGACAAGGGCGTGATCGGTGGTGGCGGTTCGTCGATGGTGGGCGTGACCGCCAAGGGCACCAACGCGGTGCCGGGCGTGATGCCGACCACCTGGCCGGGCCCGGTGATGTTCCATCCGTCCTCGCCGCTGGAGGCGCTGCGTGCAGCGCGCCCGGACGCCACCATCGCGTATGTGGACGGCAACAATGCCGCGGCTGCAGCCAAGGCCGCCGCACAGGCGGATGTCGCCATCGTGTTCGCCACGCAGTGGGCCGCCGAATCGGTGGATCTGCCGGACATGCAGCTGCCGGACAATCAGGATGCGCTGATTTCGGCGGTGGCCAAGGCCAACCCGAAGACCGTGCTGGTGCTGGAAACCAACGGCCCGGTGCGCACGCCGTGGCTGGCGCAGGTGCCGGCGATGCTGCAGGCCTGGTATCCCGGCATCCGCGGTGGCGAGGGCATCGCCGCACTGCTGACCGGCCAGGCCAATCCGTCCGGCCGCCTGCCGGTGACCTGGGTGACGGACGAGTCGCAGCTGCCGCGCCCGCATATCGATGGCCTGGGCTTCAAGCCGGCCAAACCGTTCGGTGATGTGTTCGATTTCGATATCGAAGGCGCCAACGTCGGCTACAAGTGGATGGCCGCCAAGGGCCTGACTCCGACCTTCGCCTTCGGCCATGGCCTGTCCTACACCTCCTTTGCCTACGACAACCTGAAGGTGAGCGTGGAAGGTTCGCGCCTGGTCGCCAGCGTGGACATCCGCAACACCGGCAAGCGCGCCGGTGCCGACGTGGCCCAGCTGTACCTGAAGCTGCCGGCGGGCAGCAGCACGCCGATCCGGCTGATCGGCTACGACAAGGTGCAGTTGCAGCCGGGTGAGCAGCGCCGCATCCGTATCGAAGCCGAGCCGAAGACCCTGGCCCACTACGATGCGCAGGCCCGCCAGTGGAAGATTGAAGGTGGCACCTACCAGGTGCAGCTGTCGCGCAATGCCGCCGAACCGCTGCAGAGCGCGGACGTGCAGCTGGTGGAGCAGGTGCTGCGCTGACACCGCGTGGTACTCACGCTTGCAGA